>NZ_CP102288.1:1782500-2112500 GCF_025151535.1 Segatella copri DSM 18205
ATAAAAGCAGTAATTTTGCAGTCGACTTCCCGTTTCGATGTCATACAACCGGAGAAACGGGCAGCAGAAAAGAAGGTCTCGTAGCTTAGCTGAATAGAGCGTCAGATTCCGGTTCTGAAGGTCGTGGGTTTGAATCCCACCGAGATCACCCGAAACAACAGAAATGATTAATAATTGAAAACATGGATTTAGTAGAACGATTTATAAACTATACGAAATTCGACACACAGTCGAGCGAAGAATCGACCAGCGTGCCTAGTACGGCAAAACAGCTCGAATTTGCCAAGTACCTGAAGAAGGAACTTGAGGACGAAGGACTGAGCGATGTCGAATTGGATGACATGGGCTATATCTATGCCACTCTGAAGAGCAATACCAAGAAAAAGACTCCTACCATCGGATTTATTTCACACATGGATACATCGCCTGATGCCAGCGGAAAGGATGTAAAGGCGCGCGTCATCAAGAACTATGACGGCAACGACATCGAGCTGAGCCCGGGCATCATCTCAAGCGTTGAGACTTTCCCAGAGCTGAAGGCTCACAAGGGAGAGGATATCATCGTGACAGACGGTACTACCCTGCTGGGTGCTGACGACAAGGCGGGCATCGCTGAAATCGTACAGGCTATGTGCTATCTGCGCGACCACGACGAAATCAAGCACGGCGACATCCGAGTAGGCTTCAATCCTGACGAGGAAATCGGTATGGGTGCACATCATTTCGACGTAGAGAAGTTTGGCTGCGACTGGGCTTACACCGTAGATGGCGGCGACCTGGGCGACCTGGAATACGAGAACTTCAATGCTGCCGGAGCTAAAATCATCATCAAGGGCGTGAGCGTTCATACAGGCTATGCCAAGGGAAAGATGGTGAATGCAAGCCGACTGGCTGTGGAATTCCAGAACATGATTCCTGAGAACGAGACTCCTGAGCAGACTGAAGGCTACCAGGGTTTCTACCACCTCATCGGCATCGAGAGTCGCTGCGAGGAGGCAAAGCTCAGCTACATCATCCGAGATCACGACCGCAACAGGTTTGAAAGCCGCAAGGATTTCATCGAGGACTGCGTAAACAAGATGAACGAGAAGTATGGCGACGGAACCGTAAAGGCGGTTATCTACGACCAGTACTATAACATGAAGGAGAAGATTGATCCTAACATGCACGTCATCGACATCGTGCTCAGAGCGATGCAGGAGAGCGGCGTTTCACCTCGCGTAGAACCTATCCGCGGCGGTACCGACGGAGCCCAGCTGAGCTTCAAGGGTCTGCCTTGTCCTAACATCTTCGCCGGCGGTGTCAACTTCCACGGCCCTCACGAGTTTGTGAGCATCCAGGTAATGGAGAAGGTAGTGAAGACCATCGTGAAGATAGCGGAAATCACAGAAGAATTTAATGATTAGTTTATAGTTAATAGTTTATAGTTAATAGGGCATTCTTGCTGCAAAGAAGAATTTCTATTTACTATAAACTATTATTTTTATCAGCTTCCCCCTACTTTAAGCGATGTCGCTATAAACTATAAATTATAAACTATAAACTATAACTAATGGCAGAAATTCCATTTTTAGTAAAAGACCTTGCCCTCATCCTGATGGTGGCAGGCATCGTAACCCTCATTTTCAAGAGGCTCAAGCAGCCGCTGGTGCTGGGATACATCATGGCGGGATTCCTGGTTTCGCCACACATGCCCTACACCATGTCGGTAGTCGACGAGACGGATATCCAGACCTGGGCCGACATCGGTGTCATCTTCACCCTCTTCTCGCTCGGTCTCGACTTCTCGTTCAAGAAAATCGTGAAGATGGGCGCTTCTCCCATCATCGCCACCGTGGTTATCGTGTTCTGCATGATGATGCTGGGCATCAGCGTAGGCCACGGCTTCGGCTGGGGAAGGATGGACTGCATCTTCCTGGGCGGTATGCTCGCCATGAGCTCCACCACTATTATATATAAGGCATTCGATGATATGCGGCTGCGCACCCAGAAGTTTGCCTCGATGGTGATGAGCGTACTGATACTGGAAGATATCCTGGCTATCGTGATGATGGTGATGCTGTCGGCGATAGCGAGCGGAAGCAGTCCCGACGGCGGGCAGATGCTTGCCTCTATCGTGAAGATAGGCTTCTTCCTGGGCGTGTGGTTTATCGTGGGCATCTTCGCCATTCCGTGGTTCCTGCGTTCGGTGAGGAAACTCATCAATGCCGAAACCCTGCTCATCGTTTCGCTGGGTCTGTGCTGCGGCATGGCGGTACTGAGCACCAAGGTGGGGTTCAGCAGCGCCTTCGGAGCCTTCGTTATGGGCAGCATACTGGCAGAAACCATTGAGGCAGAGAAAATTATCAAACTCGTAGAACCGGTAAAGAATCTCTTCGGAGCCATCTTCTTCGTATCGGTAGGTATGCTGGTAGACCCGAAGATTCTGGTAGAATATGCCGTTCCTATCCTCGCCCTGGTCGGTACGATACTGGTAGGTCAGGCGATATTCGGCACCTTCGGCTTCATGCTCGGAGGCGAGTCGCTGAAGTCGGCGATGCGCTGCGGTTTCTCGATGGCCCAGATTGGTGAGTTCTCTTTCATCATCGCCTCGCTGGGTCTGTCGCTCGGCGTCATCAGCAAGTTCCTCTATCCGGTAGTGGTAGCAGTGAGCGTCATCACCACCTTCCTCACCCCTTATATGATCCGTCTTGCCACACCTACCTATCAGGTGATGGAGAAACATCTGCCCGACAAGCTCATCCATATTCTGAACCATTTCGCGATGAGTCATCCCCAGACGCAGCAGCAGAGCAAGTGGAAATCGCTGATCCGCCAGATGCTGGTCAACACCACCGCCTACTCTATCCTCTCGGCAGCCGTCATCGCCCTGATGTTCACCTTCGTGCTGCCACTGATGCGCAATCTGCTGCCCGGCTGGCATCTCCACTGGTATGCCAACGCTATCACCGGTCTGCTCACCATCCTATTCATCTCACCGTTCCTGCGCGCCATCGTGATGAAGAAGAACCACAGTGCCGAGTGGAAACGCCTCTGGGTGGAGAGCAGCATCAACCGCGTGCCGCTGCTCTTTACGGTGTTCGTGCGCTTTATGATAGCACTGGCTTTCATCTTCTACATCATCAATTTCCTCTCGCGCTTTACCAATGCGCTGATTGTCTGCATCGGTGCAGCAGTAGTGATGCTGATGATAACCTCCCGCCGCATCAAGAAGCGTAGCATCGTGATGGAGCGCGTCTTCGTTCACAACCTCCGCTCGCGCGATATTGCGGCTCAGGTGAATGGCGAAAAGCGGCCGCTCTACGAGGGCAGACTGCTGGACCGAGATATCCACATCAGCGAATTTGAAGTGCCTGAAGATAGCAGTTGGACTGGCAAATCGCTGAGAGAGTTGCATCTGCGCCAGCGTTTCGGTGTAGACCTGAGCAGCATTCACCGCGGCTCTCACCGGCTGAACATCCCGAACGGCGACATGATCATCTTCCCGGGCGACAAACTGCAGGTAATCGGAAACGACGACCAGCTGCAGAAATTCAACACCGCCCTGCAGAGCGACCTGCTGCCTGAGGAGGCTGAAATAGAAAAGCGCGAGATGAAACTCAGCCAGCTCATCATCTCTTCTTCCAGCGAATTCCTGGGCAAGACGCTCATCGAAAGCGGTATCAGAGACCGGTACAACTGCATGGTTGTAGGACTGGAAGAAGGCCAGGAGAATCTGACGCACGTATCCCCTACCCGAGTCTTCAAGAAGGGAGACATTATCTGGATAGTGGGAGAAGAAGCAGATTTGAAGAGAATCAAGAATTAAACAAAAGAACTTTCGTAAGTAAGCTCCATACGCCCTGAAAGGGCGTGTGGAGACATTTTCCAGGGATTTACTTCACGGTGATATGGAAGCAGCCCTGCTTCACCTCATATTTAATATAGCAGCGGTTCTTGTTGCGGAAATCGCGGAGCACCTCGGAGAACACCCATTTCAGGGTATCATTCTGCACCTGGCGGCGAGGCTGTTCACGGGTCTGAATCTGCTTGTAGCGGTTGTAACAGATATCGAAGGTAGTACCATAGAGATGACACGAATTCTCAGTAGCATTGCCGTTTCGGGTACGCAGTTTCGCCACATCATCCTTGGTGCGCAGAATACTCGTCACGATAATCTTATGCAGCGGAATGCCCTTGATCTGCAGCGAATCAAAATAGGCACGGCCGATATCCTGGAGCAGCACAGAGGCACGAGGCACCAGGTAAGGAATACTGTTGTTCAGCTTGTCGACATAAAAGAAAGGATTGCTACCCACATACACCAGCTTGCCCTTGCTGTTCTCCGCCTCCAGACGGTTCTGTACCGGTTTCACACCATGCTTAGTAGCCGCCAGAATCTGCACATCCTGCTGGTCGGGGAAAGTATTGCCGAAATGAGGCACCGAGAAGATGCGATGCTTCACCTCCTTGCCATCCTTGTCGAAGAAGATAGAAGGCTTTCCGCTCTGTGCCGTATCAGGCGTAACGGAGAGTTCATCCTTCTTCAGGTCCTCAGCCACATTCCCTTCAGCATCAGCCGATGCATCAGAAATCTCAGCAGAAGAAGCATCAGAAGCAGCCGAATCCTTCGCAGCCACTAATGTAGAATCAGCCGCACCAGCAGCCGCAACCTTCGGTTTTGCTACTCCCGGGAAGATGACTCTTACCAGTGCCAGAAGCAAAACCACAATACCAAAACCTTGTAAATATCTGTTCTTACTAATCTTCATAATTATCTTATTTTCACGAAATAATATTCTATATTCTTCAGGCAAAACGGGAACCGCATCGCCAAATTTAGCTGCAAAGGTAACAAAATCTCTCGAAAAAATAGCTTTTTTAATATTTAAAGAATGTTTTATTCGCCGAAATTTGCTCATTTCATGGAAAAGTAGTAATTTTGCAGCGTTATATAACAAAATATTAGATAGGATAGTTTAAACTTTATAGAATTAAGACATGTTGATAGAGAAACATATTGTACTCGAAGATATCGATCCAGTGATGTTCTACGGTGTGAACAATGCCCACCTGCAGATGATTAAATCGCTGTATCCTAAGTTGCGTATCGTAGCACGCGACAACGTGATTCGTGTGCTCGGCGACGAGGAGGAAATGGCAAAGGTGGAAGAGGATATTGAGCAGATGCGCAAGCACTTGCTTAAATACAACATGCTCAATGATGAAGACATCCTGGACATCGTGAAAGGAAAACAGACCAAGGCGGACAGCGTGAAAGGCGTGCTGGTATACAGCATCAGCGGCCGACCTATCAAGAGCCGCAGCGAAAACCAGCAGCAGCTGATAGATGCTTACGAGAAGAACGACATGGTATTTGCCGTGGGACCAGCCGGTACCGGCAAGACCTATCTCAGCATCGCCCTTGCCGTAAAGGCCCTCAAGGAGAAAGCCATCAAGAAAATCATCCTCTCACGACCAGCCGTAGAAGCCGGCGAAAAGCTCGGTTTCCTGCCTGGCGATATGAAAGACAAAATTGACCCATACCTCCAGCCGCTCTACGATGCGCTGGAAGACATGATACCTGCCGTAAAGCTGCAGGATATGATGGAAAAGCACATTATCCAGATTGCTCCGCTCGCCTTTATGCGCGGACGCACACTCAGCGATGCCGTCGTCATCCTCGACGAGGCGCAGAACACTACCTCCCAACAGATTCGCATGTTCCTAACCCGTATGGGTATGAACACCAAGATGATTATCACCGGCGACCTGACACAGATTGACCTGCCACGTGAACAGCGAAGTGGACTGAAAGAGGCGCTCAAGATTCTGGACGGCGTGGAAGGTATCGGAGTGGTGAAGCTGGGACAGAAGGATATCGTGCGCCACAAACTCGTAACCCGCATCGTCAACGCATACGACAAGTATGACAAGGAGAGAGCGGAAGCACGGGAAGCTCAGAAAGCAGAAAAAGATAATTCAAAATAATAAGAATTAAGAATGAACAGAATGATTACTCAAGGCATATCATAAAGTTCAAAGTTCAAAATTCAAAGTTCAAAGTAAAATGAAAGCATTAACAAAGACAGATTTCCATTTTGATGGACAGAAGAGTGTTTACCACGGTAAAGTACGTGATGTGTATGACATTAACGACGACCTCCTCGTGATGGTCGCTACCGACAGAATCTCAGCGTTCGACGTTGTTCTGCCTAAGGGTATCCCTTTCAAAGGACAGGTGCTCAATCAGATTGCAGCTAAGTTCCTGGACACAACTACAGACATCTGTCCAAACTGGAAGTTGGCTACTCCAGACCCAATGGTTACTGTAGGCTTGAAGTGCGAAGGTTTCCGCGTGGAGATGATCATCCGTTCTATCCTCACCGGTAGTGCATGGCGCGAGTATCAGAAGGGCTGCCGCGAGATCTGCGGTGTGAAGTTGCCAGACGGTATGCGCGAGAACCAGCGTTTCCCAGAGCCTATCATCACCCCTACTACAAAGGCTGACGAGGGTCACGACATGAATATCTCTAAGGAAGAGATCATCGCCCAGGGTATTGTTAGTGCAGAGGATTACGCTGTGATGGAGGACTACACACGCCGCATCTTCGCCCGTGGTCAGGAAATCGCTGCCAAGCAGGGCTTGATCCTCGTAGATACCAAGTACGAGTTCGGCAAGCGCGACGGCAAGGTTTATCTCATCGATGAGATCCACACTCCAGACTCTAGCCGCTACTTCTATGCTGACGGTTACGAGGAGAAGTTTGAGAAGGGTGAACCACAGCGCCAGCTCTCTAAGGAGTTCGTTCGCCAGTGGCTTATCGAGCACAACTTCATGAACGAACCAGGCCAGACCATGCCAGAGATTACCGACGAGTATGCAGAGAGCGTATCCGACCGCTACATCGAACTCTACGAGCACATCACCGGCGAGAAGTTTGACAAGGCTGCAGAGGAAGGCGACATCGCTGCCCGCATCGAGAAGAACGTAAGCGAGTGGCTTGCTGCACACAAGTAAACTATATATAAATGTATAAGCAAGAACAGATAAAGCCCTACGAGGGCACAGGAGACAAGGGCAAGCTGGTAGAGGAGATGTTCGACAACATCGCCCCTACCTACGATACCCTGAACCACCGTCTCTCGTGGGATATCGATAAGGGATGGCGCAAGAAGGCAATCAGGCGTCTTGCGCCCTTCTCTCCTAAAAAGATGCTCGACATCGCTACCGGTACCGGCGATTTCGCCATCCTAGCCGCACAGATGCTACATCCCGACCAGCTGATCGGAGCAGACATCTCGGAAGGCATGATGGAGATAGGCAGACAGAAGGTAAAGCAGCTGGGACTGGAAAACACCATCTCCTTTGCCAAGGAAGACTGCCTCAACCTCTCGTTCCAGGACGAGAGCTTCGACGCTGTAACCGCAGCCTTCGGTATCAGGAACTTCCAGAACCTGGACCAGGGACTGAAGGAAATGTGCCGGGTACTGAAAAAGGGCGGACATCTCTGCATCGTAGAACTCACCACACCGGTCAGCTTCCCGATGAAGCAGCTGTTCAGCATCTACAGCAACACTGTCTTGCCGATGTATGGCAAACTCATCAGCAAAGACCAGAGCGCCTACAGTTATCTCAACAAGACCATCGAGGCATTCCCTCAGGGCGAGGTCATGATGGAGGTGTTCAAAAAGGCAGGATTCGCAAAGGCAGAGTTCAAGCGACTCACCTTCGGAATCTGCACACTCTATTTCGCAACCAAATAAAACAAAAATATTATGGACAAGTATGGACTCATAGGTTACCCTCTGGGGCATTCGTTCTCAAAAAACTATTTCAACGAAAAGTTTGAGAACGAGGGCATCGATGCCCAATACATCAACTTCGAGATACCTTCTATCGAAAATCTTACCGAGATTCTCGACTCAAATCCTGAACTAAAGGGTCTCAATGTCACAATACCTTATAAGGAGAAAGTGATCAGCTATCTCGACGTGGTAAGCCCTGAGGCGAATGCTATCGGAGCCGTCAACGTGATCAAGGTGGAGCACAGAGGCGAAGATGTTTATCTGAAAGGATATAACAGCGATGTAATCGGTTTTACCAAGAGCATCGAACCTTATATCGAGCCTTATCACAAGAAGGCTCTCATCCTGGGTACAGGCGGAGCTTCAAAGGCTATCAACTTCGGTCTGAAATCGCTCGGACTGGAAACAGCCTTCGTGAGTCGATACGAGCGTCCGGGTACTATCCAGTACGAAAAAATCACCCCTGAGGTTATCAAGGAGTATAATGTCATCGTAAACTGTACCCCAGTGGGCATGTACCCACACGTAGACGAGTGTCCTGCGCTGCCTTACGAGGCAATGGACAGCCACACCCTGCTCTACGACCTCATCTACAATCCCGACGAAACCCTCTTCATGAAGAAGGGCAAAGAACACGGAGCCACAGTAAAGAATGGCTTGGAAATGCTCTTGTTGCAAGCCTTTGCATCATGGGATTTCTGGCACCAGGAAAAATAAGCATATCATAAAGTTCAAAGATCAAAGTTCAAAGTAAGAATATGAGTAACAATAGATATATGATGCGCGGTGTTAGCGCAGCAAAGGAAGATGTTCACAACGCTATCAAGAACATCGACAAGGGTATCTTCCCACAGGCTTTCTGCAAGATCATACCTGATATCTTGGGCGGCGACCCAGAGTATTGTAACATTATGCATGCCGACGGTGCAGGTACCAAGTCGAGCTTGGCTTACATGTACTGGAAGGAGACGGGCGACCTCTCTGTATGGAAAGGTATCGCTCAAGATGCTATCGTGATGAATACCGACGACCTGCTCTGCGTAGGCGCCGTAGACAACATCCTCGTAAGCTCTACCATCGGACGCAACAAGATGCTCATCCCAGGCGAGGTAATCTCAGCTATCATCAACGGTACTGACGACCTGCTCCACGAGATGCGTGAGATGGGTATCGGCATCTATCCTACCGGCGGTGAGACTGCTGACGTAGGCGACCTGGTTCGTACTATCATCGTTGACTCTACTGTTACCTGCCGCATGAAGCGCAGCGACGTCATCAACAATGCCAACATCCGTCCAGGCGATGTCATCGTAGGTCTTTCTTCTACAGGTCAGGCTACTTACGAGAAGAAGTATAACGGCGGTATGGGCAGCAACGGTTTGACTTCAGCCCGCCACGATGTATTCGCCAAGTATCTCGCAGAGAACTATCCTGAGAGCTACGACCACGCCGTGCCAGACGAGTTGGTTTACAGCGGTAAGTATAAGTTGACTGATGAGGTAGAGGGTTCACCTATCAATGCCGGAGAACTGGTACTCTCTCCTACCCGTACCTACGCTCCTGTCATCAAGAAGATTCTCGACGAGCTCCGCCCAGAGGTTCACGGTATGGTTCACTGCACCGGTGGTGCCCAGACCAAGGTTCTTCACTTCGTAGGCGAGAACTGCAAGGTAGTGAAGGACAACATGTTCCCAGTACCTCCACTCTTCAAGGCGATCCACGACTGCTCAGAGACCGACTGGAAGGAAATGTATCAGGTATTCAACATGGGTCACCGCATGGAGATCTACGTACGTCCTGAGGTTGCCGAAAAGGTTATCGCCATCAGCAAGAGCTTCAACATCGATGCCCAGATTGTGGGTCACATCGAAGAAGGCAAGCGCAGCCTGACCATCAAGAGCGAATTCGGAACATTCGAATACTAATTGTTTTAGGCACGGATTACACGGATTACACGGATTTTTATTCTTTCATTTCTTAATTTATAGTATTGTTATGCTGGAAGAAGATTTAACTAAACAGATAATTGGTGCAGCTCAAGAAGTACACAAAGTCTTAGGATTTGGTTTTCTAGAGGCTGTATATGGAAATGCTCTGTATAAAGAATTGAAATCACGTGGTTTGAAGTGTGAGTGCCAAAAACACTTAGATGTTTTTTACAAAGGTGAATGCGTTGGTCACTACATTCCCGACATGGTCGTAGAAGACAAGGTGATCATTGAATTAAAAGCCGTTAAAGATTTGCACCCCGAACATGAATGGCAGTTAGTAAACTATCTCTCTGCCTGCCAGGCAGAAGTAGGATTGCTCATCAATTTCGGCCTATCCTTACAAGTAAAAAGAAAGATATTTACAAACGAGCGCAAGGGAACACAACACAAGGAAAAATCCGTGTAATCCGTGTAATCCGTGCCAAAAAATAATTCGATGGATAATAACAACATATTACAGAAGCTAGAAGGCTTAGAGAGCCGATACGAGGAAGTAAGCACCCTCATTACCGACCCAGATGTCATCGCCGACCAGCCACGCTACGTGAAGCTCACCAAGGAATGGAAAGACCTGGGTGACATCATGGACGCACGCAAGCGATACATCAACTGCCTGAACAGCATCAAGGAGGCAAAGGACATCCTTGCCAACGAGAGCGATCCGGAAATGAAGGAGATGGCTCGCGAAGAACTCAACGAGAACGAGGCGCTGCAGCCTAAACTCGAAGAAGAAATCAAGATTGCGCTGGTACCTAAGGACCCAGAAGACGCCAAGAACGTACAGATGGAAATCCGAGGCGGTGCCGGAGGCGACGAGGCTGCCCTCTTTGCAGGCGACCTATTTAATATGTATAAGAAATACTGCGAATCGAAGGGATGGACCGTCAGCGTGACTTCTGTTTCTGAAGGCGCAGTAGGTGGATATAAGGAAATCGACTTCGCTGTAAGCGGTACTGACGTTTACGGTACATTGAAGTACGAATCAGGTGTTCACCGTGTTCAGCGTGTGCCTGCTACTGAAACACAGGGCCGTATGCACACCTCAGCTGCTACCGTGGCCGTATTGCCAGAGGCAGACAAGTTTGAGGTGAACATCAACGAAGGAGACATCAAGTGGGATACCTTCCGAAGTTCAGGTGCCGGTGGTCAGAACGTGAACAAGGTGGAGTCTGGTGTACGTCTCCGCTACCCTTGGAAAAACCCTAACACAGGCGAGGTTGAGGAAATCCTCATCGAGTGTACCGAAACTCGTGACCAGCCAAAGAACAAGGAGCGTGCCTTGAGCCGCCTCTATACATTCATCCACGACCGTGAGCACCAGAAGTATGTTGACGATATCGCCAGCCGCCGCAAGAGCCTCGTTTCTACCGGCGACCGTAGTGCGAAGATCCGTACCTACAACTTCCCGCAGGGCCGTGTTACCGACCACCGTATCGGTTACACCACTCACGATCTCAACGGTTTCCTGGCAGGTGATATTCAGGACATGATTGATGCCCTGACCGTAGCCGAGAACGCAGAAAAACTGAAAGAAACAGAATTGTAAAACCCCGATTCATCGTTCCGTACTTCGGGGCGATGAATCATCATATCAATCCATTATGAACAGAAAAGAACTCGTAGAGCAGATTTTCGCCAAGAAGAGTTTCTTGTGCGTAGGTCTTGACACAGATATCAACAAGTTGCCTAAGTGCATCACCGAGAGTGAAGACATCCAGGGCGCAGAAGCCGAAATGATATTCAGATTCAACAAGGCTATCATCGACGCAACAGCCCCATACTGTGTGGCTTACAAGCCAAACCTGGCTTTCTATGAGAGCCGCGGAATCGATGGCATGATTGCCTTCGAAAACACCATCAAGTATCTCCACAGCCACTATCCAAACCACTTCATCATCGCTGATGCCAAGCGCGGTGATATCGGCAACACCAGCAAGATGTATGCCCAGACATTCTTCGAGGAGTACAATATCGACTCAGTAACCGTAGCTCCTTATATGGGTGAGGATTCTGTCAAGCCATTCCTCGAGTATGACGGCAAGTGGGTTATCCTCCTGGCACTGACCAGCAACAAGGGTAGCCACGACTTCCAGCTCACCGAGGATAAGGAGGGCGAGCGTCTCTTCGAGAAGGTTCTCAAGAAGAGCCAGGAATGGGGCAACGATGAGAACATGATGTATGTAGTAGGCGCTACACAGGGCAAGATGTTCGAAGACATCCGCAAGGTGGCTCCTAACCACTTCCTCCTCGTACCGGGCGTAGGTGCACAGGGTGGCAGCCTGCAGGAGGTTTGCAAGTATGGCATCATCAAGGACTGCGGCTTGCTCGTCAACTCTTCCCGCGGCATCATCTATGCCAGCAACGGCGATGACTTTGCTGAGGTAGCAGGTCAGAAAGCTAAGGAGTTGCAGGCTGAAATGGCAGCAGAACTTGCTAAGTTATAAAAACTCGATTTAGGCGCAAAGTATCTTGAAAAAGAGGCTTTGCGCCTAAAAAATACCTTTTTATGGGGCGAAAAAGCAAAATATTACAAAATAAAGTCGAGAATCTAAATCTTTTTTGCTATTTTTGCAAACAAATTGCGGTTACCTAAAGGTAATGATGCCTTGGGAACCTAAATAAAACCAACTAGAAGTCAGATAAATTATGGAATTTACCGCTCAACAAATAGCCCAGTTCGTTCAGGGCCGTGTGGAAGGTGATGAGAACGCAACAGTCAACACCTTCGCAAAAATCGAAGAAGGTAAGGAAGGCGCTATCTCGTTCCTTTCTAACCCTAAATACACTCATTATGTTTACGAAACCAAGTCAAGCATCGTACTCATTGATGAGAACGTAGAATTGGAACACCCTGTCAGCACAACCCTCATCCGTGTGAAGAATGCATACGAGTGTGTGGCTAAGCTCCTGCAGATGTACGAATCCATGAAGCCTAAGAAGACCGGCATCGATCCGCTGGCTTTCGTATCTCTAAAGGCTAAGGTGGCTGAAGGCGTATATGTAGGTGCTTTCGCATATATCAGCGAGGGTGCAGAGGTAGGCGAAGGTAGCCAGATTTATCCTCATGCCTACATCGGAGAGGGTGTAAAGATTGGTAAGAATGCACTCATCTATCCGAACGTTACCGTATATCACGGCTGTAAATTAGGCAATAACGTTACGCTTCATGCCGGTTGTGTAATCGGTGCCGACGGATTCGGATTCGCTCCAGGTCCTGAAGGTTACGACAAGATTCCTCAGATTGGTATCGTTACCATCGAAGACGATGTAGAGATTGGTGCCAACACTTGTGTAGACCGTTCTACAATGGGTTCTACCTATGTTCGCAAGGGCGTAAAGCTCGACAACCTCGTACAGATTGCCCACAATACCGACATCGGCGCCAACACCGTGATGTCTTCTCAGGTAGGTGTAGCAGGCAGTACAAAGGTAGGCGAATGGTGTATGTTTGGCGGTCAGGTGGGTATTGCCGGCCACATCACTATCGGCGACAAGGTGTTCCTCGGTGCCCAGAGTGGTGTTCCGGGCAGCCTCAAGAGCGGCCAGCAGCTCATCGGAACTCCTCCTATGGAGCAGCGCGCTTACTTCAAGTCTCAGGCTATCTTCCGTCGTTTGCCTGACATGTACAAGGAACTCAACGACCTGAAGAAGCAGATTGAAGAATTAAAGAAAAAGTAATTTTTTTCAATGTTAAATGTGAAGTGTTAAATGTTAAATGAGCGAATGCCCCAACAAGTTAACACTTAACATTTAACACCTAACATTAAAATAAATCGTTATGTCAAAACAGAAGACACTGAAAGGTAGTTTCTCTCTTTGCGGAAAGGGTTTGCATACAGGCTTGAGCCTCACCGTAACTTTCAATCCTGCACCAGAGAACACCGGTTATAAAATACAGCGCATCGACCTCGAAGGCGAGCCTGTTATCCAGGCTGTAGCTGAGAACGTTGTTGAAACACAGCGCGGTACCGTACTCGGTAAGGGCGATATCCGCGTTTCTACCATCGAGCATGGTATGTCAGCACTCTATGCCCTCGGCATCGACAACTGTCTCATTCAGGTAAACGGTCCTGAGTTCCCTATCCTCGACGGTTCTGCAGCTCCGTATGTAGAGAAGATCCAGAGCATAGGCATCCAGGAGCAGAATGCTGAGAAAGACTACTACATCATCCGTCATAAGATTGAGGTGAAAGATGATAATGGGTCTGTCATCACCATCCTTCCTGACGAGGACTTCAGCATCACAGCCATGTGTTCTTTCGAGAGCAAATTCATCAACAGCCAGTTTGCTACCCTCGAAAAGATGGAGACATACGCAGAGGAGATTGCATCAGCCCGTACCTTCGTTTTCGTACGCGACATCATGCCTCTGCTCCAGGCTAACCTCATTAAGGGTGGTGACCTGGACAATGCCATCGTTATCTACGAGCGCCAGGTAGAACAGGCTCAGCTCGACCAGCTCGCCGACCATCTCAAGGTGCCTCACATGGATGCCAACAAGTTGGGTTACATCCAGCACCGTCCATTGCAGTGGGAGAACGAGTGTACACGTCATAAGCTGCTCGATATCATCGGCGATATGGCACTCATCGGCAAGCCTATCAAGGGTCGCATCATCGCTACCCGTCCTGGCCATACCGTAAACAACAAGTTCGCCCGCCTCATGCGCAAGGAGATTCGCAAGCACGAGATTCAGGCTCCTATCTACGATCCTAACGAGGAGCCAATCATGGATAATATCCGCATCCGTCAGCTCCTGCCTCACCGCTACCCTATGCAGCTGGTCGATAAGGTCATTGCTATGGGTCCTAACAGCATCGTGGGCGTAAAGAATGTAACCAGCAACGAGCCTTTCTTCACCGGTCACTTCCCTGAAGAGCCAGTAATGCCAGGCGTTCTCCAGGTAGAGGCGATGGCACAGTGTGGCGGTCTGCTCGTATTGAACCAGTTGGAAGAGCCTGAGCGCTGGAGTACTTACTTCATGAAGCTCGATGATGTGAAGTTCCGCAAGAAGGTGGTTCCGGGCGATACCCTCCTCTTCCGTGTAGAACTGCTCGCACCTGTACGCCATGGCATCAGTTCTATGAAGGGCTATATGTTCGTAGGCGACCAGGTGGTGGCAGAGGCTACTTTCACTGCACAGATTGTTAAGAACAAGTAAAAATCAGTTAATAGTTAATAGTTTATAGCGGCTGCGCCGTTTAGCAAGATTGCTTAGGTGGTTCAGGCTATAAACTATAAATTATAAACTTTAAACTTAATAGGAATGAATCAGATTAGTCCATTAGCGTTTGTTCATCCAGAGGCAAAACTCGGTGACAACAACATTATCGGTCCTTTCTGCTATATCGACAAGGACACCGTTTTGGGCGATAACAACGTATTGCAGAACAGCGTTACCATTCACGTGGGCGCTCGCATCGGCAACAATAATGAATTTTTCCCAGGCGCCAGCATCTCTACCAAGCCTCAGGATTTGAAGTTCAAGGGCGAGCAGACAACATGCGAGGTTGGCGATAACAACAGCATCCGTGAGAACGTTACTATCTCTCGTGGTACAGCCTCTAAGGGCAAGACCGTAGTAGGCAGCAACAACCTCCTGATGGAGACCGTTCACGTGGCTCACGACTGCGAGCTCGGCAGCGGCTTGATTATCGGCAACTCTACCAAGTTTGCCGGTGAGGTGGTAGTAGACGACAACGCCATCGTCAGCGCCAACGTTCTCGTTCACCAGTTCTGCCATATCGCAGGTTACGTGATGATCCAGGGCGGTTGCCGTTTCTCTCAGGATATTCCTCCATACATCATTGCCGGCAAGGAGCCAACCCGCTACTGCAGCATCAACCTCATCGGTCTGCGCCGTCGCGGTTTCAGCAATGAGACCATCCAGAACATCCACGAGGCTTACCGCCTGCTCTACAGCAAGGGTGTATTGAAAGAAGGTATCGAGGAAATCAAGAAGAATCTTGAGGTTACCAAGGAGATTCAGTATATTATCGACTTCGTAGAGAGTTCTCAGCGAGGCATTATCCGATAAAAGTAAAAGGGTAAAAAAGTAAAAAGAGCATCCTTGCATAGGTTTATGAAACGAGCAAGGATGCTTTTTTCTTGAATATAAAGAATGATATATGAAAACATTGATTGTGGTCTTAGGTCCTACCGGTGTAGGTAAAACGGAGCTTTGCCTTTCACTGGCAGAGCATCTCGCTATACCAATTATCAATGCCGACTCCCGCCAGATTTTCGCCGAACTCCCTATAGGAACCGCAGCCCCTACTGCCGAACAGCAGCAGCGGGTAAAGCATTATTTCGTAGGAAACCACCACATCGAAGATTATTACAGCGCTGCCCAATATGAGGCTGATGTGATGAATCTCCTGCAGGAAGACATCTTCAAGAATCACGATGTGGCGCTGCTTACAGGCGGCAGCATGATGTATATCGATGCTGTATGCAAAGGAATCGACGACATCCCTACTGTTCGTGACGACATCCGCACTTGGATGAAACAGCGTCTGGAAGAGGAAGGGCTGGAGGCACTGGTAGAAGAACTCCACAAGATGGATCCGGAGCACTGGGCGATAGTAGACAGGAAGAATCCACGCCGCGTGGTTCATGCCCTGGAAATCTGTCATCAGACCGGCAAGACTTATACTTCTTTCCGCACAGCCGAAAAGAAGCAGCGCCCTTTCCGCATCATCAAGATAGGTCTGAACCGCGACAGAGCTGAACTCTACGACCGCATCAACCAGCGTGTACTGATGATGATGGACGAAGGTCTGGAGGCAGAAGCACGCAGCGTATACCCACAGAAGGGCCTCACTGCCTTGAGAACCGTGGGCTACAAGGAAATGTTTGCCTATTTCGATGGCGAGATAGATAAGGATGAAGCCATCCGCCAGATACAGTCGCATAGCCGTGAATACATGCGCAAGCAGCTCACCTGGTTTAAGCGGGATACCACTATCCAATGGTTCCATCCCGACCAGCAAGATGAAATCATCCGATTTATCGATGAAGAGATATAAGCGTAAATCGCCCGATAGCATATTCATTTTTGTTGTTAGAAATATAGTTGAGATTCCATAATATTACATGGAATTCTCCTGAATCAGATTTGAATTCTGGTGCTTTATAGCCCATGAACTTTTCAAAATGCTCGTGTTCTTTGATGATTTTCTTCATACCTTATAAAATCAGCGTCTTGTTTGATGCAGAATTCTAAATAATTGGAGGTAAAAATGAAATAAGCTTCATGCGCTATCGAAACAGGCTTCATGTGCGATTGAAATAAGCTTCATTCGCCATTGAAGCCTATTTCATTTAGAGCAGAAGTAATCTTCCCCTGCCAAAAAGGGTATTTCTGTCAATATTTATAACCAAATTTTGCATACTGGTAAACTTGGAATCTAGCAACGAAAATAGGGAGTTTTGGGCATCTCGAATTCTCTATTTTTTGTTTCTAATTAAGCGAATACCCTATAGTTGTACAACTATAAAGTTGTAGTCGTACGACTATATAGGCTATAGTCGTACAACTGTAGAGTTATAGTTGTACAACTATAGGGGTTATAGTCGTACAACTATAGAATTTCTATTTTGACGCCATTCATCTACAAAACAATAATTAACTGATTATCAACATCTTACCTTTTTCTCCCATATTTTCAATATTCACAAAGAAATAAGAATCGTTTGAAAATACGAGAATCTCAGCAAGGGAAATGTATAAAAATAAAACGACCCGCACATTTGAGCATCGTTGAGAGGCTTGGCGGGTACTAGTGCTGCAAAGGTACGAAGATTTTTCGAAACCAGCAAATTTTTGGGGATAAATTTTAATCTTTTGCTTAACTTTACCCGATTTTCCACAATTCCTCGTTCTCCCAACCCTCAGGAAATCCCATTGGTGCAGGATCAACAAGAGGGAAAGCCGATAACAAATCACGTAACTTCTTCCCCATATCATTATTGGGCGAAATTGTATCCAAGAAATACTTAATGATACAAAGATTATAATAAACTCGCAAAGGATTGGAAGGTAATATTATCCAAGCATGGGTGGTTCGATGTGGAACCATAGGCAACATTGTATTCTGCTTATTCCATACTCTTGCATGATGACAGCAAGAATTTCTTGTTAAAGTTATAATTGTCATCCATGAATTAAACACCTTTAATTGCAATCCAAAACGTAAAGCTATCCGCTTTTTTACTTGCGCATTCTTGAGATTATTAAAGATGTTTACCATTACACCCAAAGGAATGAGTTCTGCCAGTATCCAAGCTGGTGGATATGGATCAGAATACGTTTGCTTAAAATGCGCAATAAATTCTTCACGAGACTTTTCTACTTCATGTTTTAGCAAAACCAAAGTCTTCAGAAACTTATTTGAATCTATAAAATAAGAAGCATTCGTCATCCAGAAGCTATCTCCAAACGCTGATGTACACTCATCAACGATAGCTGTACGAACGGCTATCTCGATTTTCTCGATTTCATTAAACATAAACAGACGAAGCTTCTTGTCAAAACGATACAACATCATGACCTGTCGGAAACTTGCATCTGTCTTGAACCGATGCTCTGACTTGGGAACTAAAAGCAATGGATACATATATGCTGAAAGGCGATAATAATTTATCGTCTTTAGGTACTGTTCTGCTTTACCGGGATTATCAATAGCAAGTCCTCTTGACAAGAGTAATTGAACAAGAGCATCTGCATGTTGGTATTCCTTTTGAAATGGGATAAGACTATTCATAAAGGAATGAGTTTAGAAGGTTCAAAATGTATAAAAAATAAAACGACCCGCACATTTGAGTATTGTCGAGAGGCTTGGCGGGTACTGGTGCTGCAAAGGTACGAAGATTCTTCGAAACCAGCAATTTTTTGGGGAGAAATTTTAATTTCGCATGCAGAAAAGTATAAAGCATTTACAAATTAAGCTACTCCGCCCCCATGCGGTAATTCTTTGGCGATAATCCGGTATGCTTCTTGAAGAAGGTGCCGAAGGATGAGGCATTCGGCACAGTCCATTCGTTGAGACTTTGGTATCACTGAAAGATGAAGAAGGAGAAGAATAAAAGTATTATATGAGTATTTTATAAGTTTTTTTTAGACCCTTATAAAATATCGAGTTATAAGATATCGAGAAGTTCCTCGAATCTTGAAATACGACGGAGCTTGGGATGTTCAAATTCCTCTGTCTTTTCATGCGCCCATGTGGTATGAAAAGGGATATGGACAGCCGAAGCTCCGATTTTTAATGCCGGAGCAATATCACTCTTGAAACTGTTACCCACCATCACCAGCTCGTCGGAAGTTACATCCAGTTCCCTGCAGAGACGATGATAAGCCTTGGGCGTCTTGTCGCTCACGATAGTCACCACATCAAAATACCGCTGCAGACCCGAACGCCACAACTTATTCTCCTGATCCATCAACTCACCCTTGGTGAAGACTGCCAGCTTATATTTCTTCATCTCACGGAAACAAGCCAAGGTTTTCTCTACCCCTTCCAAAGGCTTGGCATCAAGATGCAGGAGACTCTTACCCAAGTCCACAATTTGGGCGATGACATTCGCCTCCACCTTACCCTTACTTACCTTCACGGCATTCTCTACCAGGGATATGGTGAAAGCCTTGCAACCATAACCCAAATCAGCCATATTTTTACTCTCCGTCTCGAAGAGAGCAGCAGAAATATCCTTTTCCTTTCCATATTCCGCAAGCAGCTCGCAATACTCATGCTCCACGTCCTCGAAATAGTTTTGTAATGCCCAGAGCGTATCATCGGCATCGAAAGCTATCGCCTTGATATCTTTAAATCTATCCATTTTCATGTTTGTTATGTTTTACACCTTATTATATATAGGCGTTCTGACTGCAAAGATACTACTTTCTTTCAGAAAAACAGAAGAAAAATCGTTTTTAACAAGAATGTAACATCTGTTTAAATAGCCTGTAATATTTCCTACGTACTTTTGCAGCCGAAAAGAAGGAGAAAATGGATAACTCCCGCAAATAAGGAAAAGAAATGTCCCCCACAAAGTAAATAATAACAAATAACATTAAGATAATAATGGGTACAATTTATTTATGTATTGTGATCTTCCTGCTCTGTTTAGCAGTGTTCGATCTCTTCGTAGGAGTCAGCAACGATGCTGTCAACTTCCTGCAATCTGCCATCGGAGCTAAGGTGGCTAAATTTCGCACGGTGCTGATTATCGCATCCTGCGGTGTGGTTCTCGGAGCCATCATGTCATCGGGAATGATGGATATCGCCCGCCATGGTATCATGAGTCCTGACCACTTTACATTCGAAGAGGTAATGACGCTCTTCCTGGCGGTCATGGTGACTGACATTATCGTCCTGGATGTGTTCAATACCTTAGGTATGCCGACATCTACTACCGTCTCTCTGGTATTTGAGTTGCTGGGTGGTGCTTTCATCCTCGCTACATTGAAGATGTATGGCGACGACAGCCTCAACTATGGCGTATTGCTCAACAGCAACAAGGCTTTGGAGGTAATCATGGGTATCTTCTCATCTGTCATCATCGCCTTCGTATTCGGTGCCTTTGTAATGTGGCTTTCACGTATCGTTTTCACCTTCAACTACCGCAAGCACAGCCGCTACAGCATCGCTATCTTCGGCGGTATCGCCTTTACAGCCCTCTCTTACTTCATCTTCATGAAGGGTTTGGGCAAGAGTCCTTACCTGCCTGCTGAGGTGCGCGATTACATCGACCAGAATCTCGGTTTCCTCATCTGCATCACCTTCGTGGTGTCTGCTGTTGTGATGGAATTCCTGCACCTCTGCCGTGTCAACATCTTCAAGTTTACGGTGCTGATGGGTACTTTCGCCCTGGCTATGGCTTTCGCTGGTAACGACCTGGTGAACTTCATCGGTGTGCCTCTGGCTGGTCTTTCTTCTTATCAGGACTATATGGCAAATGCCAACGGTGCAGCGCCAGACCAGTTTATGATGACTTCATTGATGGAGAGCGCCAAGACCACTCCTGGCTTCCTGCTTGCTGCCGGTGCCGTGATGATTATCGCCATGGCGACATCCAAGAAAGCACAGAACGTAATCAAGACTTCTGTTGACTTGAGCCGTCAGGATGAGGGCGATGAGATGTTCGGCAGTTCTTCTGCAGCCCGCGTGATTGTACGCAACTGCCAGGCTACAGATTCATGGTTGAAGCAGTTTATGCCAAAGGCGCTGATGAACTGGATCAACAGCCGTTTCGACAAGAATAATGTTGAACTCGAGGAGAGTGCTGCTTTCGACGTGGTTCGTGCAGCCGTTAACCTGGTACTTGCTTCCATGCTGATCACCATCGGTACCAACCTGAAGTTGCCTCTCTCTACCACCTACGTTACCTTCATGGTAGCTATGGGTTCTTCACTTGCTGATAGAGCATGGAGCCGCGAGAGTGCCGTATTCCGTGTAACAGGTGTATTGAGTGTAATCGGTGGTTGGTTCATCACAGCCGGTGTAGCTTTCGCAGCCTGTGCCATTGTTTGTATCATCATGCACTTCGGTGGTGTGGGCATCCAGGCTTGCTTCATGGGGTTGGTTATCTACCTGCTCATCCGCAGCAACATCAAGTATAACAAGAAGGCTAAGGAAGAGGGCAAGAGTAGTACCTTCCAGCTGATGATGCGTTCCCGCGACCCAGAGATTGTATGGGATTTGCTTCGCCGTCAGGTTTCACGCACCCAGTCTTACGTCTGCCACTTTGCCCTGAACGAGTTCAACCAGATTATGGATGGTCTTACTAACGAGAATACCCGCAACCTTCGTCATGCCAACAAGGATCTGAAGAAGGAACAGGATATGCTGAAGAAGTTCCGCCGTCAGGAAATGCTCGGTTTGAAGAAATCGCCTATCGAGATTGCCATCGAGCGCAACACCTGGTTCCATCTGGGTGCCAACAGCAACCAGCAATTTATCTACTCTCTGCGCCGTATGCTCGAACCAATCAAGGAACATGTTGACAACAACTTCAATCCGCTTCCTGCTGAATACATCAAGGAGTTTGCTCCTGTACGCCAGAAGATCAACGACCTGATGCGCATGAGCTGCGAACTGATAGAGACCGGCAGATATGACAGCTATCGCGAGATTCTTGCCGAGGCAGATGCCTGCAAAGACGAGCTTTCAGTTCTCCGCAAGAAGCATATC
Organism: Segatella copri DSM 18205; assembly: GCF_025151535.1. NCBI lineage: Bacteria > Pseudomonadati > Bacteroidota > Bacteroidia > Bacteroidales > Prevotellaceae > Segatella > Segatella copri. The sequence goes on from NZ_CP102288.1 coordinate 1,804,474, forward strand.
GACCGCATCCAGCACATGACTGACAATACGCTGATGCAGATTTCTCTGGTTTATCTCAACGTACTGCAGGAGAGTCAGGAATTCCTGAGTGTGATGAGACATCAGTTAAGAGCTGCAAAGAAGTTTATGGAAAAGTAAAAATTCACTGACATCTTGTCACGAAACTACTTTTTGGTATATCTGTTGCTTGATGACAGATGACAGCGGATAACAAGAATATTATTTCGCTATCACAATATAATCTGAAAAGGTTAGTTTCTCATAGGTTAAGATTGTTAGGTTTAGTTTTTAGAAAAAAGTTTTAGGTTTTTAGTTAGATAAGGGCTCCAAGTGCTAGTGATTAGTATTTGGAGCCATTTTTTTGCCCATATATTTGGCTATTAAGAAGAAATGTTGTAATTTTGCAGCCGATTTCTGAAAAGAATCATCATATTCAATAACCCGAGTGCTTGGTAAACCTCGTAAAAAACAAGAAAATGGACAAGAAAAAAACTCAAGTGAGCGTGCTGTTTATGCTTTTCAGCATCCTCTTCTGCGTTTGCCTGATTGCAGCAAACGTACTCGAAACAAAGCAAATCGCCTTCGGGCCAGTTTCCCTTACCGGTGGACTCATCGTATTCCCTGTAAGCTACATCATCAACGATGTGGTATGTGAAGTATGGGGCTATCAGAAAGCGCGTCTGTTGATATGGACCGGCTTTGCGATGAACTTCTTCTTCGTGGCACTGGGTGCTATCTGCGATGTGATTCCAGCAGCACCTTATTGGACCAACGATGCCGGTTTTCATGCCATCTTCGGTCTGGCACCCCGCATTGCAGCAGCCTCTTTCGTAGCCTTCATCATCGGTTCATTTGCCAATGCCTATGTAATGAGCGTAATGAAAATCCGCGATGGTGGCAAGCATTTCTCTGCCCGTGCCATCCTCAGTACCATTGCAGGTGAGAGTTGCGACAGCCTTATCTTCTTCCCACTTGCCCTGGGCGGTGTGGTGCCTGCATCAGAATTGCCTTGGCTCATGCTCTGGCAGGTAATACTGAAGACTGCCTACGAGATTGTGGTATTGCCTCTGACCATCCGTGTAGTGAAATACGTGAAGAAGCATGAAGGTGAAGATGTATACGACAATAACATCTCCTACAATGTATTCAAGATCTTCAGCCTCGGCTAAAAGACATCAGTAAATATCAAACATTAAAACATTACCAAGCGTGGATAGAAAAGAAGACGGTCTTCAGGCATTAGGTGCCAAGACTACATATAGAATGGATTATGCGCCAGAGGTGCTCGAAACTTTCGTGAACAAGCATCCTGGCAATGATTACTGGGTACGTTTCAACTGCCCTGAGTTTACATCGCTCTGCCCTATTACGGGTCAGCCAGATTTCGCAGAGATTCGCATCAGCTATATTCCTGACGTAAAGATGGTAGAGAGCAAGAGTCTGAAACTTTATCTCTTCAGTTTCCGCAATCATGGCGATTTCCATGAAGACTGCGTAAACATCATCATGAAGGATCTCATCAAACTGATGGACCCTAAATACATTGAGGTAACAGGCATCTTTACTCCTCGTGGCGGCATCAGTATCTGGCCGTATGCCAACTATGGCAAGCCAGGCACCAAATACGAGAAACTGGCAGAGCAGAGATTCGCTACTCACGAATAAAAAACAAGAAACCTCGGAAGATTGGCAGATTGCTTTTCTTCCGAGGTTTTTTATTGTTTATTGCTGATGAAATTATGGGAACTGAGGATAATCCTCGAAGCGAGGCTTGCGCTTCTCAAGGAACGCCTTGCCACCTTCCTGAGCCTCATCCATCGTATAATAGAGCATCGTGGCATCGCCAGCCAACTCCTGAATACCAGCCTGACCATCCAGTTCGGCATTCAAGCCAGCCTTGATCATACGGAGTGCCAGAGGCGAACGCTCCATCATGATTTCAGCCCACTCTACACAGGTATCTTCCAACTTTTCGAGAGGCACCACCTTGTTCACCATTCCCATCTGTTCAGCCTCCTTGGCAGAATACTGCTTGCAGAGGAACCAAATTTCACGAGCCTTCTTCTGACCCACCATTCTTGCCAAATAAGAAGAACCGAAACCGGCATCGAAGCTTCCTACCTTAGGACCAGTCTGTCCAAAGATGGCATTCTCTGAAGCGATGGTCAGGTCGCACATCACATGAAGCACATGACCGCCACCGATGGCATAACCATTCACCATAGCGATAACCGGCTTTGGCAAACGACGAATCTGCATCTGTACATCGAGCACATTCAGGCGAGGTACACCGTCATTACCTACATAACCGCCTCGGCCCTTCACATGCATGTCGCCACCTGCACAGAATGCCTTATCGCCGGCACCCGTCAGAATGACCACACGGATATCCAGACAGTCGCGGCAATAGTTGAATGCCTGCGCCATCTCCCAAGTGGTCAACGGCGTGAAGGCATTACGGTAGCGCTCACGGTTGATGGTAATCTTAGCGATATGATTATACTCCTCGAAGATGATTTCCTTGAAATCAAAACCTTCTATCTTCTTCCATTCTCTCATTTTACTTTGAACTTTATGATTACTATTTATCTTATTCTTTTGACAGAACTATCAGCTATAGTTCCTTACAGGTCCTCTATCAGCACTTCTGAACGGCTTCCAGCATCTCATTATCTACATCCATATCTGTGAAAACCTCCAGAAGCATCGGGCGCTCGCTCTCGGCATGAATCAATTGGCTGATGCCCTGTTCCATCTCTTCCTTTGTATGAGCTGCGAAATATTTTATGTCATTCTGACTACAGATTCCTTCAGCCGTTGCATGATGCTTTGCCATTATCATTTCTTCACGAGCCTGACTCGCCTTTAATCCCTGGAACTTGCCAAAGATGGCACCGCCACCATTATTGAGCACGATGATACGGAGCTTGCCGTTCAGATTTCTATTCCAGAGCGCATTCTGGTCATAGAAGAAACTCAGGTCGCCGAGAACGCAGTATACATGCTTATCAGCCCCATTCTTGCACATCGAGAAGCCAACAGCCGTAGAAAGAGAACCTTCTATACCGTTCACTCCACGATTGCAGTAAACATGGCGGTCGGCATACTGATTCATCAACCGGATGGCAGAACTGTTGCCCGAGAAGACGCTGCTCATCATACCAGGAAGGAAAGTATCGAATTTGCGGTCATAGATACCATCGTCCTGAGCATCTTTACCGCCTAAGGTGAACGCTTTGAAATCCTGAGGCTCAACCTTCTGAAGCTGGCTGAAGAATTCCTTTACGGTAGCCAGACTGCTGAACTCAGGCTTGAAGTTCTCTTTGCGTTCATAGCTTTTAGCCAACGCATCCATCCACAATTTGCGATAATCCTCCCAGTGGTTGTGCCAGCCAAAATTATCCAACCATGACATAGCATCACTGTTTGGCAAATCCATCACTTTAGTAAGATGCATGAACGTATCTTCGATATCAGTCTCTTGCGAGATTCTTATCTGCTCAACTCCTTTAAGCGAACGCAGATAAGATTTCAGCTTCTTGCTCACAATATGTCCACCTATATAAACCACCAGGTCAGGACGGAATCTTTCATCGTCCTTTATTTCATCCAGCAAATTCTCGAAAGCGCCATACAAGGTGGTTTTATTCCAATCTTCTCCCAGTTCTTCCTGAACCTTATATAGATAAGGTGGCATTGCCAGAGATTCCCATAATATAGGCATCCGGTCAATATAAGCCAACAAGTCTACATATTTTTCGGTATTGTCCAACTGGCCTATTACCACCAATGGACGTTTGGCTTTTAACACACATTCAAAAGGGGTCTCTTCAAATGTGTCAATATTTTCCCTGCAGTAAGCAACCTCTATCTTGCGCTCTACGGGCAAAGCTTCTTTCGTAAACGAATAGAAAGGCTCAGAGATAGGTACATTGATGTGTACAGGTCCCTTTACCCGCCCCATGCTTTTCAACAGCGCTTCGTTGACCAGCCGGTTGCAATACCAATGCATCTCTTCCTGCTGCTCACCTTCGAACACTTCTGGCAGAGATACCGCTTTTCTTACCATCTGCCCCAAAGCATCAGGCTGAGGAAGCGTCTGACCATCCAGCTGGTTAATCCACTGTGCCGGTCTGTCGGCAGAAATCACTATGAGCGGGATTTGCTGATAATAAGCCTCAGCTACTGCCGGATAAAGATTGAGCAATGCAGAACCCGAAGTCACACACACTACGACAGGCTGATAACCTTCAGCCATAGAAAGTCCAAGAGCTTGGAAGCCGGCGCTACGTTCGTCGGTTACAGGATAGCAAGTGATGTCTTCACACTCGTTGAGATTATGAACTATGGCTGCATTTCTGCTGCCCGGACACACTACAGCATGGCGAACACCATGCGCTACCAGTAAACTTGTCAAAATATTGACGTTTTCTTTATTGCTATACATTTCACCTTATTTTTTAGGTTATTTTTATGTTTTCAGATTCTTGAAGACCCTTTGTCTTTTAGCATTATAAAATCAGAATGAATCCCTATCATTTCTCTGCAAGACCTTTACAGGACCGACAGGATGGTCTGCATCTTAGCTTCAGTTTCCTTCCACTCCTTCTCCATCTCGCTCTCCTTCAGCAATCCGCCTCCTGCATAGAGTTCGCAGGAGCCGTCATCCAGAATGTTCATGCAGCGCAGGGAAACATAGAGATGCGTCTTTCCTTTCGGCGAAATCGGTCCCACAAAACCACTGTAGTATTTGCGCGACTGATGTTCATGCTGCAGGATAAACCGGCGAGCTTCATCCTTCGGTATTCCGCAGACGGCAGGCGTAGGATATAAGGCATCGAGCACATCGCCCAGACGCCCCGTATCATGCAGACGGAAAGCAATGTCTGTACGGAGATGATAGAGATTGGCAGCCATCGTGGTATAAGGTCCCTTCTTCTGATAATCATCCGAAAAGACCTTGATGCAATCCTCGATATAATCGGTTACATACTGCTGTTCCTCTCTGTTCTTCTCCGACCATTCTATCCCTTCTACCGGATAATCGGCTACGGTCTTGGAAGGTTCAGCCTTTTGGGTGCCTGCCAGCGACATGGTTGCCATCTGATTCTGTTCACCTTTAAGCAGAATTTCAGGTGTAGCCATCAGCCATAAACCCGATTGGGGTGTATAAACCAAGGCTACAAAAAGACGGGGATACATCCGGCAGGTCTTCAGAAACAGAGCCTTTAAAGAGTCTGCATCCTGCACAACTGAAGCATTGGCTGTATTCTGCACAGCTGAAGTCTTGCCGGCATCTTGCACTGCTGAAGTCTGGACAGATTCTAAAGGCTGCCGATGACTCAGAATACGCAGTTTTCTTGCCAGAACAATCTTGCTGAATTTACCTTCAGAGATCTGCCGGTGAAAGCATTCAAACTCCCTTGCATAGGCTTTAAAATTACGTCCCGACGTAGATTCTGCTACGTCACGACGTAATTTCTGCTGCGTCACGACGTAGGAAGTGCCGCATCGCGATGCATTTTCAGTCCCCTCGGCAGAGAGAAGTTTGCTTTCATCCGGATGCATTAACACCACGGGACATTCGCTGGATGGCGCGAAAGGAGCTATCACGAAACCTTCCTTGCCATTCAGTTCTGCCACAGAAGAGAGTACCTCAGGTTCTCCCTCATGTTGAGCCACATAGGTAGCATGGTGCAGATAAGGCAGACGATAATACGCAAAAGCTATCATACCTTTGTTTCTGCCCCCTTTTTCTGATTGTCTTTCTTTGGAGTGAACACATAGTTGGTTACCTGTACAGTACAGATTACCTCACCAGCCGTATTCTTGATATCCACCTGCCAGGTATGCAAGGTTCTGCCCTTGTGCACAATCTTGGCAAAGGCAGTAACTATATCGCCCTCGCTGACCGCCTGAACATGAGTACCGCTCACGTTGATACCCACGGCAATCTGTCCCGGACAGAGCGCCAGGGAACCGATACCCGCCACATTCTCGGCAAGAGCCAGAGAAGCTCCTCCACTCAAGAAGCCGAAAGGTTGGCGATTACGCTCATCTACCATCATCGTTGCCTGAAGCGTATCAGGCTCAGGGGTAGAAATGAAATGCATTCCGAGGGTCTTGGATAATCCATCAGTCTTGCTGATTCTTTTTACTAATTCATCTATGTTCATCTTATGATCTTCTATTTTTCGTATTTTGTTATTGATTCAGAGCTATTCGTTTCCTCTTCGCTCCAAAGTATGTTTCTGATAAACTCAACGCAAAGGTAAGACTTTCTTTAGAGAAAACAAAATTTATCTCACTTTTTATTTGATGAAGGGCAAACTTTACATTCCTTTTCCTTTCTTTAATAATAAAAAACATAAAAAACGGCATATAGTTCAGATTTATTTTGTATTTTTGCACCAAAAATAAGAAAATAAAAGATATATCTGAATAGAATATGAACATTTTAGAGCTAAGCGAACAGGAAATCGTTCGCAGACAGAGTCTTCAGACATTGCGCGAGATGGGTATCGACCCATACCCAGCAGCAGAGTTTCCAACCAATGCATTCAGCACAGATATCAAAGCTGAATTCAAGGACGAGGACGAGCCACGCCAGGTAGTTATCGCCGGACGTATGATGGGTCGCCGCGTAATGGGTAAAGCTAGCTTCGCTGAGTTGCAGGACTCAAAGGGAAGAATCCAGGTTTATATCGCCCGCGACGAGATTTGTCCAGACGAGAACAAGGACCTTTATAATACTGTATTCAAGAAACTCCTCGATATCGGTGACTTCATCGGTGTAAAGGGTTTCGTATTCCGCACACAGACTGGCGAGATTTCTGTTCACGCCAAGGAACTGTGCCTGCTCTCTAAGAGCTTGAAGCCACTCCCTATCGTGAAGTATAAGGATGGCGTGGCTTACGACAAGTTCGATGATCCAGAGTTGCGTTACCGCCAGCGCTACGTTGACCTCATCGTTAATGATGGCGTAAAGGATACTTTCCTGCAGCGTGCTACCGTACTCCGCACTCTGCGCAGCGTACTCGACAACGCAGGTTATACTGAGGTAGAGACTCCTACCCTGCAGAGCATTGCCGGTGGTGCTTCAGCCCGCCCATTCATCACCCACTTCAATGCGCTCGATCAGGATATGTACATGCGTATCGCTACCGAGCTCTACCTGAAGCGCCTCATCGTAGGTGGTTTCGAGGGTGTTTATGAAATCGGCAAGAACTTCCGCAACGAGGGTATGGACCGTAACCACAACCCTGAGTTCACCTGTATGGAGCTTTATGTTCAGTACAAGGACTACAACTGGATGATGGCTTTCACAGAGAAGTTGCTCGAAACGATCTGTATCGCAGTAAACGGCAAGCCAGAGCGCGAGATTGATGGCAACATCATCAGTTTCAAGGCTCCATATCGCCGTCTTCCTATCCTCGATGCCATCAAGGAAAAGACCGGTTTCGACTGCAACGGCAAGACCGAGGAAGAGATCCGCGCATTCTGCAAGGAGAAGGGCATGGACGTAGATGAGACCATGGGTAAGGGTAAGTTGATTGATGAGCTCTTCGGTGAGTTCTGCGAGGGCACCTTCCTCCAGCCAACCTTCATCACCGACTATCCGGTAGAGATGTCTCCATTGACCAAGATGCACCGTTCTAAGCCAGGCTTGACCGAGCGTTTCGAGTTGATGGTTAACGGTAAAGAACTTGCCAATGCATACTCTGAGCTCAACGACCCAATTGATCAGGAAGAGCGTTTCATCGACCAGATGAAGCTTGCTGACAAGGGTGATGACGAGGCAATGATCATCGATCAGGACTTCCTCCGTGCCCTCCAGTACGGTATGCCTCCAACATCAGGTATCGGTATCGGTATCGACCGCTTGGTCATGTTGATGACAGGCAAGACCTTCATCCAGGAGGTACTGTTCTTCCCACAGATGAAGCCAGAGAAGAAGATGCCACAGAGCACCATCAAGGAATGGGCAGAGATTGGCGTGCCAGAGGATTGGGCATACGTGCTCCGCAAGGCAGGCTTCAATCTCATCTCTGATATCCGTGAAGAAAAAGCACAAGGCTTGCAGCAGAAGATTGGAGAAATCAACAAGAAGTACAAGCTTGGCTACGAGAAGCCTTCTGTTGACGACATCCAGGGCTGGATTAATGCAGCAAATGCTTAATTGATAATGCATAATTAATAATGTATAATTAATAAAGAGTTCCGGCTTTTTATTGGTTATACATTATATCTACAAACAAAGGCGAAAGCCTCATTATTAATTATTAATTATAAATTCATTCGAAGTGTTCAACTGCGGTAAAATAGCGATAATTGGCGGCGGTAGCTGGGCTACGGCAATAGCCAAGATTGTGGTGGGTCATACTCATCATATAGGCTGGTATATGCGTCGCGATGACCGCATCGAGGACTTCAAGCGCATGGGGCACAACCCTGCCTATCTGATGTCGGCACGATTCAATGTAGATGAGATTTTCTTCTCTTCCGACATCAACAAGATAGTGCAGAACTACGATACACTCGTGTTCGTCACCCCGTCGCCTTATCTGAAGAATCATCTCAAGAAGCTCAAGACGCGACTCAGCGACAAGTTCATCATCACAGCCATCAAAGGTATTGTACCAGATGAAAACCTCGTTTGCTCAGAGTATTTCCATCAGGTTTACGATGTGCCTTACGAGAACCTCGCCTGCATCGGAGGTCCTTCTCATGCCGAGGAGGTGGCACTGGAGCGACTGAGCTATCTCACCGTGGGCTGTAGCGATACCGAAAAGGCGCGTGCCTTCGCCAACGATTGTCTGGCGAGTGAATTCATCAAGACCAAGACTTCGAGCGATGTCATCGGTATCGAATACTCTTCGGTTCTGAAGAACGTATACGCCATCGCAGCAGGTATCTGTGGCGGTCTGAAGTATGGTGACAACTTCCAGGCGGTACTCATGTCAAATGCCGTTCAGGAGATGCACCGCTTCCTGACAGCCGTCCACCCTATCGACCGAAGCATGTACGACTCAGTTTATCTGGGCGACCTGCTCGTAACAGGTTACAGCAACTTTTCCCGCAACCGCACCTTCGGAACCATGATAGGCAAGGGCTACAGCGTGAAGAGTGCGCAGATAGAGATGGAGATGATTGCAGAAGGATATTTCGGCACCAAGTGTATGAAGGAAATCAATCGCCACATGCACGTCAACATGCCGATTCTCGATGCTGTATATAATATATTGTACGAGCGCATCAGTCCGCAAATCGAAATCAAACTCTTGACCGACTCGTTCAGATAGGCACATCCTATCCTTTGGTTTCGGCAGAAGAGTTTGTCTTCAAGTAGTAACATTAACACATTCATTTAGATATTAAAAGAAAATGAAAAGTATCAGCTTAAACATTACAAAGGCTGCATCATTCCTTGCAGAAGGTGCAGTAAAGGCTTACGAGCCTAAGGTTAAGGCCGCTCAGGAAGCTCTTGAGAACGGCACTTGTGAAGGTAACGATTTCTTGGGATGGTTGCATTTGCCTTCTTCTATCACTCCTGAGTTCCTCAATGAGATTCAGGCTGTTGCCAATACTTTGCGCGAGAAGTGTGAGGTGGTTGTTGTAGCAGGTATCGGTGGTAGCTACCTCGGTGCACGCGCCGTTATCGAAGGCCTCGGCAACTCTTTCGCTTGGCTCGTAAACGACAAGAAGAACCCTACTATCCTCTTCGCAGGTAACAATATCGGTGAGGACTACCTCTTCGAGTTGACCTCTTTCTTGAAGGACAAGAAGTTTGGTGTCATCAATATCTCTAAGTCTGGTACCACTACTGAGACTGCTCTCGCTTTCCGTCTTTTGAAGAAGCAATGCGAGGATCAGCGCGGTAAGGAAGAGGCTAAGGATGTTATCGTAGCTGTAACCGACGCCAAGAAGGGTGCTGCACGTACTTGTGCTGACAAGGAGGGTTACAAGAGCTTCATCATCCCTGATAATGTAGGTGGCCGCTTCTCTGTTTTGACCCCAGTAGGTTTGTTGCCTATCGCAGTAGCAGGTTTCGATGTAAAGCAGCTCGTAGCTGGTGCGGCTGACATGGAGAAGGCTTGTGGCAAGGACGTAGCTTTCGAGGAGAATCCTGCAGCTATCTATGCAGCTACACGTCAGGCTCTCTATACTCAGGCTGGCAAGAAGATTGAGATCGTATGCAACTTCCAGCCTAAACTTCACTACTTCGCTGAGTGGTGGAAGCAGCTCTATGGTGAGAGCGAGGGTAAGGACCAGAAGGGTATCTTCCCAGCTGCTTGCGACTTCACTACCGACCTTCACTCTATGGGCCAGTGGATTCAGCAGGGCGAGCGCTCTATCTTCGAGACTGTTATCAGCGTAGAGACTCCTAACGAGAAGTTGCTCTTCCCTCACGATGATGAGAACCTCGACGGTTTGAACTTCCTCGAGGGCAAGCGTGTTGACGAGGTGAACAAGATGGCAGAGCTCGGTACACGTCTGGCTCACGTTGACGGTGGTGTTCCTAACATCCTGGTTAACGTACCAGAGTTGAACGCTTACTACCTCGGTCAGCTGATCTACTTCTTCGAGAAGGCTTGCGGTATCAGCGGACTCTTGGAAGAGGTGAACCCATTCAACCAGCCTGGTGTTGAGGCATACAAGAAGAATATGTTCGCATTGCTCAACAAGCCAGGTTATGAGGCTGAGAGCAAAGCTATCCAGGAGCGCTTGAAGAATGAGTAAAGCTAAATGTTAAGTGTTAAATGTTAAATTAGGGCTAGCGCCATTAATACTGGGCAAAGAAATTGCTCCGTTAGACAACTTAACATTTAACATTAAACACTTAACATTAAAACACAAAGGTTGATGAAGGAAATTATTTTTAAATATATGAAAGAACACGGCTTTGGGGAATTCAACCCTAAAGCCGTGCTTTTTGATATGGACGGCGTGCTGTACAACAGTATGCCAAATCATGCTGTGGCATGGCAGGAATCGATGAAACAGTTTGATATCCACATGACAGCAGCCGATGCTTATGCCACCGAAGGAGCCCGAGGCATTGACACCATCCAGATAATGGTGAAGAAGCAGAAGGGCATCGACATTACGCTGGACGAAGCACAGAAGATGTATGATGTGAAGACCGAAATATTCCACTCGATGCCTACTGCCGAAATATTTCCTGGCGTAAAGGAAATCATGCAGAAGATTAAAGATGCCGGCATGCAAGTAGGAGTGGTAACAGGAAGCGGACAGCGCCCGCTCATCATGCGACTGCTCAACGACTTCGGCGATTTTCTGGATGAAGCTCATATCGTAACCGCCTATGATGTAAAGCGCGGCAAACCAAATCCTGACCCATATCTCATGGGATTGCAGAAGGCAGGAAACCTGAACCCCTGGGAAGGCATCGTGGTAGAGAATGCTCCTTTGGGCGTCCGTGCCGGCGTGGCAGCCAACATTTTTACGGTAGCAATTAACAGCGGTCCGCTACCAGATGAAGAATTATCCAATAAGGGTTGCAATCTACTCTATCACCAGATGACTGAATTCTGTGATGACTTTGAAAACCTGATTGCTAAGGCTTAATCCGGTTCACCCACAGATATTCTGACTTATTCAATAAAAAGACATCATTAAAAACATATAATGACATGAATAGAAAAGTAGCTTTAATTACAGGTATTACAGGCCAGGATGGTTCATACTTGGCTGAATTATTGTTGGAAAAAGGGTATGATGTTCACGGAACTATCCGCCGATCATCTACCGACTACCGCGAAAGAATTGCCCATTTGGAGGGTAGACCTAATTTCCATCTTCACTATGCTGACCTCGGTGACTCTATGAGTATCATCCAGGTAATGAACAAGGTGAAGCCAACAGAAGTTTATAATCTTGCAGCTCAGAGCCACGTACAGGTGAGCTTCGACTCCCCTGAGTTTACAGCAGATGTAGATGCTACCGGTGTGCTCCGTATCCTGGAGGCTATCCGCCAATGCGGTCTGGAGAAGACCTGCCGCATGTATCAGGCTTCAACATCTGAGCTCTACGGTAAGGTAGAAGAGGTTCCTCAGAACGAGAACACTCCATTCCACCCTTATTCTCCATACGCTGTTGCCAAGCAGTATGGTTTCTGGATTGTCAAGGAGTATCGTGAGGCTTATGATATGTTCTGCTGCTCTGGTATCCTCTTCAATCACGAGAGTGAGCGCCGTGGTGAGACTTTCGTAACCCGCAAGATTACTTTGGCTGCAGCCCGCATCAAGCAGGGCAAGCAAGACAAGCTCTATCTCGGTAACCTGGATTCGCTCCGCGACTGGGGTTATGCCAAGGATTATGTAGAGTGTATGTGGCTGATTCTCCAGGCTGAGAAACCAGAGGACTTTGTGATTGCAACAGGTAAGCAGCACTCTGTTCGTGAGTTCGCCCAGCTGGCATTCCACTATGTAGGAATCGAACTGAAATGGGAAGGCAAGGATGAGAACGAGAAGGGTATCTGCGTTGAGGGTCCTGAGGAACTCATCGGCAAGACACTCGTTGAGGTTTCTCCTGATTTCTACCGTCCTACCGACGTGGTGAACCTCTGGGGTGACCCAACAAAGGCTAAGGCTAAGCTCAACTGGAATCCTAACACCACCTCTTTCGAGGATCTCGTAAAGATTATGGTAGAGAACGATATGGCGAAGGTTGCTGCCGAGGATGCCGGTCAGAAGGTTCGCTGCAATCTCGCAGAATATCTCGAAAAAGGTATTGTTAAGTAATAGCTAACAGTTGATAGTTTACAGTTGATAGTTTACAATAATAATCAATGTTATCAAAAGATAGTAAGATTTATATAGCAGGACACCACGGACTCGTGGGTTCTGCTATCTGGAATAACCTCAAGAAGAGAGGTTATAACAACCTGGTAGGTCGTTCTCACAAAGAACTCGACTTGACCGACCAGTATGCAGTAGAGAAGTTCTTTGACGAGGAAAAGCCTGATGCAGTAGTATTAGCTGCTGCCTTCGTGGGCGGTATCATGGCGAATTCATTGTATCGTGCAGACTTCATCATGCAGAACATGAAGATGCAATGCAACGTAATCAGCAACGCTTATTCTCATGGCGTGAAGAAGCTCCTCTTCCTGGGCTCTACCTGCATCTATCCTAAGAATGCACCGCAGCCTATGAGCGAAGATGTGCTCCTTACTTCTCCGCTGGAATATACCAACGAGGAATATGCCATCGCCAAGATTGCCGGACTGAAGATGTGCGAGAGCTACAACCTTCAGTATGGTACCAACTATATCGCTGTGATGCCAACCAACCTCTATGGCCCTAACGATAACTTCCATCTGGAGAACAGCCACGTAATGCCTGCGATGATGCGCAAGATTTATCTTGCCAAACTCATCCACGATGGCGACTGGCACAGCATCGAGGTGGATATGAACAAGCGCCCTATCAACCCTACTGATAAGCTCCGCGAAATCATCGGCGAGGGTAACGTAGACGGCAGCAACTCTCACGAGCGCATTCTGAAGGCGCTGGAGTTCTATGGCATCTACGACAACAAGGTAGTGCTTTGGGGAACAGGCAAACCATTGCGTGAATTCCTCTGGAGCGAAGATATGGCAGATGCCAGCGTTCACGTGCTCCTGAATGTAGATTTCAAGGACATCATCGGTATCGAGAAGTACAGTTCTGTATTCTATGGTGCCAAGGTAGATGGTGCTGTGGATAGAAACAACTCTGAGGGCCGTGGTGGCGCTATCCCTTCTCTCGGTGAGATTCGCAACTGCCACATCAACGTGGGTACCGGCAAGGAGCTCACCATCCGTGAACTTTCTGAGCTTGTAGTAAAGGCAGTAGGTTTCGAAGGCGAGGTAGAGTTTGACGCCAGCAAGCCAGATGGAACTATGCGCAAGCTCATCTCTGTAGATAAGCTCCACAGCCTCGGCTGGACGCATAAGGTAGAGATTGAGGATGGTGTGAAGAAACTCTTCGACTGGTATCAGGAGAGTCTGAAAGACTAATAAAGAATATCGACAATGGATACAGAACAACTTTCTATGACCAAGATCGGTCTTTCCGCCGTCATCGGCGTTGTTCTCAACCTCGTTCTTCCTAAGACGAAGAAGAAAGAGGCATAAATAAGGAAAAAGCTTTGAAAACGAGATTGTTTTCAAAGCTTTTTCTTTTTTATTAGAACAAAAAGAGAGGTAAAACAAGGATTTTAACCTACTAAAACAGTTCTTTCAACTAAGAAAAAAAGCATTTATACTTAGATAAAATCTCCATTCATAGACGTTGAATGTCCGTTCAAAGACGTTGAACCGCGGTTCAACGTCTATGAACGGAGATTTCAATAGGGTTAAAGAACATTTTATCCTATAATCAACCAAGACTTTTCCTAGGATTAACACATTATTAATACAGGAAGAAGGAAGAAAGAAGGTAAGAGAGATGAAGAAAAGACGTTGTTTCTATCTCGAACTAAACCGATTGTACAAGAAAAGCGTGCAAGCTACATCTCTGTCGCCTGCACGCATCCTCTTTTATTTAATCGCGCTATGATATTATAATCGCTTTTTACAATCTCGCTCCGAATCTTGCGCTTGGCAATGGGGCGGTGAAGTAATAGTTCTGGTCGTTATTCTTATCCAGGAAATTCACCTGCTTCATGCCGAAGAATGGCAGACCTTGTGGGAAGAGGCGGGCAAAATCGGTTACACCTCCTGAGAGGGCAGGACTGCCTGCCTGATAATCGAAATTCCAACTCTTGTCGAATGCCAATGGAGCACCCTGGGCTACATCATCAATTTCGCAATTGATGTTCATCTTCTCGCTCTGCTTGAAACTCTTGAAGAGAGGGTTGAGCTGACCAGCCACGCTGCTCTTGATATCGGTATCAAACCAGATGCCGAGTTCTGCATCCTTCGCCATCTGCGCTACGCCTGTCTCTGTAGATGCAAAGTAGTAGTTTGGTGTAAGACGACTGTGCTCCATATCAGCACCATCCTTCTTTGGCTGCTTCAGTCCGAAACGGGAATCGTAGATGAGATTGTTCACGAAGACTGGCTTCGCTGCCTTCTCTACCCAGACAGAACCACCCTTTTTGTTTTTGGAACGGCGCCAGCCGCAGTTGACGATGGTGTTGTTATAGACGGTCATCTCAGAGAGAGGGATTACCTCGCTATTGCCGGCATTAGATAGCTTGAAGGCGTTGGTGCAGGCGTTGTAGATGATGTTGTTGGCTACATCGAGCTTGCAACCTGCCTTTACGTTGATGGCCTCGCCACCATCGGCTGCATTTCCGCTATCGGCAAAGATATTGTTGATAATCACGCCGTTACCACCTGTAAAGTAAGTCTGGTCGTTGTAGTTGTCATGGAAGAAACTGTTTGCCATCACAAACTTGCCGTTTACATTACAGAAGTGGAAGGCTGGCACACCGCCATCGATGGTGGTCTTGAAAAGCTTGTTCTGGAAAGAAGCTGAACTCTCGGTAGGAGTAGCACCGGCATAGGCCACATCTACATGGTTGAGCACCACCTCTTCTGAATTGTAGCCGCAGATGATGCCGCCCCAATCGGCTGGTTTCTTGGTATCAGAAGTAAAGACTACCGGTTTTTCGGCGGTTCCCAGGCAATAGAGATTGCCCAATACTACGATTTCTACCGGCACCTGAACCTCTGATTTGCAGGTAACGGTTACGCCCGGCTCGATGTAGAGCGATGCTCCTACTGGAATTTCAACGCTCTGGCTCAGGGTAGTATCCTTGGTCCAAACCACAGAACCTACGGGATATTCTGCCACCTTCGTTGTGATGACATCCTTAGAACCCTGGTTCTCATTGCCATCACTTCCATTACCGCCATTATTCACGTAATCGTATGGATTGATATTATCGTTCTCGCAAGATGTGGAGAACATTGCAGCTGCTGCCATCAACAGCAAAGCAGCAAAAGTATTTATCTTTTTCATTTCTTCTTTTTTCTTTTTTAACTTTAATATAAAGACTTGGGGACCAGCGATGGAATCGCTGGGAACGGGGGCGCAAAGGGGGGAAGGCTCTTTTTACCTTTTAAAGTCTGTATCTTACTCCCAGCAGGAAGGTTCTGCCATACTGATAAGTTCCCACGATGGTCTTATCGCTCTTCTGGCCCTCATACTCCAGGTTGCTCTTGTTCACGGTCTTCAAGTATCTCTCACGCTTGGCATCGAGCAGATTGTTTGCCTTGAAGAAGATGGAGATGCCGTTCTTGAATTGCTTCTCGGCACTCAGGTCGAGACCGAACATCGCCTTGTCCCACTGGTCGGCATCCTTGAAGGGAGAAACCAAGGCGAGCTTGGTGCCCGTGAAGGAAGAGGCCAGCTGCGCATTCCAGCCATGCTCCGTATCCTTATATAATAAGGAGATGTTGGCGGTATGAGGAGCCTGGTTAACCAGCGGACGGGTCTGGGTTACACCCGTCTTATACTCGGCACTACCCTCCTGGTACTCACGCTTCGAGGTGGTGATTTCAGAATGGGTGTAAGTATAATTCGCCTTTACTCCGAAGTGGCGGATGTACTTGATTACGTCGATTTCGAAGCCCATGTTCTTGGCATTACCCAAGTTATCAGGCATGTAATAGGCATCGGTTCCGGCTCCAATCTTGCCATCCGATGTTACGAACACCTGCTCTATAGGGTCTTTCAGATACTTATAGAATACGCCGGCAAGAATCTGTTCGGTCTTGCTTGGGAACCACTCCCAGCGCAGGTCGATGTTGTCGATGCGGGCACGCTTCAAGTTTGGATTACCCTTTTCCTGATACTCCTCGCCCTGAATCTGATAAGGCACTATCTCATAGAAGCCTGGACGGTTGATGGAGCGATAGTAAGAGAGACGCACGTTCATCTTCTTGGTTGGCGTCCACTTGATGGATGCCGATGGCAGATAATCCCAGTAGCTCTGCTCGCCCACCTGTCCCATATTGCGGAAGTGCTGGAGCATGGTGTAAATCTGGTTGGTGTGCTCGGCACGGAAACCGGCATTCAGTTCGCCCACCTCGCTCTTCATGGTTACCATGGCGTAGGCTCCGCCGATGTGCTCCTTGGAATCGTAGTTGAGCTGCGAAGCCTGAGAATAAGGAGTCTTGCAAACCCAATCGATGTGAGCAAACTGGTCTATTCCGTTGCCATCCAATCGCTGCGAGATGTCGGCAGGATTGAAGATGTAAGAATAATATCTATTGCTGCGTTCCTTTCTGCGATACTGTGCGCCCGCCTTCCAGATAGCCTCCACAGAGTTGGCGAAATGGGTATCGTAAGAGAGGTTGATGTAACCCGCCCAGTCGGTATCCTTGTTGTGCTGGAATCGGCGTTCAGCACTCTTAGGCAGGGTCTTGGTGATGTTCTTGTCGCCTTCCCAGATGGAACCCGAAACGGCATCGCCGCCATTCTCGGCTTTTCTGCTCACGGTATTCGTCAGGGTAACGTAAGTTCTGTCCGGATCTTCCTCCTTAGCCTGCGAGAATACGCCCGACCAATCTATGGTAAAATCCTTGGCAAGATGATGCGTACCCTTCAGGTTGGTGGCGAAGATGCTCTGGGTGGTTGAGAGAGAGCGCACCTCATCGTCCTGGGTGTAGCTGTCGGCTCCGATGTATTCGGTATTGACGCTATTATTGTATCTGGTGCCCTTGGAATTGGTGCGCACATACATGTTGTACCATTCCAGCTTGTGACCAGGCAGGGTTAAATCTATCTTGGCATGAGCACCCGCAGTAAGGTCGTGGATGCTGTAGTAGCGATGCTGCAGATTGGAAATGTACATGGCCTGCTCGCCCGAAGCCATCTTTACGGAATTGTAGGTGCGCTCGGTGCCGCGGAAAACATTCTGCACGCTTCCGGCAAGCATCACGCCCAGGCGGTCGCCCCAGAATCGGTTGCCGATGCTCAGACCTCCGATGAAATTAGGAGATGGCATGGAATGGCTCTTCAACAGAACAGGACCGTTCTTGAAATCGCTCATCTGTGCCTTATAGTCTTTTCCGAAAGCCTCGTAAGGAGATTTCTTTGTATAATCAGAGCGGTTGCTGGTAAGATAATCTCTGCCATCCTTCCAGAAATAATCACTTGCTCCGATGGCTGCATTCGCCTGAATCTGGAAACGGGATGGGGCATCCTTCATCACCATGTCCACCACGCCGCCGGCAGCATCGCCTTCCATATCAGCAGTAAGAGACTTGGAAACCACGAGGCGGTCCATCAGATCTGAAGGGAAGATATTCAAAGGGATGTAACGGTTTTTATCATCCGGACTAGGAATCTTCACACCGTTCACCAGGGTGTAGTTGTAGCGCTTGTCCATGCCTCGCAGGATGGCGTAGGAAGCCTCGCCCGATGCATCACGCTCCATGGTTACACCCGATACTCGCTGCAGAACGCTCGCCACGTTGACATCAGGCGAAAGCTGGATGCTCTGCTGGCTCATCACGTTGAGCACGTTGCCGGCATTCTTCACGGTTTCTATGGCACTTCGGTCGCTGCGGTATTCACGATGACCGGTAACCACCACTTCGCCCAACTGCTTCAAGTCTTCATCCATCGGAATATCCACCTTGTCTTTCTTAGCCACATCTACTACCATCTCCCTGGTCTTGTACGACATGTAGGAAACGATGATGGTCACCTTGCCCTTATCAGGCAATTCATGCAGGGTGAAAGTACCATCAAGTCCGGTGGTGGTACTCACGTTGGGCAGCTCCTTTACTCGGATTACGGTTCCGATGAGGGGTTCGCCCGTTTTGTTATCCTTGACTATACCATCCAGCGTATGTGCCTGGATGGTGGTAGTCGCTGCGGCAAGAAGCGCCGCACTCAGTAAAAATCTTTTCATCTATATCGCTATTGAAATCTTCATTCGTTTCTTTTCGCAAAAAAGCTTCTTTTACCTTTTTACTTTTTTACCTTTAAAACCGTGTGGATGATTTTTCCATCCTTGTCAATCATCGACATTCTGAGCTGCTTCTTATCTGCTGTAAATACAGAGAAACCATCGGCAGAACTGCAGAACACAGTACCATCGATAGGCTTCACAGGACGAGCCAGAGATGAAGAGGAATTGACTACGTAGTCGATGTTGTCGCCCTTCTTCTGGATATGCTGGAAGTTGTGGATGTGGCCGCAGGCATAAATCGCCACATTATTATATTTATGGAGGATAGGAAGAAGGCGCTTCTGCATGTCGAGGCGCTCATTCTCCTTCTTCGTGGTGTAGGCGTAGATAGGATGATGGCCTACCACGATGACCCAGTCTTCCTTGGCATTCTTCAGGGTTTCGTCGAGCCATGAAAGCTGAGCCTCTGCATCCTGCTTGCAGGCATCAGGATAGATTTCTGAATTCTTGCGGTAAGAATCGATAAGAGGTGTGGTGTCGAGGAAGATGACACGGATGGCAGTTCCCTTGTGGTCAAACACCTTGGTGTAATATTTGGCTGACATCATCCAGCGGCGGCTCACCTTGCCGTAGTCCATAAAAGCCTGAGTATTACCACGATACTCATGGTTGCCACAAACCGGGAACCAGTCGAGCATCAGGTCGGGATGAGAATAAACATATTCGTAATTGGTAAGCCACAGAGGGTCCTGGGTGGAAGCCACGCCATTGAAATGGTGGATGTCGCCTACGGCAAGTACGCATTCCGGATCTACCGTGCCCGCCATCTCGCCCATCAGTTCGGCGATAGGCTTCTGGTCGTAGTATCCGTTGCGGCCCATGTCATTGGTCATGTAGAGGGTGATTTCGCCCTTCAGTTTCTGCCATTCGGCAGCATTCGCCTTCCAGTTAGGATTCTGCGGAATGGCGGTTGCTGCACTCTGAGAACAGGTTGTTAATGCTGCGTTTTGAGCCTGTGCAGTCAAGCCTCCGCCCAACAATAAAGCCGAAGCCAAAACTACTGTAACTACTCTACCTTTCATCATAGCAAAGCCATTCATGCTGCTATGCTTACCCGATACTTTCTTTTCCATTTTTTCTTTATCTAACAATAATACCTTTATTAAAGATTTCCCCTTTCGGGGTAATACCTGTTAAATTTCGGGTGCAAAGGTAGGGGTATTTTGTGTCAAAGAGGTTACAAGGATTTTAATTTGCAGATAAAAGATACTACAATTTTATTACGGGAGTTTCCCCCGATGCTTTTAGGGAAAATCATACGCTGGTTTATGGTTTTCCCCTTGTTGTTTTCAGCTATTCTCCCTATCTTTGCACTACGTTAGAAGAAAGGCTGCACTCGACAATTTGAAAGCAAGCTTTCATTGTGCTCGTTTGCACCTTCTTTGCACCAGAAATAAATAAATGCAGTAATAACCCTTTAAAGAGAAGATAGTTATGAAAAGAATGATTATGACATTGGTAGCAGTATGGATGATGATTACATCTATGAATGCTCAGAGACTGACAAATATTCAGGCAGAAGCCCGTTTTATCACAGATAAGATGGTGGTGGAACTGGGATTGAGCAGCGCCCAGCGCAACAGCATCCTGAACATCAATCTCAATTATCTCAATGGCATCCGCAGCTATCGCGACATCGATGCCTACGGCTGGCATTACCGCAACAAGCAGCTCAAGCGCATGATGACCGCCAGACAATGGAAGAAATTTAAGAACTCATACTATTTCTATCGCCCTATCGGCTGGCAGAATCATGTGTATGTTCACCATATTTACACCAAGTATCCAAAGCATAACTGGGGACACGACAAGCGCCGCCCTCGCCCTGAGTGCAGCTACGGAAGACCAGGATGCCCAGGCGGAACCCATGTAACTTATGGACCAGGAAAGCCGTGCAAGCATCACAAGCATCACAAGCACGATAAGAAGTGGAAGCACGACAAGAAGAAGTGGAAGCACGATAGAGATTGGGATGATGACTAAGATTAAGACAAACATCCGATGATAAAACAGAAGAAATCCAAGCTAGAGATGATTCTCCGGCTTGGATTTCTCGTTAAATAAAAACTAACTATGCCGACTAACTAATCATTAATCATTAATAACTAACAAAACGTCTTCCACAATCTGCTCATCGAGCAGGCGATTATCCGAAAGCAACTTCTTCACATCGTATCTGTCATAGAGTCCCTTCCTGATGCCGCCCACCATCACCTTCATATCCGAAGTGCCATAGTAAGAGGCGATACGCTCGCCGAATCCGCCATCCTTCGATCCATCCTCCAGAGTTACCACCAGCTGATGGTTTGCCTTCAGGCTATCCAGCACTTCGGCATCCACCTCGTTCAGATAACGTGGATTGATGAGCGTAGCATCGATGCCCTTATCAGCCAACAGGCGGACTACATTCTCGCCCTTCTGATAGAACGAACCGGCGGCGATGACTGCCACCTTCTCGCCCTGGTGCATCACCTTGTACTTTGCCTCGTAACCATATTCAGCATCAACGGCTTCTGACGTATGAACCACGCCATTGCTTGGCACGCGGATGGCGATAGGTTTCTTATCCTGCAGAATGCTCCAGCGGAGCATGGCGAAATACTCCTCACAGGTGGTTGGAGCCAGATAGATGAGCCCCGGAATGCTGCAGAGCATCGGAATATCGAAAAGGCAGATGTGGGTGATGTCGTTCATCGAGTTCACTCCGCCTCCTACCACGTTGATTACGGCTGGGTTGGAATTGATGCAGAGGTCTTGCGCTATCTGGTCGTAGGTACGTTGGATAAAGGTGCTGTAAACGGTCCAGACAGGATGCAATCCGCCCTTCGCCATTCCCGAAATCATGGCCACCGCCTGCTCTTCGGCGATTCCCATATCGATGTGCTGCTTGCCAGCCAGTTGGCGCTTATCGGCAGTAAAGCCACCTGCGGTAGGAGTACCGGCGGTTACGGCGATGAGGGTCTTATCCTGCTTCATCGCGCAGAGCATCCAGTCGGCAAATAATGTACCATAATCCTCTGTTGGAGCAACCTCCGGGAGGGTTCCATCGGCATTCCTTCTTGGTCGCGAACCGTCTTCCAGATTGAAAGGCATTCCCCAATGCCAAGCCTCCTTGTTGGCTACGGCTGGCGCAAATCCATGACCTTTCTCTGTGTGAATGTGAACCACGGTAGGCTTATCCGTATCCTTCACGCTCTCGAAAACCTGGATGAGTTTTCCGATGTCGTTACCCTCTTCCAGGTACTTGTATTCAAAGCCCCACGCCTTGAACCAGTTGTGCTCGCAGGTGCCATTGCTCTCGCGCAAGGCACGCAGGTTCTTATAGATTCCGCCATGATTTTCGGCGATAGACATTTCGTTGTCGTTCACCACGATGATGATGCCCGTACCGAGTTCCGAAGCCTCATCCAGTCCCTCGAAAGCCTCGCCGCCAGAAAGGGATCCGTCGCCGATAATGGCGATGATGTTCTCATCGGTTCCCTTGATGTCGCGCGCCTTCTGCAAACCGGTGGCAAGACTCACGGAAGTGGAAGTATGCCCCACCTCAAAATTGTCATACTCCGGACATTCGGCAGGAGAAGAATAGCCCGAAATGGCATTCATGTCATCCACATCGCCGAGGAATCCCGCAGCTCGTCCGGTGAGCACCTTATGCGGATAACATTGGTGGCTTACGTCAAACACGAGTTTATCCTTTGGCGCATCAAAAACGTAGTGAAGCGCCACGGTTGCCTCCACGAATCCCAGGTTCGGTCCCACATGACCGCCATGCTTGCTCACACGGTTCAGCACAGCTTGTCTGGTTTCATCAGCCACCACCTGCAGTTCCTTCAAATCCAGCTTCTTCAAGTCGGCTGGCGACTTTATTTTCTCAATATACATTTTCTTATAGTTTTAATTATGATTTCTGGGTGCAAAGATACGAAGAATCCTGGAAACACGCATTACCCAAACTACAGAAAAAATGAATAATTCTCCCTATTCCTTCACATCCAGCATTATCGGCATTACATTTCATCGTAACCCACTCGGGGCGCTCCAGGTCAACACAGGCAAAGATCTTGCCCAAAATGCGAAACACCAAGGTCCGCTCATCAAAAGGAAAAGCTTCGGTTACGAGGGGAAGCGAGAGGCAATACTCTCTAACAGATTCTATATTCATCATTTCTTCTGATTATTTCTAATTAAAATGTTTCTATGTTTGAGGGGACAAAGATAATAAATTCTGATGAAACGGCAAGACTTATTCCATAAAAAAAAAAGAAAAACTTTAAAATAACTCCCTTATGGGATACCTGAAAGCAACCTTTTTGTATCTTTTTCAATAAAATGTTTGGTAGTTACAATTATTTATTGTAGATTTGCAGCAGTTTTTTTTAAGAAGGAGTGCTTATGCAGAAGAAAAAGGATAAAAACCTGATGAAAACCGATGTAAAACCGATGAAGCAAGGACTGCTATCCCGGATTTTCCATCTCTATTACGATGGTTTCAGGACGATGACCCTGGGCAAGACGCTCTGGACCATCATCCTCATCAAGCTTGCCATCATCTTCCTGGTGCTCAAGCTCTTTTTCTTTCCAGATTTTATCAATACGAATGCCAAGAACGGAGATAAGGCGGGCTTCGTATCCAAGGAAATTCTGAACAGATAAGGCTCAGAATCCCGCAACCTTCACATCGAAAGAAATACAAAAACATTATATAATAACAATTATAAAACCATTCAACTATGATGACAAATTTATTGTTAGACATTACATCAGCCACCATCGACTGGTCGAGGGCGCAATTTGCACTCACGGCCATCTACCATTGGCTGTTCGTGCCACTCACCCTGGGACTGGCAGTAATCATGGGCATCGCCGAAACATGCTACTACCGCACCAACAAACCGTTCTGGAAGCACGTAACCCGTTTCTGGCAAAAACTCTTTGGCGTGAACTTCGCCATGGGCGTTGCCACGGGAATCATTCTGGAGTTTGAATTCGGAACCAACTGGAGCAACTACTCCTGGTTCGTGGGCGACGTATTCGGCGCTCCCCTAGCCATCGAAGGCATCCTGGCATTCTTCATGGAGAGCACCTTCGTAGCCGTAATGTTCTTCGGCTGGGATAAGGTGAGCCGGGGCTTCCACCTTGCCTCCACCTGGCTCACGGGACTTGGCGCCACCATTTCTGCCTGGTGGATTCTAGTAGCCAACGCCTGGATGCAATATCCTGTAGGGCAGGAATTTAATCCCGACACCATGCGCTTCGAGATGACCTCGTTTATGGATGTGGCACTCTCGCCATTCGCCATCAACAAGTTCACCCATACCGTTACTTCCTCCTGGATCATCGGCGCCACCTTCGTAGTAGCCGTAAGCTGCTGGTATCTACTGAAAAAGAGAGAAACCCAGCTGGCGAAGGCGAGCATCAAGATGGGTGCCGGAGTAGGACTCATCGCCACCCTGCTGGCTGCGATGACCGGCGACAACTCCGCCTATCGGGTGGCACAGGTGCAGCCGATGAAACTGGCAGCGATGGAAGCATTATATAATGGTGGAAACGGCGAAAGCCTCACGGCGATAGCAGCCGTTCACCCCTTCCAGCAGCCTGATTACGAAAACGAGCAGGAGCCAGCCATGCGCATCGCCATCCCTAACATGCTCTCGTTCTTAGCCACCCGCACAGCCGATGGCTACGTGCCAGGCGTGAACGATATCCTCAAGGGTTACACTAAAGAGGATGGCACCCGGGAACCATCCGTGCAGGAAAAGATAGCCCGGGGCAAGAAGGCGATTGTTGCCCTGAAAACCTATCGCGAGACGAAGGCGAAAGACCAGCTCCCTATCCTCAGGGAGAACATGAAATACTTCGGATATGGTTACATCAAGGACGCCAAGGAACTGGTACCGAGCATCCCGATCTGCTTCTACGCCTTCCGCCTGATGGTGGGAGTAGGCTGCCTGCTCATCCTCTTCTTCGCCCTCAGCCTATTCTTGGTCTATAAAAAGGAAATCGCCCAATACCGATGGTTCCTCATTTTCGCCATCATCATGATTCCGCTGGCTTACATCGCCTCAGAATCGGGCTGGATAGTAGCAGAAATCGGTCGCCAGCCTTGGACCATCCAAGACCTGCTGCCAGTAAGTGCCGCCATCTCCGACATCGAGGCAGGCAGCGTGGCCACCACCTTCTTCATCTTCCTGGCACTCTTCACCACCATGCTTGCCGTAGAAATCAGCATCCTGGTAAAGCAGATCAAGAAAGGACCGGAATATGAATAAAAACTTAAGATGATAAACTTAAGATTATGAATTAACTTTATGACATTAGCATTATGACATACGAATTTTTGCAATCATACTGGTGGTTCCTCGTATCATTATTAGGAGCCCTGCTGGTGTTTCTCATGTTTGTACAGGGAGCCAACACCTTGATATTCTGTTTGGGAAAAACGGAAGAAGAGCGTCGCCTCATCATCAACTCAACGGGACGAAAATGGGAGTTCACCTTCACCACGCTCGTCACCTTCGGCGGAGCCTTCTTCGCCTCATTCCCGCTGTTCTACAGCACCAGTTTCGGCGGAGCCTACTGGCTGTGGATGATCATCCTGTTCTCGTTTGTGATTCAAGCCGTGAGCTATGAATTCCAGAACAAGATAGGTAATTTTCTTGGACCGAAGACCTTTCAGATCTGCCTCATTATCAACGGCATCGTGGGTCCGCTGCTTCTTGGCGGAGCCGTAGCCACCTTCTTCAACGGCAGCAATTTCCTGATAGACAAGGGCAATATTACCAACAGTCTGCAACCCGTCATCAGCCGCTGGGCAAACGCCAGTCATGGTCTCGATGCCCTGCTCGACCCATGGAATGTGGTGCTGGGACTTGCCGTACTGATGCTAGCCCGCATCCTGGGCATGCTCTACATCAAGAACAACATCGAGCACCAGCAGATTCAGGAGCGCTGCACCCGCCAGTTGCCATGGAATGCCCTGCTCTTCCTATTGTTCTTCCTGCCATTCCTCATCAGATTGCTGGTAAAGGATGGATTCAGCACTTCTTCTTCCGGCATTACGATAGAGAGCATGAAGTATCTTCACAATCTCCTGGAGATGCCAATCTTGCCTGTAATATTATTAATAGGTGTAGTACTCGTTCTTTTCGGCATTTTCAAGTCATCGAGGAGCGTGCAGTATAGAAAGGGAATCTGGTTTACGGGCATCGGAACCGTGCTTACCGTGCTGGTTCTGTTGCTGATAGCCGGTTGGAACAATACCGCCTACTATCCATCCAACATCGACCTTCAGAGTTCGCTCACTCTCGCCAACAGCTGTAGCAGCGAGTTCACGCTCCGAACCATGGCGATAGCCTCCCTCCTCATCCCGTTCGTGCTCGCCTACATCGTCTTTGCCTGGCGCGCCATGGACCGCAAGCGCATTACGCAGGAAGAAATAGAACAGGGTGAAGCGTATTAAAAAAAGCTGGGAAAGCCTATTGAAAAGGCTGGAAAAGCCTATTAAATATGCTCCACACGCCCTGAAAGGGCAGAAGCTCCTAGCCCAGGGCAACACCCTGGGTAAACATGCAAGCAACAACGTCGCCCTGTAAGGGCAAAAGCTTTATCATCGCCGCATTTTAAAGCTTTTGCCCTTACAGGGCGCATTGCTGAAATCTTGCTAAAACCCAGGGTGTTGCCCTGGGCTAGGAGCTTCTGCCCTTTCAGGGCGTGTGGAGAAGACGTCCCATCAAACAAAAATCTGTAACCAATCTTTTGCCCATCCAAATAAAAGCAGTATCTTTGCAGACATGAAACAGGAAATCATAGATAAAATCAATCGATTGGCAAGCCAGGATGAGTCTTTTCTCTTTGTTATCAACTATCAGGGAGACAAGGCTTTCATCCGCCAGCTATCAGATATAAATCCCGAAGAATGCCTCTTCGATTTTGAAGGAAGAGACTTCGGAGACCACCTGGCAGATAGAGCCCCCACTTTACGAGGATTATGAGCGAAGCTTCAACATCGTGAAGAGCAACATTATGGCGGGCAACAGCTATCTTACGAATCTCACCAACCGGGTTCCCGTGAGCTGCAATCTTTCATTAGAAGAAATTTTCCATCGTGCAAAAGGGAAGTATAAACTGCTGCTCAGAAGAAAGAGAACTCAAGCAGAAGATAAAGCTCATCTGAAAGAAGAAGCACAGAATAAAGCTCATCTGAAATAAGAGAACATAGAAGAGAATCTCACCCCCTTCGTCTGCTTTTCGCCCGAAACCTTCGTCAGAATCAAGGGCGGAAGAATCTACTCCTATCCCATGAAGGGAACCCTGGATGCATCCCTCCCCAATGCCGAAAAGCTGCTGATGGAAGACCGGAAAGAGGCGGCAGAACACGCCACCATCGTAGATCTGATAAGAAACGACCTGAGCCGGGTGGCAGAAGATGTAAGGGTAGATAAATACCGTTACGTCGACGTGCTGCACACCAACAAGGGCGACATCCTGCAAACCAGTTCAGAAATCAGCGGTCGCCTGCCCGAAGATTACCCGCACCATCTGGGCGAAATCCTCGATGCCCAGCTCCCAGCCGGTTCCATCACGGGTGCCCCGAAAGATAAAACCATGCAGATTATCCAAGAGGCAGAAGGCTACGACCGCGGCTTCTACACGGGCATCATGGGAATCTACGACCAGGGCGAACTCAACTCTGCCGTCATGATAAGATTCATAGAAGAAGAAACTTCGCCGGTTGATTTTGAAGCCGACGGAAAAAAGAATTTCAAGGCAAACGCAGGAAAGAAGCCGAAGGAAAGCCGAAAATTGTATTTCAAGGCAGGCGGCGGCATCACTTCGAAGAGCGATTGCCGGAGGGAATACGAGGAAGTGATTCAGAAAATCTACCTTCCGATTTAAATCCACCTTTCATCTTAGAAAAAATAAAAGAGATTATGAAACAGCAATTTGTAGAAACAATAAAGATCAAGAACGGCAAGGCTCTGGCCCTTCCCTATCATCAGGCAAGAATGGAGAGAACCATCCGCAGGTTCTTTCCAGCCCTCGCATCTGAAGAAATAAAACTCTCATCCCTCATTTCCCCAAAAGAGGAAATGAACCTTTACAAGGCACGAGTGGTTTATGGCATCCTGGGCGTGGAAACCATCGAGTACGCCCCCTACAAGATGAAGGAGATTCATTCCCTCAAGGTGGTAGAGGATAATAATATCGACTACACCTATAAGAGCACAGACCGAAGTGCGCTCAACGCCCTGGTAGCCCAGAAGGACGATTGCGATGAAATCATCATTGTAAAGAACGGGCTCATTACCGATACCTCCTTCACCAATCTCGCCCTTTTTGATGGCAACAGATGGCTCACCCCCAAGCATCCCCTGCTCCTGGGAACCAAACGAGCCCAGCTCCTGGAAGCTGGCATCATCCAGGAAGCCGACCTCACACTAGAAGACCTCAGAAAGGCAGAAAAAGTGAGTCTCTTCAACGCCATGATAGATTTCGGAGAGCGGGAAGTAACCAAGATTTTCCTACCGGATTCAGCCGATTAAGTTGATAAAACTCACCATTAAAAAGTCCCACAGATTCCACAGATTTACACAGATTCATTCTTGTCATAATCGGGAGGAAAACTCCCCAAATATCCAAACAAAAAAATCTGCGAAATCCCCGACCGTACAGGTCAAAAATCTGTGTAAATCTATGAAATCTGTAGGATATAAAAAACTACAGCTCTATCACCTCCAAATCATCCGGAACAAAGATTCTACCCTTGAAGTTCTCGGCAGCTTCACGGGTATAATTTTCTTTACGATTAGCGAGCGTTTTCTCCTCCGTATGATACAGGATAAGATTCTTCACGCCCAGTTCCTCCGCCAGTTTTCCGGCATCAAGCGCCGTACTGTGGCATTTCTCATAAGGCTTGAACGTATCGCGGTCGGCATAGAGGCAGAACGCCTCACACATCATCCAGTCAGCCCCCACTATGTAGCGTCGGTTCTGCTCGTTATAAGGTTCATCGCCCAGGCACGCCAAGACCAAAGGCTTACCCGATTCATCAGAAGAAGGCAGCTCAGCTCGGAATCCGAACTGTTTTTCCTTAGTAGACTGAATATCAAAGCATTCCAGCTTCATATCCCCCACTTCGAAACACTCCCCATCTTCCAGCTGATGGAACACCACCCTTTCAGCCACCTTAGCCAGTTGCTTCTTGGCAAGAATCATGTCGATGATGGTCTTGATTACCTTCATCACCTTATCGTTTCCATACACATGCAGCAATCCCTCGTAACCCTTACATTGTGCCACCATTCGGATTACCCAGATCACACCCAACACATGGTCGGTATGGGCATGGGTAACGAAGAGGTGATGAATGTCAGAAATCTGAACATTTACTTTCTTCAGCTGCGCCAGTATTCCGTTTCCTCCTCCCGCATCCACCAGCATCAGGGTGCTGGGAGTCTTGAGCAGAAAGCAGGTATTATAAATCTGGGAAACCGTAGCATTTCCCGTTCCGAGCATCGTAATTTGATTCGTAATCTTATCCATTATCGTTATCTATTTGATTCACGTCCGCAAAACTACTCATTTTCTGATAAACCACCAAGAAAAAGCCCCGAAAACTTTGCGTATTCCAAATAATAATCTTAACTTTGCGGCATAAAACAAAAAGTAGGTTTCGATTATGGGAAAAATAGAAAGAACATATAATCTGGATACAGTTCTCTTTAGCAATACGAACAAGGGGATGAACTATCCGTTCACCCCCACTATCAAATTATTGCTCAATCTTCCATTTGCCTTCCCCGTACCATTTAACCACTTGACTTGCGGTATAAGGCTCAAAATCCCAATCGCGGGAGTGCATGAACATGTTTGTCTCGGGGTCCCAATACCAATAATGGGTGGAACCTAGGCTATAGCCCAAACTGAGTCTGCATTCTTGCTCCTTATTAGGATGTTCCTTCAGATAGTTAAGCAGCTCAATAGTTGAAATCCATTGTTTTTCCATAATTTTCG
This sequence comes from Segatella copri DSM 18205, assembly GCF_025151535.1. Classification (NCBI taxonomy): domain Bacteria; kingdom Pseudomonadati; phylum Bacteroidota; class Bacteroidia; order Bacteroidales; family Prevotellaceae; genus Segatella; species Segatella copri. The sequence goes on from NZ_CP102288.1 coordinate 1,834,420, forward strand.
TTGTTAAATTCTACAATATAATTATCAAACACGTTGCAAAGATAGAAGATCCTATCGAAATGAACAAATCAATTAGATCTTCTTAGATCGATACCCATGGGATTTAGATCTTCTTAGATCCAACTAAAAATATAATTACAAAACAACTTATAAATAAGACAATAAATATGGCAGATAAGAATATTTTTAAATTAGAAGGGAAAAGCCAGGAACAGGTAAAGGAAGCCTTTCTGGAATTTCTGAAAATAGACAAAACCAAGCCCGGTGGCTATGCCAGCGTAGGCTCAAACAAGGTTATCTGCAAGGTCGCTAAAGAGGCCTGCGGGGTAAACTCAGTATTGGAAATCAAGAATGCAGAGGATGCTACAGAAGTGAGCAAACTCCTAACAGGCAGAATAGACGAAGAACTGGACTACAGCAAGAGGCACCAAATGACAAGCCTGAGATGCCACGTAAGAAAATACATCGAATTTCTGAACTTCTGCGAAGGTCTGAAAGGCAAACCTGTTTACGAGTTTGACAAAGACCCAGATAAGCCATTCATCGGCGCTAGCCAATTCAAGAAGATTGTTTCCCTGCTGAAGGCAAAGAAGAACATCATCCTAGAGGGAGCACCTGGTGTGGGCAAAACCTTTCTGGCCAGAAAGATAGCCTATCAGCTGATTGGCTTTGTGAAGGATGAGAATATCGAGATGGTACAGTTTCATCAATCCTACAGCTATGAGGATTTCGTGCAGGGCATCCGTCCTTCTGAGGAGGGCGGCTTTGAACGGAGGAATGGCATTTTCTTTGACTTCTGCAACAAGGCTAGACGTTCGCCGGACCAGCAGTTTGTCTTCATCATCGACGAGATAAACCGAGGAAACATCAGCAAGATTCTGGGTGAGCTGATGATGCTGATAGAGGCCGACAAACGCAAGAAGCAATACGCCATTAAGCTGACCTACAGCAACGAGGATGATGAGCGTTTCTTTGTACCCGAGAATGTTTATCTGATAGGCTGCATGAACACGGCCGACCGCTCTCTGGCCATCGTAGATTACGCCCTGCGGCGCCGGTTCCGCTTCTGCCCTATCAAGCCGGAATTCAACGAAGCCTTCATCAATTTTTTGGAAGAAAAAGGCATCAGTCAGAAGAATGCGGAGCTGGTAGTGAGCAAGGTAAAATCTGCCAACGAGGTAATCTCTACCATCGACCGAGGGCTGGAAATCGGGCACAGTTATTTCTGTCAGGCAGAGGGTTGTGAAGATTTTTCTGTCTGGTGGAACGATATCTGTGAGTATGAATTGTTTCCGTATCTTCGTGAAATCTGCTTCGATGATGAGGATAAATATGAGTTAATCTGCAACAAACTGAAGTTCTGAAATGCAACAGAAAATTCCAATTGAGAATCTGTATTATCTGCTCTGTTATGCCTGGGGCGTAAGCGACCAGCTTGACAAGGTAAAGGTGGATGGCGAGAAATGCCATTCGCTGGAGAACCTATTGTCAACTATTTTGCTCAACGCCTGCGATAGGCTTTTGCGCCAAGGACTTTTGAGAGCGTATCGGTTTGAGGAGCAGGAAGTGGAGGGCGTTCGCGGCAAGCTGAATCTTGCTGAGACTTTGAAAAGCGGTAAGCATCTGAACGGCAGAACCATCTGCCAGGTAGATGAGCTTACGCAGGATGTAGTCATCAACCGGGTTATCTTTTCTACCTTGAAAAGACTGATGAGGATAGAGGGAATTGATGAGAATATCAGAGCCAGGTTGCGAAAGACTTTGGCAAAATTTCCTCATATTGAGGAGATTCGGGTTACAGAAGGTTTGCTGGGGCGGCTTCGTCAGCATAGGCTTAGCGGGTTTTATAAGCTGGTTCTTAATATCTGCCGGTTGATTTGGGACTCTACCCTTCCCTGCAAGGATAAGGATGGCAGACTGGAGTTTTTGGATTTCACGGAGGATGATTTCCGGATGAACTGCATCTTTGAGCGATTCCTCATGAATTTCTGCAAGCAGAATTGCCGGGATGAGTATCCTGAGGTGCATCGGGAATATATTGATTTCCAGCTTTCACCTTTCGGGATGATGTTTAAGGAGGCTGGCGAGGCTTTACCGGTGATGGAAACCGACGTGACGCTTTTTAATCCGAATACGCAGGAGAAGCTTATTCTTGATGCCAAGTTTTACAGAGAGGCGCTGGTTTCGAAGTTTGGCGGCAGGGAGAAGGTTCGCAGGGACCATCTCTCGCAGATTCTTTCTTACGTGATGAACCAGGAAGACCGGAGCAAGCCGCATACTATGAATGCTTACGGAGCTTTGGTCTACCCTACCGTGGATGAGGATTTCGACTTTTCTTATAGGTATAAGGAGACGGGGCATCGCATCATTGTGAGGACGGTAAACCTGGGGCAACCTTGGAGGAAAATAGAGGAACGGGTGAAGGAGATTGTGAAGAGAGAAGGCAGGGATGAATGGTGATGATTGGCGATGAAGGACAAGCGATGAGGGACAAGCGATAGAATCGCTTGGAACGGGGGTGAGAGGGGGACTGCTCCCCTCTTTGCTTCTATGCTTCTTTGCTGGAGTGGCGGGCTTGCAGGCGAAACGGGGGCTGGAGCTTTAATTATTTACTTTTTTACTTATTTTATTATGGATAGAGATGAAGCTATAGCTAGAGGATTGAGGGTGCATGAAACCCAGCACTCCATGAAACGCAGAAGCCCATGGCATGATTACCATGGAAGGGGTACTTATATGCTGACGCTTGTGGTGGAGGGACGCATGCCTCTGCTGGGGAAACTGTGGGGACGGGTGGATGCCCGTCCTGGGGATGGTGATGCGCCGAAAGTGATGCTTTCTGAACTTGGAATTGCCATCGCGAAGGAGGAGATTCCGAAGATTCATAAATATTATCCCCAGGTGGAGGTTTGGAGGGTTTGCATCATGCCTGATCATATTCACCTGATTGTGAGGGTGAAGGAGGACTTGAGAGGAGGACAAGCGATGGAATCGCTTGGAACGGAGGCTCGAGGGGGACAGGCTTCGGCTTTGACCAAAGAAGCTAACTTAGCTCAAACTGAAGGGGCTAACCAGGCTCAAACAGAAGGGGCTAACTTGGCTTCGGCTGGAGGGGCTAACTTGGCTTCGGCTGGAGGGGCTAACCAGGCTCAGACTGGAGAGAATGAAGCGAGCTCGATTGGGATGACGGCGAAAAGAGAGAAAGAGATGGGGTCGCTGGGAATGGTGATAAAGGGGTTTAAGATGGGATGCAACAAGGCTTACTGGAGGATTTATGGGATGAATACGGCTCCAAGGAAGGGGCTCTTTGAATTGGGGTATAATGACAAGGTTCTGCTACATGAGAGACAACTGGAGGGATGGAAGAAATACTTGGATGATAACCCGAGAAGACTGATGGTGAAGAGGATGAACCCGGGACTTTTTACCGTGATGCAGAATAAAGAGGTGGTGGGTCGCAGATGCCAGATGGTGGGCAACTGTTTCTTGCTCGATATTCCTGATAAGGTGGCGGTCGTTGTACATCGCCGGTATTCTGAGGGGGATTTGAGGCGCTTGCGCGAGGAATGGCTGGCTTGCGGAGAACGTGGTGGCGTGCTGGTGAGTGCTGCCATCTCGACTAAGGAGAAGGAGGTTTTGCGCGAGGCTATGAACCGGGGGTACCGTATTGTGCTCTTGAGGGAGAACGGGTTCCCAAGGTTGTATAAGCCTTGTGGGGAGAGTTTTTATGCCTGTTCTGAGGGGCTGCTGCTTCAGATTAGCCCCTGGGATTACCATATGGAGAAGAAGACTATTACCAGGGAGCAATGCCTGGAACTGAATGAGATGGCGGAAAGGATTGCGGAATGGAGATAGGGAAAATGGAGGCGCTTGGAGAGGAGGCTGGGTGGAGGGACAAGGGACAAGCGATGGAATCGCTTGGAACGGAGGCGAGAGGGGGAATCAGGATGCGACTTAGGCTAAACCAGACGTAAAAAATACGAAGAAACTGACAAGAAATAAAATGTTTTTTTTTATTTTTCACCAAATAAAAACAAAATCTCTCTCTTTTTTATATCCATTCCTTATTATTTTACAATAATATTTTGTTAATTAAGATGTTTTTATTACTTTTGTATCTGTAAAGCATCGTTTACCCTTGCTAACTATAAAATAATAACAAAAATGAAGCAACAGAAATTTGTTTTTTATAGATATAGCTTCCAGGAAGATCCTGATACTATACCTGAAAAGAGAGTAGCTGAAGAAAAAATCAGCACACATTTTGGTAACCTATTTCATGTCGGAGAGAAGTTAACCATGTATATGAAAAAAGGTAAGGCTGACGTCAGTTTGCGGAATGATACCTTTGCCGTATGCAAAGATATTATCGTGTTTAGACTCAACGATGACAAAGATCTGAAAAGAACCTTGCCTACAGGTACCACAACCAACGCTGTTGATGACTATGCTGAAACTATAGAACAATCATTTCCCCATTGCCTAATCATCTTTATCAATCAGCCAGGATTGCATTATGTAGCCATAGAGAAAAAAGCAGGTGCGTTCTATGGAAAAATAGACAAGATAACCAAGATTTTAAAGCAGAACTTCGATCGTATGATCAAGCATCTTGGCTATATGGTCAACTTTGAAGAAATATATATGCAAGCAAAAGCATGGGATGTTGTAAAAAGAAAATGCAGAGAAAACAACGACTATGTAATCCAAGTTTGCCTGACGGCTAAACGTGATAAAGAAAACACTAATCATTCAGATTATACCCGCAACAGCAATATCAATGGCTTTATAGAAGATGGCATGGAGAATGATGCAAAAGAGGTGTTTGCCGGATACAAATACGATAAAAATGCTAGCGACCAGAGCATAAGAAATACTATAGATAAAGTGTTCTATATCAATCAGTTTATAGAAAACAATGAGTGTGAGATAAAAGTAAAGTTGAGCAAAAGCGGTATCATATGCCTCAACGAAGAAGTAGTGCCTATGTACTTTCTCCCAGAGAGAGCTATAGAGAATTTCCAGATAGGTTCTTCTATAAGTGAAACCGAAGATGTATCCACTCTAGAAGAATGGCTCAAGAATAGTATAAATGACATAAAGAGAACTACAGATGCAACAACGCCTCCTAAAAAACTCTCAAGACCTCGTAAGTAATTCGTTCAGGGATCATATCATCTTAAAAGTGATTGAGAAGAGTTGTAAGCAATATGAGAGCCGCATGAATACCATGCGGTTCTCAACCATCGAATTTTTCGTAGAAGTAGTAAATATGATAGACGATATCAGGGAGCACTCTGTAGATTATGACTTTGAGAATGCTTTCGACAATCTTTTCTGTCGCCTACGTGAATACGACTCTAGCGCAAATAATGCCGATGCAAAAATAGCCACGAGTGTAAGTATAACATGGGTAGCCTATCTGCTTTTCCTATGTTATGACAAAAAAGACGACTACGACCATTGGGCACATCGTCTAACTGGGAATCTTAAATCACATGATATAAATTATCGTCAGATTCTCGAAGATATTAATTCAAAACTTCCAGAACATCAGCACGAAGAAATCAAAATCTACATACTGGGCTATATAGATAACCCCGACAAATGGTTGTCGCAACTGATTGAAGATACCATTAAGTATGAGGGTATGAACAGAAAACTCATCCAAGACTTGAAACCATTTTTCTATACAGGCGAAGACCAACTGGCTCATATCATTGCCTATATAAAAGAGGTAAAAGCCACCAGTTCTGATCCTGCAATAGCCAGAATTACTGCAAAATATATCCAAGGAAAAAAGATTTCTGACAATAATAAATCCATCAAAGGGCCTCTGTGGGAGATACTTCACGAACATGAATTGTATAAGACCAAGAAAGACAATTGGAACAAGGCAATAAACAATGCTATGAAACTATAACCTTTCATCTTGCTTGTTGGAGCCGATTATATTCCAAGTATTTCCGCCAAAATCTCCCAATTTTCCGCACAATTTCCCCGTTTTTCCGCTCATTTTCCTCGATAAGATAGAAAATCTGAGCGGAAAAACGATGTTTTCTCCTATAAAAACTGAAAAACACAAATTCATCAGAGTTCATTCCCCTTATTTTCCTCGATTCTTTCCTTTTCCATTCCTTTTCATTCCTTTTCATTCCTCAGCCTGGCGAAAGAAGATTTTTTCGGCCATGAGCATTTCCTTTTTTCCTATCTTTGCACCCGTCATCTGATAACAGGATGACTACCCATCAGGCGAGTTGCAAATCACAAAATGGGGAATGATGGTACTAGAAAAGATGGCGGGGAAACCTCTTCGAACGTCATCGTACCAGAGAGGCTTATTTAATACTCAAGTAAAAATGAATATAGTATTAAATGACAATATGAACGAAAGTTCAAGTAAGGCAGGAAAGGGATTCTACCCAAACACAGAATTGGGTATCGACCTCAAGTTGATGACTAAGGAGCCAGGGCGCATGGCCGTTGGCGAGTATCTGGATGGAGCCATTACGCACGATGGAGAAGACCACTTCACCTTTGTGCAGAATGACCAGGAGAAGAAACTGCAGAAGGTGGTGCAGAGAAATCCGCACGTGTATGAAGGAAAGTACATCAACGTGAACCGGAAGAAAGACGGTACGCTCTACCCTACCTTCAACCGCCCGCAGTTCTCAGAGCGCTTCACCTTCCAGGACTTCTGCCAGGGAGCCGCCGACGAGCTGCGTATCATTAGCGGCAAGAGTGATGACAGATAAACGGAGTTGAGGCTTTCTAGAGGAAATGGGGACTTCGGGGAGGCTGGTAACAGGCTCAACTAAAATCTTCCAATATTCCAGTTCTTCCAATATTCCAAAAAGGGTGTTTTAAGACAAATTCCCTTTTTATAGATTTTATAACTACTTAATATATAGATAGTTATATATATAATATAAGGAAATGGAATCCTCGAAAAATTAATTGGAAGAACTGGAATTGGAAGATTCTGGAAGTCCCCATTTTCCCTAATAGGCTCATTATCAAAACATTAATAAAAAATGAAGAAGACAAATTTAAAGTACGACATTACAAAAAACGCCGCTCCGAAGATGCCCAAACTGGGAAAAGGCACCGAATGTGTGCAACTTTTGCTCTCTCAGGTATCAAAAGACATGCACGAACCCCTTGTTCCAATGCTCTTCCCTATTCTTGGAGCGCAGGTCAGCGGCACGGAATTTCAATATCCCGACCTCAGTTGGAAGGAATCATGTGGCATGATGGCCAATCTCGTTGCCGATTCTGGCTGCAATAAAGGCCAATTGGGAAACTTAGTGGAAGCCATCTGCCGAAACTTCCGAGAACACGATGAAGAGGAATTGGAGAAACTTGTAGAGTGGCAAAAACAGATAAAATCCAAGTCGGCAAACAAGGAAAAGCCTGTAAGACCCGACGTGAGTTTCTGGTTTCCACCTGCCGATGTAACCAATGCGGCCTTTATTCTGAACGCCATGGGATGCGAGAACCTGGGCGAAAGAACGCAATACCTCAATCTGCCCGAGGTGGAGATGGCCGACAGGATGTGCGGCGGACACAAGCAGATTTCGCAGATGCTGCGCAATATCTACGACCGCCAGCGCTCGGGAGCATTAAGAGCTACAGCCGATGGCGTGACCGGTAATCCGGTACTCCGTGCCAACCTCACCATCTCCTCCACTCCGTATGCAACCCGCAAGTTCTATAAGAACGAGCTCTTCAATGGTACATTCGGGCGAATGGTGTTCTCATATAAGCCTCGAATGGGGCGTGATGGAAAAATCCCGAGACAGGGAAAATATGATGAGGCTTTCTATAAGAAGCTGGATGAGTATATTGTGAAGCTAAGCATCTGCAAGGGCAGGTTCATCATCAAGCCGCTGAATAAACTTACTGACCAGCTGGCTCAGGATATGGCTACGCTTGCCGACCTGACAGACGACGATGTATTTTGGGACATTTCGAAGCGTTCCATCGTATCGGCATGGAAGGCGGGCTGCCTGCTCTGGGTGCTGAATAACCAGACTTGGACGAAGTCGATGGGCGATCTGGTGGAGTGGCTGGTGTATCATGACCTTTGGAGTAAGGCGCAGCTTTTCTCAGATTTGCTGAACCAGGATGCTGACTCGGTAAACGAGGCGCAACGAAGGGGACCGAAGAACCTGCTCGATGATCTGCCTAATCCTTTCAACGAGGCGCAACTGGAAGCACTCCGCATTTCGCAAGGAAAGACAAAGGAGGGCACGAAAAACCAACTCTACAAATGGGTGTTTCGCAAGTTTATCACCTTTTCGGCAGAAACGGGGCTTTATACTAAGACTGAGGAGTACTTGACAGGAAGCGGGACGAGCGATGGAATCGCTCGGAACGGGGGCAAGAGTGGCGGCTCTGGAAGAAAGAAGAAAGAGGCTGATGACGGGCAGAAGGAGATGGCTGCTGATGCTAAGAAAAAGAAAGGGAAAGGGATATGATGGAGAAATATGAGATACAGAAACTGCGCGAACTTCCGATAGAGAAGGTTGCGAAAGAGATGGGGATGAAGGTGGAGCACCATAAGGCGCTCTGCCCCTTCCATGACGACCACCACGCCAGCCTTACGTTCAACAAGACCAAGAACAGCTGTAGATGCTATGTCTGCATGAGGAGTTCCATCGGCACCATCGACCTGGCGATGAGATACCTGGGTAAGGATTTCCCGTCGGCTTGCCGATGGCTCGCCGAGGAACATCAGATCCAGCTGGAGGAGGATTCTTCCTCGGGGAAAAGCTCTTCCTTTGGGGGGTCTTCGGGCAGAGGGGCTTCTTCGGGCTCTTCATCCGATGGTTCTTCTTCGGGTGATGATTCGGGGAAATCTTCCTTCGATGCAAGCAGGTATGCTAGGTTCTTCGAACATCCCTGGCTCAACCAGGCAGCTCGGAGATTTCTCTTCGAGGAGAGGAAGATTGACTGGAGAGTGGTGAACTGGTGCAGACTTACTTCCTGGACGGATAAGAAGGGCATCAACTGGCTGCAGATTCCTTACTTCGATACCGATGGGCGGCTTATCGGTATTCAGAACCGAAACCTGGATTACACGAAGAAAAAATCTTCATCGGGAGGTTGTTCTTCTGACGAGAATGTTTCTTCTGAAGAAAAAAGGCCGGGCGAAGAAAAGGAGCAGGATGCTCCCCGCTTCCGGTTCCCTTACGGCGCAAGATGCAGCATCTATAACCTGCCGGTTGTGAAGAGACTGAAGCCGGGCGAGAGGCTGTTTATTACGGAGGGATGTAGCGACTGCTGGGCGATGCTTTCTGCCGGACATAAGGCGATAGCCATCCCTTCTGCCACGCTTCTCAAGCCCGAGGATAAGCAGCTGCTGACGGATATCGGAAAACTGTATCAGGTGGAATTCCACATGTTTCCCGATCAGGATGTGCCGGGCGAAAGCCTCTTCATGCAACTCAGGGAGATGCTCCCCCAGCTGGTTCACCACCAGTTGCCACCGGGCTGCAAGGATTTTAGCGAATACTATCTTTTAGGGGCTGCTGCAACTTCCGGGAGCAAGGAGCCGATAAACAAATGATTAAAAAATTAACTGAACTTTCGCATATCAGGAAGTTAAAGGAGTTAAGGAAGTTAAGGAGTTAAGACGTATGTCTTGCTGCTTAAAAAACTACGCCAAAAAGACTATTGTCTTAACTCCTCAGCGACCGTAGGGAGCGATAACTTCTTTAACTCCTTTAACTCCTGAACTTGCGAAACTTGAAAAAATTGAGATTATGGAAGATTTTATAAACCGTTCGTATACGAAGAAGGAACTGGGACTGATGTACTTTCCCGAGAGTATGCCACGCACGGCCGTGAATCATCTCATGAGTTGGATTCGGCGTTGCCAGCCGCTCTGGGATGAATTGCAGGAGATGGGATATGAAAAGACTTGCAAGTCGTTCACGCCCAAGCAGGTAAAGGCTATTATCGATAACCTCGGGGAACCGGGATATTAGTTATTAGTGATTAATGTTAACTTGGCGGGTGACGGACCAGCGATAGAATCGCTGGGAACGGAGGCTTTTTCTATGTTGAACGTTAAGTGTTAAATGGTGAGTGTTTTGAAGAAAATGTTCCGCTATCGCATGGTATCGCACGCTATCGCACACCTGATAAATCGGGATTTCGTATCTTTGCATCGTGATTCAGAAAGCGCGCAAAATCACTTGCCCAGTTGGAGAAAAATATTTCCCTAATTGGGAAAATAAAAAAGAAAATGAAACCAAGACTCCAAGCCTCGAAACGAGTCGTTTCGCTAGCGAAACTTAGCAGGGGGCAGAAAAAAATCATGAACCAGAACATGAAGGCATTCATCCGGTATCTCATCGTGGCGATTTGCTCAGCCATCGTCACCTTCCTATCCAGCTCCTGCACGGCAGGACTCGTAATCGGAAAGAACCAGCGGCAACATCAGGAGAACAACATCTCCACCAAAGTAGATTCTACCTACTACGTGCCAACCATTACCATCAGGTAGTTTTAGAGTGAACAGTTGATAGTTTATAACAATTAAAAAATCAAAAGATTATGGCAATTAATTTGAAAGCAAAGGAGACCCTTATCCAAGTAGGCGAAATGAAGGGTCAGTACAGATTCATCCTCGGTACCGAACTTTACAACAAGCTCTCTGAGAGCAAGGTTATCAAGGAGGCTGCTATCAGAAGCGGTGTTAGCGTGGGCGTGATGCAGGTTTGCTGGGATGCAGCAGGCGAGGTTATCAAGGCGTGGTGTACCGAAGGTCATTCCGTAGCCGTTCCGGGATTGGGAACCATGCGATTCGGCGTAAGAGCCAAGAGTGTGCCTACCGTAGGCGAAGTGGCTACCAGTCTGATTACCAACCGCCGTGTTATCTTCACCCCAAGCGTTGACATCAAGCGCGAGCTGCAGGAAACCTCCATCCAGATTACCTGTTACGACCGCAACGGCAAGGTGGTGAAAAACGTTACTTCCGACGATAAGGGCGATGTGGAAGACCCAGACAACACCCCAGGTGGTGGCGGCGGTTCGGATAACACCCCGGGCGGCGGAAATACCGAAGGCGGCGGAACCACCGGCGGTAATGAAGGAGACGGTTTGGAGTAAGAAAAGAGCCCCTGATGCAAGAAAACGAGCATCGGGGGCTTTTATTTTGATACCTCAGTTCGGGATAAGAAATAGTGCCTAAAAAAGTTGGTAATCTCCGATATTTTTTGTATCTTTGTAGTTGAAATCCAATTAGTTACAAACATAAAAAGATATCATTATGGAGATTACCAAGGACAAAGTTACAGAATTATTTTGTATTATTGATGAATTTTACAAAGTTTTTGATGCTGAAAATGCAGGAAAATTGCTTTTGAGTGAAGATGGAGTAAAGCGCAGACGACGTAAAGCCTCTTTATCTGATAGTGAAATCATGACGATTTTGCTGTATTTCCATTTCGGCTCGTTCCGAAACTTCAAGCATTATTACCTATTCTTTATTAGAGGAACTTTGAAGTCATATTTTCCAAATGCGGTGTCTTATAACCGTTTTGTAGAACTTGAAAGTCGCGTATTCTTCCCTCTCATGTTCTTCCTGAATCTCCGTGCTTTTGGCAGATGTACAGGTATAACCTTTGTTGATTCAACCATGATACCAATATGCCACAATCTCAGGCGTTATGCCAACAAAGTGTTCAAAGGCATTGCCACAGACGGAAAGGGAACAATGGGATGGTGTCATGGGTTCAAGCTACATCTGGCTTGTAATGATAGAGGTGAGATAATTGCTTTTGTTCTCACTGGTGCAAACGTTAGCGACAAAGATCCAGCGGTATTCGATGTGTTGGCTAAACGTCTGTATGGTAAGCTGTTTGCAGATAAAGGCTATATCTCGCAAAAACTTTTCGATTCGCTTTTTGAGGAAGGCATCCAGTTGGTAACAGGACTGAGAGTGAACATGAAGAACAAACTAATGCCGTTCTATGACAAGATGATGCTACGCAAAAGATACATCATTGAAACGATTAATGACCTGTTGAAAAATACGGCTCAGATAGTACATTCACGTCACAGGTCTGTTGCGAATTTCATCATAAATATTATTTCTGCATTAGGGGCATACTGTTTCTTTGACAACAAGCCCAAGGCACTTACTGGATACGTTATCGAAGATACGAAACAGCTTAGTCTTTTCTAACATTGCATATTTTACAGGAGGATTTTGTCTCAGCAACCATCCAAGATATATAGATGGTTGCCAAGCCTCTGTGTCCCTTATATAAAAACATTATAAAGCCTTTAGATAGAGCTCGTTATCCCGAACTGAGGTATTTTGATATCAAAAATCTTTAGTAAGGGAACAGAAGTGGAAGAACGAAGGTCATCACAACGCCGATGATAATCTGCAGAGGCAAACCTACCTTCACGTAATCCATAAACGTATAGCCACCCGCCTTCATCACCAGCGCATTAGGAGGCGTGGAGAACGGAGAGGCAAAGCACATGCTGGCGCCCAACGTAACCGCAAAGAGGAAGGAATAAGGACTCACACCTACCTGCTGGGCCGCCACCAGGGCAATAGGAGCCATCAGCACAGCCGTGGCAGTATTGCTGATAAACATCGTCATCAGAGAAGTGGTGAAGTAGATACCTGCCAAGAGCGCCGTAGGTCCCATCGAACCCAAACTCTCTACCAGCCCCAGAGAAACCAAGGCTGAAGCACCCGTCTTCTCAAGCGCCGTAGACATCGGCATCATGGCGGCTATCAGCACGATGCTCTCCCAGTTGATGGTCTTGTAAGCCGCCTCTACATTCCGGAAACATCCGGCAAAGACGGTCAGCAGTCCGGCGATGATGACCGCCGTGACCGGAGCCACAGGAATGAAATCGAATACCATCATCGCAATCATCAGCAGCATGATGGCAGCCGCCACAGGCGCCTTATAATCTAAGAGCACCTTGTCGGCAGTCTTCTCTGGCTGGTCGATAACCACCCAGTTGCTCGTATCGGCAGCCAGATGAGCCAGATTGGTCCATTCGCCCTGCACCAGGAGCATATCGCCCACATGCAGCTTGGTGGCTATCAGATTTTCGGTAATATATTCATCGCCACGCTTTACGCCCAGCACGTTGATGCCGAAACGCTTGCGCAGGTTGGCATCGCCTATGCGCAGACCGGCAAAATTAGACGTAGGCATCACCACGATTTCGGTCAGTCCCAGGTCGTAGAAATCAATCTTCACATCCTTCATCTTCCTGAGGCCGTAATCGCTGGCAAAGCGTTTCATCTTCTCCTCCTCACCTATTATATATAAGGTATCGTGAACCTGAATGGTGCTGCTGCTCTTCGCCATGTTCTGGCTCACATCCTTCACCAGTCCCAGTCGTGATTTCTTCTCGTTTCTTATCTCGATGATACTCACGCCATATTTCTTCTGGATGCTCAGATCCTTCAGGGTTTTGCCCACGATATCCATCTGCTCGCCATTCTCGTCGAGGGCGGCAGAAGGGCGGCGGCTAGGCACGATGTAGCGATGCAGATTATCGAGCAGCTGATATTCGTCTACCAGGTCATCAAGCGATTTGCCCTGCTTCTTTTTCTTACCGTTCTGCTTTTTGCTGAGGAAGATTTTGCTGAGCGGCATGAGCACGATGATGCCGATGGCGATGACGATGATGCCCACAGGGAAGAAGCTGAAGAAAGCAAGCGGCTGATAACCGCCCTCGGTCAATACTTCATCGATAACCAGGTTGGGCGGCGTACCGATGAGGGTGAGCATTCCGCCCAGACTTCCGGCAAAGGCGAGCGGCATGAGAAAACGCGACGACTGCATGCCCGAGCCCGCAGCTATGCTCATGATGATAGGCATCATGAGGGCCACCGTTCCGGTATTGCTCACGAAGGCGCCGATAAAGGAGGTTACGAGCATTACGAGCAGGAAGGTGATGGTTTCGTTGCCGCGCGAGAGCGCCATGAGTTTATTGCCCGTAAGCTTGGCAAGTCCGGTCTGCATGATAGCTCCACCCACCACGAAGAGTCCTATCATCATGATGACGATGGGCGAAGAGAAGCCCGCCAGCGCCTCGGCAGGTGTCAGGATACCCAGAAGCAGGAGTGCAGCCAGGGCGGTAAGCGCCACGATGTCGGCCCTCACCCTGCCCCAGATGAACAGGGCTACCGTAATAACCAATATGATAAGTGTTGTTGTCATGTGCTTTTTTTGGCTGCAAATATACGGAAATAAAGTGAGAATTAAGAACTTTGTGGGAAGAAAAATGAAGAAAAATCTTGCATAATACAGAGATTTATGCTAACTTTGCAAACAAAAAAAGTTAGCAACATGACAAAGAAAGGTAAACATACCGTATTATTTATCTGCCTGGGCAACATCTGCCGCTCTCCGGCAGCCGAGGGAATCATGAAGAGTCTTGTAGAAAAAGCGGGGCTTCAGGATGAGTTTGAAATCGATTCTGCGGGCATCGGGGGCTGGCACATAGGTCAGTTGCCCGACAGCCGCATGCGTAAATGTGGCGCCGAGCATGGCTACAATTTCAACAGCCATGCCCGCCAGTTCCAGAAGTCAGACTTCGCCCGTTTCGAAACCATCGTGGTAATGGACAACGAAAACTACCGTGCCATTACCTCCATGGCTTCTTCAGAGTCTGATAGGAAGAAGGTTGTGCGCATGGCCGATTTCCTGACCCACCATCGCGAATACACCACCGTTCCCGATCCGTATTATGGCGACTATAGCGACTTCGAGCTCGTCATCACGCTTCTCGAAGATGCCTGCCAGGGATTGCTGGACAGCATTATCGGGGAAGGGTAAAAACAGATAAAACAAAAAGGGATGAATCATCAAAATATCAGATTGATGACTCATCCCTTTTTTCATTTTAAAATATTTATACCGTAATCTCGCCCGAGCCATAGCAACGATGATGATGCTCATCATAAACTACACAGAACTGGCCGGGAGCCACACCATGAATCGCTTCTTCTGAATGAATCATCCAGCGGCCGTCTTCCAGCTTTTCTATCGTAGCAGGATGATACTCCGGCGTATGACGAATCTTGAAAGTTACCTTCTGCATCGCAACCTCGCGTGTGAGGAAATGGAAATCGTGAAGAGGAAAATCCTTCTTGTAGGCCGACTGCGGATCATAACCATGACTCACATACAGGATGTTGTTCTCTACATCCTTCTTAATCACGAACCAGGGACCGCCGCCAAAGCCCAAGCCCTTGCGCTGGCCGATGGTATGAAACCACAACCCCTTGTGCTCGCCTATGCGCTTGCCCGTTTCCATCTCTATGACATCGCCCGGTTTTTCGCCCAGATAACGGCGGATATAATCATTATAATTAATCTGTCCCAGGAAGCAGATTCCCTGGCTGTCCTTGCGCTTGGCATTTATCAGATGCTCCTCTTCGGCTATCTCGCGAACCTCATTCTTGATATGATGGCCGATAGGGAAAATCGCTTTTTTCAATTGCCAGCTCTCTATCTGAGCCAGAAAATCGGTCTGGTCTTTTACAGGATCAGGACTCGTGACAAGCCATTTGTCGCCATTTTCATCCGTTTCGGTCTGCGCATAATGCCCCGTGGCGATGAGGTCGTAGTTGTGACCCATCTTCTCATCGAAGGCGCCAAACTTAATCAGGCGGTTGCACATCACGTCCGGATTAGGCGTAAAACCAGCCTTCACCTTCTCCATCGTATAACGGGTTACCTCGTTCCAATATTCATGATGGCAGTCAACCACTTGCAGCTTGCACCCATACTTTCTAGCCACAGCCGTAGCCATCTCCAGGTCCTCCTCCGAAGAGCAGTCCCACTCCTCTTTCTCCTCAGGACCAATCTTGATGTAGAAGCAATCAGGATGCAGGCCCAGCTGGGCAAACTCCCAAACCACAACCGAACTGTCGACGCCACCCGAAAGGAGCACGGCAATTCTCTTATCCTTTATTTCGTCAATATTCAGCATATTCTTTCCTGTTTATAATAATCCGGTTGCAAAATTACGAAAAAAAACTGATATAATGAGCAAAGAAAGGGCTAGAAATGCATGAGAAAGAGAAAAGAAAAGCCCGCAAAGCCTATTATCGCTATAGAAAACACTTATAGCCGCATTCTTAGCTTTTAAACATAAAACGAGTTTTGCTTTCGTTTTTATCTATACCTTTGCAATCGATTTCAGAAATCGATAAGAAAGAATGTTTTTGAAAATTCAGTATTTACATTAATAGATAAAGAAAAATGGAGATTTTAAAAAATCTATTTTATGGCTTCCCAGACCTTTGGGGAGGCGGAGTAGCCCACTCTGTGATGATTCTTTCGCTGGTCATCGCCTTGGGTTTGTGTTTAGGTAAGCTCAGAGTAAAAGGTGTTTCCCTGGGCTTGGCTTGGATTCTGTTCATCGGTCTTATCTTTGGACATTTCTCTCTCAACCTTGACGAGCATCTGCTCCACTTTCTCAAGGAATTTGGCTTGATTCTCTTTGTCTACTCTATCGGTCTGGAGGTAGGTCCGGGCTTCTTCGCTTCGTTCAAGAACGGCGGCAAGAGTCTCAACCTGCTCAGCATGATCGTAGTGGCCCTGAGTATCATTACTACCTTAGTCATCTTCTTATGTTCGGGAACATCCATCACCTCTATGGCCGGTATCCTTTCGGGTGCTGTAACCAATACTCCTGGATTGGGTGCAGCCCAGCAGGCATTCAGCGACCTGCGCCACATCGACGCCCCATCCATCGCAGCCGGCTATGCCATCGCCTATCCTATGGGTGTGCTCGGCGTTATCCTCAGCTTCATTATATTAAGGTTCGCGCTACGTATAGACAAGCAGAAGGAAGAGGATGAAGCTAAGCGAGGCAAGGGCCATCTTGAAGCGATGACCCTGAACACCTTCGCCGTAAAGGTTTCTAACCAGATGGTTTTCAAAGATACCGTCAAGCAGATCCGCTATCTGCTGAAGCGCGACTTCATGGTTTCCAAGATTATCCGTAACAACGGCGAACGCCAGGACGAGGTGGTTAACGGACAGACCGTGATAGAAGAGGGCGACATTCTGCAGATTGTGGCTCATCCTACCGTAGAAGAACCTATCATCGCCCTGCTCGGCGAGAAGGTTGACGTAAAGGACGAGGAATTCAGCAGCGAGCTCATCAACCGCCGAATCCTGATTACCAAACCGGGCATCAACGGCAAGAGCATCAGCCAGTTGCAGATTAGAAGCAACCTTGGCGCCAACATTACCCGCGTGAACAGAAATGGTGTAGACCTCATCGCGACCCCAGACCTGAAACTCCAGTTGGGGGACCGCGTAACCGTAGTGGGCAAGGAACTAGCCATCGCTCATACCGAGAAGGTGCTGGGTAACCAGATGAAGCGTCTGAACTACCCTAACCTCATCCCAATCTTCCTGGGCATCATGCTGGGTTGTATCGTAGCCAACATTCCGTTCTTCATCCCAGGCATCAACGAGAATCTGCGTCTCGGACTTACCGGCGGCCCATTGGTAGTAGCCATTCTGATAGGTTATTTCGGACCGAAATACAACCTCGTTACCTACAATACCATTTCAGCCAACCTGATGCTTCGCGAAATCGGCATCTGCATCTTCCTGGCTTGCGTGGGTCTCGGCACAGGCGAACAGTTTATCCAGACCGTAGCATCAGAAAGCGGACTGACCTGGATACTCTACGGCATCGCCATCACCATGATACCAATCATTCTGGGCGGCATCATCGGCAAGCTCGTGTTCCACATCAATTATTATACATTACTCGGCGTATTGGCAGGTACCAACACCAACCCTTCTGCCCTGGCTTACGTACGTGAGCAGACTTCGGCAGATGCGCCAACAGTAGGCTATGCGAATGTATATCCATTCGCCATGTTCCTCAGAATTGTAACCATTCAGATTATTATTTTTGTATTTGGATAAACATATATGACAGAAAAAGAATTGAAAACCTGCGCTTGCGTAGAGGACAACTGCAAGGAAATAGCAGAATCAGAACTCAGAAGAAAACTCGACTTATTATTACGTACCGGTAGCATTCTCATGGAGAGTGCTGCCGACACATCCCGCATCATGCGAACCATGAAGCGTGCAGCAGCTTTCCTCGGGCTCGACGAGCGATACATGCACCTTTACATCAACTGGAACGTGCTGATGGTAAACTATAGCGACGAGGAGCATTCCTTCTCCAAGTTCCAGAGATGCGAGAAGCACGGCATCAACCTCACCTCTATTTCCCAGGTAAGTAAGCTCACCTGGAAGGCCATCAAGGATAACTATTCGCTCGAACAGTATGAGCAGGCCCTGAACGACATCAAGGCCACCCCACGCAGCTTTACCCCTTGGCAGGTAGCCATCGGCGGCGGTTTTGCCTGCGGCGGATTCTGCATCCAGTTCGGTTGCGACTGGCCAGCCTTCTTCTTCTGTTCGCTTGCAGCCATATTGGGTTTCCGCCTGAGAATGTTCTTGCCAACCAAGGGCTGCAACAACTATGTAGCCATCGGCATTTCGGCTTTCGTAGCCACTCTGATAGCCTGGTTGACCTCATTTCTTTCGCTCAACCCATCGATTGCCGAAGCGCTTCCAGCCTTCATGCATTCAGATACCCCTTGGCATCCGCTGATGGCGTGTGCCCTCTTCATCGTGCCGGGAGTTCCACTCATCAACTTTGTAAGCGATATGCTCGACGGATATATTGAGGTGGGAATGGTTCGTGCCCTGAACACCCTGCTGATGATCTTCGCGATGGCGTTCGGTATCGCCTTCGCCATCCAGGTTTGCCATATCGACAACTTTGTGAAGGATCTTACGATGACTCCTCATCACGAATACTGGGAGTTTGCCATCGCAGCTGCCGTATCGGCCATGGGCTTCTCTACCATCTTCAGCATACCTCGCCGTCTGTTGCCGGTTGTAGCTGTGGGCGGTATCATCGCCGTTTGCTTCCGCAATTTCGTCAACCTGGGTCCATCTAACGGCAACATCGGTCTCGACATGGGTCTGAGCATCGGTTCGCTTGCCGGTTCTGCGCTCATCAGCATCATCGTGATCAAGGCGCGCCATTGGTTCCATACCCCTCACCAATGCATCACCATTCCTAGCGTTATCCCAATGGTACCGGGAGTTCTGATGTATCGTGCCCTCTTTGCCTTCATCGACATGCATGGCGTAGTAGGCGAAGTAACCGTAGGTATGAACAACCTCATCAAGGCCTCGCTCGCCATCATCTGCATCGCCCTGGGTGTTGCAATTCCAAACGTATTCTTCCGCCGCTTCATCGCCGACAACCGCAAGCGCAAGCTGCTTGCCATGCTGGTTGAAAGAAAGAAGAAGAATGGCGAATTCGTAGATTTGCACGAAGTAGAAATCAAATAATCATCTGGTTGGTAATCTGATTTTCATCGGATGATAACCGGATAAAAAGAAGTAGAGATGCGATAAAACATCATTTTATTCTTCAAAAAAAGAGGATATTAAAATAAATGTTTTATCTTTGCACCCAAATTTAGCTATCGGTTATTTCTATAGCCGATAGCTTCAACAAAGGAACAATATGGAAATACGACAACTGAAATATTTCTTGAAGGTAGCCGAGACGCTCAACTTCTCAGAAGCTTCGCGCAAGTTATACATCACCCAGAGCACCCTCTCACAGCAGATTTCGCATCTGGAACAGGAGATTGGTATGCCTCTCTTCGAGCGCAATTCTCATGAGGTTTACCTCACAGAGGCGGGCAAGGAATTGAGACCTTACGCCCAAAACGCGGTCAATTCTGCCGAAGCCTGTGTAGACCACATGAACGATCTGAAGGAAATGCTTACAGGCGAACTGAACATCGGCGTAACGTTCTCCTTCAGCAACATCATGTCCGAGACGCTCATCGCCTTTCTCCACGCCTATCCTCATGTAAAGCTCAACATCCAATACCGCACCATGCAGGAACTGATGGACGGACTGAAGAAGCGCGAACTCGACCTCGTTCTGGCTTTCAAGCCTCTGAAGAACGAGAAAGCGGTAGACAGCCGAGCTATTTTCAGCAACCGTCTTGCCGCCATCGTGAACGTGAATCATCCGCTGGCGCGCCTTTCATCGGTCAAGCTTTCCGATCTGGAGCGTTACGACCTCATCCTTCCTTGCAAGGGTCTGCAGGCACGCAACGCCTTTGATCACATGGTAGAGGGCAAAGATTTGAACTACAAGATTATGGTAGAGGTGAATAATGTAAACATCATCTTCGACCTTCTGAGCCGCAGCAATCTGGTGACCATTCTCTCCGAATCGACCACCATTCTGCAGAACGGCATGAAGGCGATTCCTATCGATGCTGCCGACAACGAAATGGATGGCTGCATCCACATTCTGAAAGATGCTTACATGAAAAACTCAGCCCAGGAGTTCATCAGCATGCTGAGCCAGAACACCAGCATCCTCGCCAACTTTGCGCTGAAGGATATTCTGAGATAATCATCTTAACGCCTGGCGGCTCGCGAGCCTATTTGCTTGCGGCTAGAACAGATAAAAAAATCCTCGTTCGAGTTCTTTTTCGAGCAAGGATTTTTTCTTCTTTTTACCCTTTTACCCTTTCTTTCTTGCGATGATAATCGTTACGCCAGCCAGGATAGCGAGGATACCTATCGCCAGCTGCAGAGAGAAACTCTCGCCGAAGACGCATACGCCGATGATGACGGCTGTTACCGGCTCCAAGGCTCCCATGATGGCGGCTGGAGTACTGCCGATAAGATTGATGGAAACCGTCATGAAGAAGAGCGACAATACCGTTGGCAACAAAGCCAGCTGGGCAGCACAGAGCCATTGTTTAGGCGTTTGAAGCATCAGTATCGGCTCGCCTGCAATAAACGAATAGACAAACATCGTAAGCAGTCCGAAGACTAATATATAAAAGGTAAACTTGATGTTCGACATGCCCGGATTCTTCCATTGGTTGATGGAGATGATGTAAAGGGCGTAGAGCAGGGATGAACACATGACGAGGGCAAAACCCGCCGTGCTCAACTTATCGTTTCCATCGCCCTGATAGAGCAATCCTACTCCCGATACCGCCAGAAGAATGGCAAGCGAGGTAGAGCACGTTACCTTCTCGTGGAAGAAGACCGTCATCAGGATGGCTGTCATAATAGGATAAACGAAGAGGATGGTGCTGGCAATACCTGCCGCCATATAATGGAAACTGACATAAAGCGTAGCTGATGAGAGCGAAAACATGCAGCCCAGCACGCCAAGACGAATCAGATGTCCCCACTTCACCTTGAAACTCTCCTTGCGGAACAGCATCACCACGGCAAACATCAGTACCGCCAAGAGATAACGATAGATAAGTACAGAACTGGAATTGAATCCGTCGCCATAGAGTTCGAGCGTGCCCAAAGGATTGGTACCATAACATACTGCGGCAACAACACCCGCCGCAAAGCCTTTAACTTTATTACTGCTTGTCATTAGATTAAATACTATTTTTTTCTTATACTTCTTGTTATCTATCTATTTCGGGCTACAAAGTTACAGCAAATATTCGAGATAAGCTAACAAAATCGTATAAATATATTGTAATATCTGAGAAAAAACGCTCTTTTCTTGTGCTTTAAGAAAATAAATTGTACCTTTGCAATATCTTTGAAAAAAGATAATCTGATGAAACATTAAAAACTAAACACAAGAATTAATAACAATGGAACAGATTAAGAATGATCAGCTCACACTTGAGATTTCATCTCTCGGAGCAGAACTTCAGAGCATCAAGGATGCTAATGGTAATGAATATCTCTGGGATGGCGACGAGAAATACTGGAACCGCCACTCTCCTATCCTCTTCCCTATCGTATGCGGATTGTGGAAAGACACTTATCGCACAGAGGGCAAGGAGTATCACCTTCCTCGCCATGGTTTCGCACGCGATACAGAGTTCAAACTCGTTGGCAAGACTGCCGACCGCCTCACCTTCGCGCTCATCGACAACGAAGAGACTCAGAAGAACTATCCTTACCACTTCAACCTTGCCATCTCTTACCGCCTGCAGGGCAACGAGATTCATGTCATCTGGCACGTAGAGAATACCGACGACAAGGAAATCTTCTTCCAGATTGGCGGTCACCCAGCATTCATGGTTCCTGGCTGCAAGAAGGGCGAAGAAATGAAGGCTACCCTGAAACTCGACAACGAGGCTCCTGTTCGTCTCTATGGTAACGTAGGCGGATGCATCGACCGTCAGGCTAAGGAAACCGTAGAAACCGACAAGGGTATCTGGGAAGTAAACGAGGAGACTTTCGCTGAAGATGCTGTTATCTTCGACAAGAGTCAGGTTAAGCAGGTGAGCATTCTCAACGAGCAGGGCGAACCTCATGTAACCCTCGAGTTCAAGACTCCAGCCGTAGGTATCTGGAACCCAGCAGGCAAGCACGCTCCATTCATCTGCATCGAGCCATGGTATGGTTTGAACGACTGGGCTGAATATGATGGCGAGTTTAAGGACAAGTATCTGATGAACCGTCTGCAGCCAGGTGCAAGTTTCATGAGTGAGTATATCATCAGAATTGAGAAATAATGGAAGAAAAAGACAATTTGCAACTCCCCGAGAACGCATTCCGCGAACTGAAAGACGGGGAGGAATATAAGCCGCTGATGTCGCCTGACAAGGTTTATCCTGAGGTGAACGGATGGTCAGTTACATGGGGAATCGTGATGGCAGTCATCTTCTCTGCCGCCGCAGCCTATCTGGGCTTGAAGGTGGGTCAGGTGTTCGAAGCAGCCATCCCTATCGCCATCATCGCCGTGGGCGTAAGTACCGCTACCAAGCGTAGCAAGGCGCTGGGCGAGAATGTCATTATCCAGAGCATCGGAGCCTGTTCGGGTGCTGTGGTGGCAGGAGCCATCTTTACCCTGCCAGCCATCTACATCCTGCAGGCTAAATATCCGGAGATGACTACTTCGTTTATGAAGATCTTCATGGCTTCGGCCTTGGGAGGAGTCTTGGGAATTCTTTTCCTTATTCCTTTCCGCAAGTACTTCGTAAGCGATATGCACGGCAAATATCCGTTCCCTGAGGCTACGGCTACCACGCAGGTACTGGTGAGCGGAGCCAAGGGAGGCGACCAGGCTAAGCCGCTGCTCATAGCCGGACTGGTGGGTGGTCTTTACGACTTTATCGTAGCCAGCCTGGGATGGTGGAACGAGAATTTCACATCGCGTGTGGTAAGTCTGGGATGCGACCTGGCTGACAAGGCTAAACTCGTATTCAAGGTAAACACAGGTGCAGCCGTATTAGGTCTGGGTTACATCATCGGTCTGAAGTATGCCTTCTTCACCTGTCTGGGGTCGCTCGTAGTATGGTGGCTGATTGTTCCGGGCATGAGCGTTATCTTCCATGATAGCGTGCTGAGCGCCTGGGATCCTAGCATCGTGAAGACCGTGGGTGCGATGAGTCCGGAGGAAATCTTCCGTGCCTACGCCCGCAGCATCGGTATCGGCGGTATCGCCATGGCAGGTATCATCGGCATCATCAAGAGCTGGGGCATCATCAAGAGTGCCGTAGGTCTGGCTGCCAAGGAGCTGAAGGGCAAGAGCGATGTGGATGAGAACGTGAAGCGCACCCAGCGCGACATCTCTTTCAAGATTATCGCTATCGGTTCGCTTGTTACCATCCTCGTAACCTTCCTCTTCTTCTGGTTTGGCGTGATGGAGGGCAACCTTCTCTTCGCCATTATCGCCATTCTGCTCGTGGCTGCCATCGCCTTCCTCTTTACTACCGTAGCGGCTAATGCCATCGCTATCGTGGGTTCAAACCCTGTTTCGGGAATGACCCTGATGACGCTCATCTTCGCCTCTGTGGTGATGGTGGCTGTCGGTCTGAAAGGTCCTGGCGGCATGCTGGCTGCCCTGATTATGGGTGGTGTGGTTTGTACAGCCCTCTCGGTAGCAGGTTCGTTTATTACCGACCTGAAGATTGGTTACTGGCTGGGAACAACTCCTAAGAAACAGGAGGGATGGAAATTCCTCGGTACCCTGGTGAGTGCGGCTACCGTGGGCGGCGTGATGATGCTGCTCAACGAGACTTACGGTTTCGCATCGGGTTCGCTTGCAGCTCCTCAGGCTAATGCGATGGCTGCGGTTATCGACCCTTTGATGAATGGCGTGGGAGCTCCTTGGGTGCTCTATGGCATCGGAGCCGTAATAGCCATCGTGCTGACTTATTTCAAAATTCCTGCCCTGGCTTTCGCTCTGGGTATGTTTATTCCGCTGGAACTGAACGTTCCTCTGCTCGTGGGTGGAGCCATCAACTGGTATGTTACTTCGCGCAGCAAGGATGCCAAGGTGAACAGCGAACGTGGTGAGAAGGGAACGCTCATCGCCAGCGGCTTCATCGCCGGTGGAGCCCTGATGGGTGTGGTTAGCGCCCTTCTGAAGTTTGGCGGCATCGAGGTAAGTATCGCCGACAGCTGGTGGGTTAATCCGATGTCTGAGGTTTGTTCGCTCCTGGCTTACATCTGCCTCATAGGTTTCTTTATCAGAGCCACAAAGAAATAAAGAATAGGCTTTTTACAAATAAGACAATCGCCTGGATGCATCTGAGCACCCAGGCGATTTTTTATTCTATCCGAATATTTTTTCTATCCTACGATTCCGCAGCTACGAAATCCATCGGCTTGACGCCAAACTGCTTCTGGAAGCACTTGGCAAAATAGCTAGGACTGCTGAAACCTACCATATAGCTGATTTCGCTGATGCGGTAGTTTCCTTCTTTCAGGAGCTTTGCGCCCTTCTTAAGTTTCACGAGCTGGATCATCTCGTTTGGCGTAACATCGGCAAGACCGCGAATCTTATTAAAGAGCGAAGAGCGGCTTATGCCCATCTTCTCAGCAAGGAACGCCACGTTGAGTTCCGGATTCGCCACATTCTCTTCGATGATGCGAGACATTCGTTCCAGGAACGCATTATCAACCTGAGTTGGAGCAATCTCTGCTATCGGCTCAAGCGGAGTATGAGAGAACTTACTCCTCAACAGACGGCGCATCTCAAGAAGCTGTCTTACGCTTGCCTCAAGATACTTCATCGAGAACGGCTTTTCTATGTAGACATCGGCTCCACAGTTCATACTCTCCGTCTTCGCCGCATCATCGGTCTTTGCCGTGAGCATCACGAACGGGAGATGAGAATATTCAGAATTTTCACGCACCCTACGGCAGAACTCCGGACCGTCCATCTCCGGCATCATCCAGTCGCTTATGATGAGCGAAACCGGATGTTTCTCCAGTTTACGGAGCGCATCCTTTCCGTTGTCGGCGGTATAAACCGTATACATCTTTTCGAAATGAGCCTTCACAAACTGGCGCATGTCTTCATCATCATCCACAATCAGCATCGTCGGTTTTGCCGGTTCACGAAGCGGACTGGCAACAGCAACGCCTGCCTTTTGAGAACCTTGCGCAACTGTAGTTTCATCTGTCAGCAGATTTTCCTCAGCAACAGTTTCTTCTTCCTTCACCATCTCATCCGCCTTCTCAACCACAGCATCCAACTGGTTGAGCGGCAAGGTTACGATAAAGGTAGATCCCTTACCTACTGCAGATTCTACTTCAACCATACCATGATGAGCCTCAACGAGATTCTTCACGATGTTGAGACCGATTCCGGTTCCCGGTTTGTTGTCGCGTGCCTGATAGAAGGCTCCGAAAATTTTCTCCTTTTCGTCAGGACTGATTCCCAATCCGTTGTCTTCCACCTCTATGCGGAAATGGTTTCCATCCTCCAGCAAGCGGCAGGACAAGCGTACATAATCCTCGGTATATTTTAAGGCGTTGGTCATCAGATTGCTGATAACCTTGGTAATGGCCTCCTGGTCAATCATCGCCACGAGCTCATCGGCTGGATAATCTACATCAAGACGGATGCTTTTCTGCTCGAAGGTAGGAGCAAAGCGCTCTGCCACAGCATGCATCAGCTTCGAAATGTTATTCAAACGGAAATGAACCTGCATGCCCTTCTGCTGCACTTTGTTGAAATCGAGCAGCTGATTTACTAGCAGGAGCAAACGCTGGGCGTTACGGTCGATAACAGAAAGCGTCTGCGTGATAGTCTCACCATCGGAAAGTTTTCCGGCAACCTGTTTCCAATACTCTTTCAGGCTCTCCAAAGGTCCGATGATAAGCGTTACCGGCGTACGGATTTCATGGGCAATCATCGTGAAGAACTGCAGGCGGGCATCTCTCATCTCCTGATCCTGCTTGAGTTCCAACTGGTCGAGTTCTTCCTGATGACGGCGTTTCTCACGTTTCAACCGGCTCTGCATGAACCAGTAGATTGCGTAACCGATGAGCAGAAGATACAGAATCTTGGCTGGCAAAGACCACCAGAACGGCGGATGAACCACAATCTTCAGTTTTGCCTCATTCTTCGACCATACACCATCATTATTGGTTGCCTTAACCAGGAAGGTATAGGTTCCGGCAGGAAGATTGGTATAGTTGGCACGATGCTCGTGGGTATAAATCCAATCCTTGTCTACTCCCTCAAGTTTGTAAGCATACTGGTTCTTCTCAGGCGATACATAGCTCAGGGCGGCAAACGAGATATTGATGGTATTCTCGTTATGAGACAGATTGAGTTCTGCTGCATGACTCAGAGATTTCTCCAACTGGTCGCTCCCCGCCTCTATCGGCTTTCCGAAGAGTTCTACCGAGGTGATTGCTACAGGAGGAGCTACCTGGTTGATCTTGACGAGATATGGATAGAAGCAGTTGAAACCTCTTGTAGAACCGAAATAGATTCTGCCATCAGAAGCCAGGAGTCCGGCGTTTGGCATAAACTGGTCGCAAGTGAGTCCGTCATATTTATTGAACAGCTGGACAGGTTCACCCGGCGTATATTTCACAATTCCCTTGCTGGTAGAAATCCACATTACTCCCTGCGAAATGACAAGACTCGTGAAATCCTGACTAGGCGCATCGATGGAGATGCGTCGGAATATACCTTTCGAAGGCAGAAATTCGCAAAGTCCTTCGCCGGTTGCGGCATAGAGCTGCCCCTTTTCGCCAATAACCAGACAGTTTATCTGATCACTCACCAGCGAAGTAGAATCATTCTCTACATGTTTATACTGTTTCCAGGCATTATTCTTGTCCAAGCGCCACAAGCCGCCTCCCTGGGTAGCAAACCATACGTTGCCCTGAGGATCTTCCTTGATATCGATGGTAAGCGACTTGAACAACTTGATTTTGCTGAACTTCTGCTGTCCTTCATCGAAGAGGTTGGCACCATCCATCGTAGCCGCCCAGAGCCGGTTCTTCCGGTCGCGATAAATACAATAGGCATTACTGCCAGAAACCATTCCATCGGTAGAGAAAACCTGCTGCGCTCCGGTAGCCATATTCATTCTGATGACACCATTGCCATAGGTTCCTACCCACAGATCATTTTCATCAGCAAAGAGCGCATGAACATTATACTTGCCCATATCCGCCTTGCCCGGATAAGAAACAAAACTGTTGGTCTGGGGATTAAAGCAGTCGAGTCCCGCATCATCCGTAGCTATCCAGATGCGATGCTGACGGTCTTCGAAGAATCTTCCTACCACATTACCGCGCAATCCGCCCAGACGGGCAGAATAAGCATGGAAACGCTCTTCAAAACTCGTAGAAGGAAGATAATTCACACCACCATAGAAAGTAGTTACCCAAATGCCACCTTCATTATCATCCGCAATACCATAAACAAAGCGCTCGCTCGTACTCCGGCTCGGATTGTTGACTTCCGACAACATGTGCCAGATACGGTTCTGGATATCATACTGCACCAATCCATCATCGCTGGCTATGAGAAGAGACTTGTTGTCGTTGCAGTAAAGCTGATGGATATGATGAACAGCATTACTCAAGGTTCCGCTGATGAGCTGCTCGGCACTACCATCGGCGTTGAGCTTGTAAAGTCCGTTTTCCCAGGTTCCGACATAAACATTGCCATCGGGAGTAGCCAGCATCGCCATGCCGTGAAACATGGTTGCATCGCCCTTCAGAGGGAATGCTTCAAACTGGTCGGTCGACTTGTTGAGATGATAGATGCTGGCTTCACCCTGGTTACAGAGCATCCATACCTGGTTGTTGGCATCAACCAGCGTACTTTGCACTTTACCCTGAATATTCTTCATCGGATACTGATGCAGTTCGTGAGTAGTCCGATTGTATCTGAACACGCCCTGTCCGTTGGTAGAAATCCAAACATTCTGATCGCCGTCAAGCGAAAAATTAAGGACAGGTGCCGTAATCTTATCACTCAGTTTCTGGAATCGGTCGGTTGCATTACAGAACAGATAGGCTCCATTATTGCAACCTACCAGCAGTCCTTCTTCGCAAGCAGTAAGGGCGCTCACAAACTGGTCTACAGTCGTAAAGGGATTATAATAGGTTTTGACATCGTATCCGTCAAAACGGCACAATCCGTTGTCTGTACCAAACCACATGTATCCCTTGGAACCTTGAACCACGCTACGCACAGCATTACTCGGCAAACCATTATCCATCGTGATAGAGCGCACCATAGGGTCGATAGCAGCCAATTGTGCACCCGAGTTGGTTTGCGTTACCGAATGTGGCTGCGCCTGAATATCCGTAGCCCCCTTCGAGACGAAGGCTGTCGGCACCTGCGCCTCAGCCCCTACAGGCATCATCATGCAGAGCACAGAAACCATTAGAGTAGATATCTTTCTCATTATATGAGTCTTTATTTTCTGTTGTTAGATAATTTAATGCCGCAAAATTACAAAAATATAACGAGAAATACAACAAAAAGAACAAAAAAAGCCCCGAAACAAGCAAATAGCTACTTTTTTAAAGTCCTTAATTCCGCAACACTATAATTTAATATTTTTTATAAGCACCTGAGCAACAAAAAGTTGCTCAGGATTTTGCCATGTCAGAAATTTCACTTATCTTAGTGTTGCAAATAAAAAACAAATAAAACTCTGAATGACATGGCAAAAGTACAAATAAAATCTGAGAAACTCACTCCTTTTGGAGGAATTTTTTCTATTATGGAGCAATTTGATGCTCTTTTAGCTCAAACCATAGATTCCACCTTGGGATTGAGATGCACTATGTTTGGTTATCAATATAGCGAAATTCTACGCTCTCTGATGTGCGTATATCTTTGTGGCGGCTCATGTATTGAGGATGTTACAACTCACTTGATGAAACATTTGTCTCTTCATCCAACTCTTCGCACTTGCAGCGCAGACACCATATTGCGTGCTATCGAAGAACTGACTTGTAAGAACATCACCTATAAATCTGCTTCTGGCAACTCCTATGATTTCAATACTGCAGACAAGATGAACTGCTTATTGATCAAAGCCCTGCTTGCTACTGGTCAATTGAAATCCGGTCAAGAGTATGATTTTGACTTTGACCATCAGTTCATTGAAACAGAGAAGCATGATGCAAAACCAACCTACAAGAAGTTCCTGGGCTATAGTCCAGGTGTGGCAGTCATTAACGACATGATTGTCGGTATTGAAAATAGAGACGGCAACACAAACGTGCGCTTCAACCAAAGAGAGACTTTGGAAAGAATCTTCAAGCGACTGGAGGCATCAGAAGTATATATATCCCGTGCCCGCATGGATTGCGGCTCATGCTCGGAGGAAATCGTAGATATGGTAGAGGCTCATTGCAGGCATTTTTATATTCGTGCCAACAGATGCTCTTCCTTCTACGATTCCATGTTTGCCTTGACTGGATGGAAAACTGTTGAAATCAACGGTATTGAATTTGAGCTGAATTCCATCCTTGTTGAGAAATGGAAAGGAAAACCGTATCGTCTTGTCATACAGAGACAAAGGCGAATAGAGGGAGACCTTGACATTTGGGAAGGCGAATATACCTACAGATGTATACTGACTAACGATTACAAGTCGAGTGCAAGAGACATTGTGGAATTCTACAATCTTCGTGGTGGCAAGGAACGCATCTTCGATGACATGAACAATGGCTTTGGCTGGAATCGGTTGCCAAAATCGTTCATGGCACAGAATACTGTATTCCTGCTTATGACAGCTCTCATCAGAAACTTCTACAAAGCTATTATGCAGAGATTGAAAACCCATGAATTTGGATTGCGTGCCACCAGCAGAATCAAGACCTTTGTGTTCAAGTTCATCTCTGTTCCTGCAAAATGGATTAAGACGTCACGTAGGCATGTATTGAACATTTATTCAGACAACTATGCTTATGCCAACCTGTTCAAGACAGACTTTGGTTAAAGGCAATGCTTTTCTGGTTAAACCGGTGTATTACCTCAAGTCGCTTTATGGGGTAAGGGAATTTTGTGTTTACGACGTTTCTGTTATGCCCAAGGAATATGTACAATAAAAGAATTTTTGTCGTTTTACAAGTAAATTCCCACGAAACCCTATAGGTTGCGGATTTGAGGTATAAATGGAATAGCTAATAACCCAAAAGTATTTGCAAATTACTTTTGCTTTTCGGACGAACATCCTAACAAAATCGTCTTCCGTTTGAATTCCTTTAAGGATAATATGCCAATAGATTCTGTTGTCATCGAGGATCCGCAAAAAGAAGGCAAAGCTTTCCTGAACAACTTTGCGTATGATTTAAATAATGACAATGCTGTCTTGGCGTACCAATATAAAGACAAATTTGAGGTTTACAAAATCTTATCCAACAACAAGTTAGATTTAATATGCTCAGTTCAAGGAAATGAACTAGTTAATGAAAATGAAATTATGTATTTTTCAGATGCAACTATTGTCGGAAATAGAATATACCTTCTTTCACAACGTCATGTAGACCTAGCTCAAGAAAAAGGATATTCTTCTGTTGAAGTATACGATTTAGCAGGAAAAGCATTGAAAAATTACAAGTTAAACTTTATTGCTTCTCAAATGAGGATAGATAAATCTAACGAAACAATATATTTGCTGTCTGCTACAGATGGGATGTTAGAAAAAATTAGGGTTCCACAATCTGCTTCATTTTAATATTTTTCTTTCAAGAATTGCCATATTGCCATGCCAGCCAGTAATCTATCTGATTACAAAGCTGTTAGGGGTATGGCAATTCTTTATTTTAA
Organism: Segatella copri DSM 18205; assembly: GCF_025151535.1. Classification (NCBI taxonomy): domain Bacteria; kingdom Pseudomonadati; phylum Bacteroidota; class Bacteroidia; order Bacteroidales; family Prevotellaceae; genus Segatella; species Segatella copri. Next base: position 1,865,539 of record NZ_CP102288.1, read on the forward strand.
GGGATTATCTGCTATATATTGCTATGAAATCTGCCATATTCGGGCGTTTTTGAGGCATTTTTGGGGAAAAACACAGAAAGTATTGAGCAAAAAAGCATTTTTTCGGTTCAAAGTTTGGGGATTTCAATCTTTTTTCGTAACTTCGCCATCGATGCGGAAGAAATTACGTCCCGACGTAGCATCAGATACGTCCCGACGTAACAACAACTGCGTCGCGACGCAGCATCAGATACGTCGCGACGCAATTTCAGATACATCCTGGCTTAGCAAGTAATGCTTTCCGAAATCCAAGTGAGCCTCTTTTGAACTCCAAGTAAGCCCTACTCAAACATTACGTAAGCCTCACTCGAAAAAGACATAACTTTAATAACAGGACAGATGAGAATAACAGTCATCAGAACCAACCGGCAACACCAGCTTTGCGTTACCAACAGAAGTATCGGACACCTTTTGGAGCGTATGCTCAAAGATGATTCCAAGTTTACCATCCAGAAATTCAGAGATATGGTTCCTTCCATGAATTTCGGTTACGATGGGTATAAAGACATGCCCACCTGGCACAGGGTATACCCTGCCGCCGAGTTTCAGAAAGATGAGAACGGGAATCTCAGGATGAAGGCATTCAACGGCCTCTTGCTCCTATCGTTCAGAAACATACTGAAACCAGAAGACGTTCAGCTCGTGAAGAAACAAGCTGCCTTCCTCCCCTCCACTCTCATCGCCGTGACCGGAGCGGATGGCAGAAGCGTGGAAATACTGGTGAAATTCTCCGATGAAAAGGGTGAACTGCCTACAGATGAAGAACATGCCGACCGACTCTACCAAAGTGCCTACCGACACATCCTGCCCATCTACCAGTCTGTCATCCATGCCGAGATAGCCAGCCAAAAGCCTTCGATAAGAAGCTATTTCCTCCTTACGCTCGATACCCTGCCTTATTATAATCCTCAGGCTGTCGCCATGAAAGTAGATGAGAAACTGATGCTTCAGGAACCAACCCCATCCATACCTGAGGCTAAAAGCGACCCGACTGACAAGAAAGAAAAAGGCATGAAAGGCTCGAAAGAGAACATCGAGAAAATGATGAAATATCTGAACGAGAAGTATGACCTGAGATACAACATGGTGATGAAATATACCGAATATGTACCAAAGGACAAGGAATGGATTGGATTTCAAGCCGTGGAACCGAGAGTGCAGAAGAGTCTGACGCTAGAAGTGCAACTGGCAGGTATCAACGTCAGCATCAAGGACGTCAGAAATTTCCTGGAATCCAATTTCATCAAGAACTATAATCCCGTAGAGGAATTCCTGTTCACCTGTTATGACAACTGGGACGGCAAGGACCATATACGCGCCTTGGCACGTACCGTGCCTACCAACAACCCTCACTGGGAGGACTGGTTCTACACCTGGTTTCTAGCCATGGTGGAGCAATGGCACAACCGCACCGGCAGACAGTATGGCAACAGCGTGGCTCCTCTGCTCATTTCCAAACAGGGCTACAACAAGAGTACTTTCTGCCGCCGGCTGATTCCACCCCAACTGCAATGGGGCTACACCGACAATCTGATTCTCTCGGAGAAGAGACAGGTGTTGCAGGCTATGAGCCAGTGCCTGCTCATCAATCTGGATGAATTCAACCAGATTTCAGCCAGGGGACAACAGGGATTCCTGAAAAATCTCATCCAGTTGCCAAACGTGAAATACAAGCCACCCTATGGCAGCCATGTACAGGAGTTCCCCCGCACCGCCTCCTTCATCGCCACAAGCAATATGGATGACATCCTGACCGACCCTTCCGGCAACCGCCGATTCATCGGCATTGAACTGACGGGTCCTATCGATGTAAGTGTGCGCCCCAACTATCAGCAACTCTTTGCTCAAGCAGAAAAGGCAATCTGGAATGGAGAAAAGACCTATTTTGATGCAGAACAGACGGCTCTCATCATGGAAAACAACAGGCGATACCAGCAAATAGATCCAGTCATGCAATGCTTCAGCGAGAGTTTTACGCCAACAGAAGACGAAAATGAGGGTACTTTCATGACTGCCGCCGCCATTTTTAGCGAATTAAAGGCAAAATATGGGGCATCACTGGAAGCAAAAAGCCTACTTTCGTTCGGTCGATGCCTGAAGAATATTGATGGATTGAAGAGAAAAAGAACGATGAAAGGTACTGATTATCTGGTTATTAGGCGAAAATAGCATTAAATTCTCACTATGGCTATATATGGCAATTCCCGGCGCTTTTCCGAGAATTGCCATACGTACTTTTACGCTGAGTATCAACCATTTGCACATACAATATGGCAATATGGCAATTAAAACAACGCATTCAAACTTTTTTTATTTTCTGAGTCCACTTTAAAAAGGGGCATATTTTAAATTCAGCATGACCAGTGTGGTCATTCTGAGTGAAACATAGCAATCGGCTCCGCTGGTGAATATCTTTCGAGAAATCGCCTTGAAAGAGCCGAAAGCTTCTCTGATAGGCCCGAAAAGGGCAAATATCGATCTTTGTCATCCTTTAGTAATTTTATTCACAGAAGTGCATTCTTACTCATCTATAGTATCGTCAATTAGTTATATCGTGTTAAAGAATCAACCAACATGACTTCTTTTTCGAAATAAATCATTATATTTGCATTAAAATCAATAAATTGATAGAATGGAAGATTTCGTATTTGCCAATACAGGTACCAATGTGTCCGTGCTATTCTTTGACGACTCAAAGAAAAGGGTTACAGTCTTCCAGCCGGTCAATATTTTGACATCAAGATAGACTATGTTGACATCACGGAAGAGGAGTTCAATAAGCGAATGACTGATTACAAGAATACATTGGCAGAGCAATTCGAGGAAAGCCATCGCTTAGAGAATGAGATTATGCGACAGCTTAACAGCATCAACTTTAATGATAACGCAAAAAAGGAATAACAAGATGAGTAACGAAATACAATTTTTACTGTATAGTATGCCTGACTCTGAAGGCAAGGTACAGGTGGTTATCAAGAACGAGACGATTTGGTGTACACAAAAAGCTATGGCACAGCTATTTGGTGTTGGTGTACCAGCTATCAGTAAGCACTTGAAGAATATTTTTGAGGAAGGGGAATTGGATAAAGAAGTGGTTGTTTCCAAAATGGAAATAACCACTCAGCATGGAGCCATGGCCAATAAGTCGCAGACACATAGTGTGGACTTCTATCACCTCGATGCCATCATTGCGGTTGGCTATCGTGTTTCTTCATTAAAGGCTACTCGCTTCCGCCAATGGGCAACAAAGATTCTCAACGAATATATCACCAAGGGATTTGCTATGGACGATGAGCGATTGAAGCAAGGCACGGCAGTGTTCGGAAAGGACTATTTCCGTGAGTTACTCGAACGTGTACGCTCTATTCGAGCAAGCGAACGCCGTATCTGGCAGCAAATAACAGATATTTATGCAGAATGTAGTACCGACTATGACAAGAACTCGCCAACCACACGCGAATTCTATGCAATGGTTCAAAACCGCTTCCATTATGCTATCACTGGACATACAGCAGCAGAGATTATATACTCCAAGGCTGACCATACTAAGGACCACATGGGACTTACCACTTGGAAAAATGCACCAGATGGTCGTGTTCTAAAATCGGATGTAAGCATCGCCAAGAACTATCTGCAAGAGAAAGAAATCCGCCAATTAGAACGTGCCGTCACAGGTTTCTTCGACTATATCGAGGATCTTATTGAGCGTGAAAACACGTTTAATATGCAACAGTTCTCGGCAAGCGTAAATGAATTCCTCTCTTTCCGACGCTACCAAATTTTACCAGACAAAGGTAAAATTTCTGCGGAACAAGCCAAGAGGAAAGCGGAACAAGAATACGAAATTTTCAATAAGACCCAACGTATTGACTCTGACTTCGACCAGGAAATAAGAGGATTGTTGGGAGATGAGTAGAGGCAACAATAACAATATATGGCAATTCCCAGCGCTTTTCCGAGAATTGCCATATGTACTTTTACGCTGAGTATCAACCATTTGCACATACAACATGGCAATATGGCAATTAAAACAACGCATTCAAACTTTTTTTTTATTTCTTCTTCACCAGTCTAATGACATACCCTGACCAAAGACACCATACGGCAAATATTCCCATCACGAAGATAAATATATATGTAGCAATACTACCTATGAAGATTCTACCGCTATGAGCCTCCAGAGCCACATTCCATAATGACATGGGCAGTTGGTTCATATAAGCGGGTTGTGGCGCAAAGTCGGTTCCTTCATTATACTCAGCAATGACAGGCGTATCAGAGAAATCCTGGCTCATACCTGCTATCGCCTTTTTTCCGAATGGTGCGCCAGCGTTCTTTAAAGCAGCTTTCCCGGTAGAATAATCAACGGTTGTCCCCTTTACTCTATCCCAAACAAAGAGACCACTAAACGAACCGCAATACCATTTACCATCTTTGTTTTGCTGAAGGACATTCAATCCCATAACACTGACTGGTGGAGTATTGGAGATGGACTCCAACTTTCCGGTCTGGAAATTCACGGAAAAGAAACCATCCGAAGTTGACAAGAGCCAGTCACCGAACTTTTCATCATAACGCACCACACGGAGTTTGTCATTCCAAGGGTTCTTGCTATGAAGCGTCGTCCCAGGAATAGACGGCATCTTGTTCAACACCAAGGCTATCATCACAGGTGGACGAAGGCACCAACCTGTCAGGGCTATCAACAAAGTAAGCATGATGGTGTATCGGCCTATTTTGTCATGCCATTGTAGCGAAAAGCGAAGCACCCTCTTCTGTTTAGGCTTTAACCAGAAGATAAGACCTGAGATGCAGAGCAACACCAGGATGATGGCAATGCCATCTACGATGAGTTTACCAATGCTGCCAAACAACTCTCCACTGTGAAGCAGCCATATCGTACGAAAGACTGTAACCTTCCCATCATACTCCTTTGGCATAGGCAATTCTATCCGTTGGAAGTTCTGATAAGGTGGCAAGGAAACATAAGCATAGGAGCGGCTGAGAACCAAAAGCGTATCTCCATGAGCAGAAATGTCGCTCAACTTCTCTTCCGGCTCTGTTGGAAGAGTTACGCTTTTCCAGATTTTGTGACTCCCCAACCGGTAGAGTGAAAATGGAGATACCGACCAGACAGAACCATCATCCGTTCTGATAACATTTCTTATCTGTCGGCAGTCTGCTCCTGCTGGAATCCCCTTATTAAAGTCCCTGAATGTGGATGCTGTAGAATCCGTTTGCCAGATTCCCCCGTTTCCATACAGCAATATGGCATCATCCAAAGCAAGCGTTCCCCTCATCAACCCGCCATTCCAATTCTTGAATTCATAGCGGCTTGGCAGATATTTCCTGCTCACATCCACATCTTTGATAAGCGAACGGTGGTTGAGCAAAATACCCGACAAGCAGAACATCAGCATGAAAAAGCTCATACCGATGCCTAACCATTTATGTTGTTTTCTCCAAGTTATTTTCTTATTTAGCATATTCATAATCATTATTACTATCTTGAATCAGGCTGCAAAGGTACATATTTCTAAGAAGGTATGCAATACCTAAAAATAATGATAATGAGGATGCTATTACAGCCATTGCATTAAGAGTTTGGTTAGCATGTTTCAGGCAAGAACTCATAAAACGCTCATTTTAAGCTATTTGGAATCTTTAGTATGATTTTTTCCTTAAAAAATTTGGTAATTTCAAATTTTCGCCTTATCTTTGCACCCAATATCAGAAAATTCTCGGGGTTGACTGGATTTGACGGCGAGATGAAATGGTACGTAAGCATGCGGAGGCTCGTTGGCTACCTCCTAAATCCTAGTGAACAAAAAATTAATTGGCGAAAATAACTACGCTCTCGCTGCCTAGTCGAAGTATAGTAAACTAGCTTTATTCCAGCACAGGGTGCTGGAACGAGACATCGCTCAACGGATGTTGTTCCGAATCTTGTTGATCAAGCGGTGCAGGTAAATCGGAAATAGTTCATGTACGCCTCGTTGCATGGATGAAATTTTAGAGGATAAGGGTATGATTGGTGGTCCAGGTCCTGTCATGCCTCGAAAACCGAAGGCTGGAATAAGCATGTAGAAAGCGTATGGTTTCCTTGTGCGGACGAGGGTTCGAATCCCTCCAGCTCCACCCTATTTGATAGAAACAAAAAACTCGCAGATTCTTTCTTTAGAATTTGCGAGTTTTTATTTTGCAGTTATTGTTTTCTCAAACTTTCACGATACTTCAGAGGTGACATATGCAGATGCTCTCTTACATATTTACCGAAGAATGAGGTATTGGAGAAGCCCAGTATACCAGAAATCTCCTTGATTGTTTTCGTTGTAGAACGGAGATAATAGGTGATATCAGCAAGCGTATACTCCGTAATCCACTCGATGGCAGTCTTGCCGGAATGGCGCTTGCAGATGATGGAGAGATATTTTGGCGTGATGCAAAGCTGCTGCGCAAAATATTCTACAGGCTGATGCTTGATTTCGCTCTGCTGCAACATCTCCAGGAACTTATCAAAGAAATCGCTGGCACTGGTTCCCAACGTTTCTTTGGGGAGATCTGTCAGCAAAAGATTGCTCACGGCAAGAAGAGCACTCTTCAAGAGCGTCTCCACAATCTCACGGCGATATGGTTTCCACGAACTGCGATCGTTGAACTTCGGATCCAGACAGAGGCGCACCAAGTCGGTAAACTTAGAATAGAATACCATATCCACCTCGTCCATCTTCAACACCGAAACCTTGCTCACATACATGGCACGGTTCCATACCGAGATATGAGAACGAAGAATACCAAGCAAGCCGTGATTGCTGACACACATGGCTGTGCATGCAAAATCTTCCGACACCTCTTTGATGTCGAGAATAGAGTTAGGCGGACTGATAAATATATCGCCCTTCTCCACGGTGATTTCCCGCCCGTTAAGTTCAGCTCTCAGGCTGCCTCTCTGACAGGATGCAATCATGTTCATCTGGAATCTCATAGGGTCGGGGTTCTGCAACACCTTGACATTATCTATAATCAAGATGTCCTCATCCAGATAGCTCGCACGGATTTCTGCACTCTGTGCGAACTCACCTTCTTCGATACGCTGCCTGACGTCCTTCTGTTCTTTCATTAATATGTTTTTTAAATTTCTTCTCTCTTCGTTCTTCACTCTTCACTATCAAAAAGCCTCCCTGTATTTATTTTCGTCCTTATCCTCCAACATAGAGAGATAACTCTGATAGCGGCTAGCTGCAATATAATGTTCCTCAACCGCCTTGATTACCGCGCACCCCGGTTCGTGGGTATGGGTACAGTCGGAGAACTTACAATCCTGAGAGAACTTGAAGATTTCCTTAAAATAGCTGGTCAGCTCTTCCTTTTCGATATCAAAGGTACCAAAGCCCTTGATGCCCGGAGTATCAATGAGGTAACCACCTTCCGGCAGTTCCAGCATCTCACTGAAGGTTGTGGTATGCATTCCGCTATTATGCGCCTCGCTGATTTCGGCGGTACGCTGCTCCGCATCAGGAATGAGCTGGTTGATGAGGGTTGACTTTCCTACCCCGCTGTTGCCGCTCAACAAAGATTTCTTATCCTTGATAAGAGGTCGCAACAGTTCAACACCTTCGCCTGTAGCTGCCGACAATTCGATACATTTATATCCGATGGTCTCATAGAGCGTGCACATCATCTTCTCGTAATGCAATTCTTCTTCTGAAAGTATGTCACTTTTATTGAAGATGATGATAACAGGTACTCTATAGGCCTCAGCGCCAGCCAGGAATCGGTCGATGAAGGTAGTAGAAGTCTGCGGATAATTCACCGTTACCACAAGCAGTGCCTGGTCTACATTAGCAGCCAGAATATGACTCTGCTTACTGAGGTTAGGTGATTTACGAATGATATAGTTTTGGCGGTCTTCGATAGAAGAGATAAATGCCGTACCCTCCTGATTGGTAATAAGCTGCACATAATCGCCTACAGCCACAGGATTGGTGCTGCGGATGCCCTTCAATCTGAAATTGCCCTTGATTTTACTTTCAATCAGCTGGCCATCGTCTGTCTTGACGGTGTACCAGCTGCCTGTATTTTTAATAACGAGTCCTCTCATTATCACTTATTAAATAATGTAAGTCCAGAATGATTTAGACTGTCATGATTTCCTTCTCCTTCTCGTCCATCAGGTTTTCGAGCTGCTTGATGTACTTGTCGTGGAGTTTCTGCAAATCGTTCTCAGCATCCTTCTCCAAGTCTTCAGAAAGTCCATCCTTGATAGCTTTCTTCAACTTCTCCTTGATTTCCTGGCGCACGTTGCGCACCTCAATCTTAGCACGCTCAGCAATCTTGTTACACTGCTTTACGAGTTCCTTACGGCGCTCACCTGTTGGCTGAGGAATACCCAGACGTACGATTTCGCCATTGTTCTCAGGAGTGATACCTACACCACTATCCATAATAGCTTTTTCGATATCCTTGATAGCCTTTTTGTCCCAAGGGCGGATAGCGATAGTACGGGCATCAGGGGTTGTAACTGTAGCTACCTGGTTCAGAGGAACCATACTGCCATAACTATTTACACGCACACCATCGAGGATGGCAACATTAGCACGACCAGCACGAACATGAGAGAGTTCCTCTGCGAGATACATTGCTGCCATCTCCATACGCTCTGCTGCAGAATTCAAAGTTTCTTTAACGTCTATCATAATTATTTCAATTTATAATTTACAATTTATAGTTTATAAGGCATTCTAGCTATATAGCGTAGCCCCCTATCAACTTTTAACTATTATCTATTAACTCTTAACTATCCCCAATCTCTTGAGTTCTTCGCCCACATAGTTGGTGAGTTCTACAAACTGTTGGATAGTGAGCTGCTCAGGGCGCTTGGTCATGATGTCGGTGGTGAAGAACTCCTCGCGTGGGGTTACACCTGGGAACATCTGCTTAAGGCTTACACGGAGCATCTTGCGACGCTGGTTGAAGACCGTCTTAACCAGACGCTTAAACAGTTTTTCATCACAGCCAAGGTCAGTCACCTTGTTGCGAGTCATGCGGATTACCGCACTCTTTACCTTTGGAGGTGGGTTGAACACATTCTCATCTACCGTAAAGAGATATTCCACATCATACCATGCCTGGATGAGCACACTGAGGATACCATAGGCTTTGTTACCTGGTTCTGAAGCCATACGCAATGCCACCTCGCGCTGGATCATTCCGGTACAGCAAGGAATGAGGTCTTTGTAATCAAGCATCTTGAAGAATATCTGCGATGAGATATCGTATGGATAATTGCCTGTCAGTACAAACTGCTTTCCATCGAATATCTGGTTCAAATCCATTCTCAGGAAGTCTTCACCGATAATATTATCCTTGAGTGTCGGGAAATTCTCATGAAGATACGCCACCGACTCCGAGTCGATTTCCACTGCCTTGACGACTCTTGGTTTCTCTACGAGATATTGGGTAAGAACGCCCATACCTGGTCCTATTTCGAGAACAGGTATATCCGGGCAGGCATCCACCGTATCGGCGATGCGCTTTGCTATATTGAGGTCGGTCAAGAAGTGCTGACCGAGATTCTTCTTAGGCTTTACAGCTTTCATATCTTATCTTTATATTATATATTTTGCAAAAATACGATTATTTTTTGAGAATCCACACGAAGTATGCGATTTTTTTTATCTTTTTGGATAAAAAAAGGGAAAGAGCCACTTGTTTCTTTAAAAAAAGGCTATACTTTTAGCCATAAATGGCGCCCAAGCGTTTATTTATGCTAAAAATATGCAGATTCGAACGATATTGTCAATAAAAGTATTATCTTTGCATCTAATTATGGATATAAAGAAGATAGCAAACAACATATGGAAGGTGGCTTTGTCGCTCATTCTGGGTGGCGCCATCCTTTATTGGATGTATCGCGGATTCGACTTCAAGCAAGTAGAAGATGTTCTGCTTCACAAGATGAGTTGGACCTGGATGCTGCTGTCGTTCCCTTTTGGCATCTCTGCCCAGGTGTTCAGAGGATGGAGATGGAAACAGTCGCTGGAACCATTAGGCGAGAAGGCCCGCTCCAGTATCAGCATCTACTCCATCTTCCTGTCCTATGCTCTGAGTCTTGTAATTCCTCGTGCGGGCGAGTTTGCCAGATGCGGCGTATTGAAGAAATGGGATGATGTTTCGTTTCCGAAAGCCTTGGGTACCGTCGTTACAGAAAGAGCCATCGATTCACTCCTCGTGCTGCTGATTACGGCGCTGGTCTTTGTGATGCAGATTCCGGTATTCCTCAATTTCTTTGAGAAAACAGGTACGAGCATGGACAGTTTACTCTGCCAGTTTACAGCCACAGGTTACATTGTGACCGCTATCTGTGGCATAGCAGTACTCATCCTGGCTCACTATCTGCTCAAGCGACTCGCTATATATAATAAGGTGAAAGCAACACTGGGAGGACTCTGGCAAGGTATCATCTCGCTGAAAGGTGTCAGAAATGTACCGCTCTACATCGCCCTTACACTGGGCATCTGGTTGAGCTATTTCTTCCACTACTATCTCACCTTCCAATGCTTCGAGGCAACCTCCCATCTCAATCTGATGTGCGGTTTGGTGACATTCATCGTGGGCAGCATAGCGGTCATCGTACCAACTCCTAACGGAGCCGGACCTTGGCATTTTGCTGTCAAGACAATGCTCATACTCTATGGCATTCAGGCAAACGATGCCCTCTTCTTCGTTCTCATCGTACACTCCGTACAAACCCTGCTTGTAGTCCTTTTGGGAATCTATGCCTGGATAGCACTGGCGTTTACCGGGAAAGTTAAAAGATAAAAGTTAAGAGTTAAAAGTTAATAGTTGATAGCGGCTACGCCGTATAGCGAGAATGCCCTATAAACTATTAACTATAAATTTTAAATTAAATAAATATGGCTGACATTAAGAATTTGAACCCAGTTGAAATCTGGCGTAACTTTGACAAGTTAACACAAGTTCCACGTCCATCTGGACATTTGGAAAAAATTCAGGCTTATTTGCTCGATTGGGCAAAAGAAGCAGGTGTAGAGGCTTTCCAAGACCCAGCAGGCAACATCGTGATGCGCAAACCTGCAACTCCAGGTATGGAGAACCGCAAAGGCGTTATTATGCAGGCGCACATGGACATGGTTCCACAGAAAGCACCAGACAGCAAGCATAATTTCGAAACTGACCCTATCGAAACCATCATCGATGGCGACTGGGTACGTGCTAATCATACAACACTCGGTAGCGACGACGGACTTGGCGTAGCTACAATCATGGCTGTAATGGAATCAAAAGATTTGCAGCATGGTCCTATCGAGGGCTTGATTACCGCCGATGAAGAGACAGGCATGTATGGTGCCAACGATCTCCCAGCAGGCGAACTGAACGGTGACATTCTCTTGAACTTCGATACCGAGGTTTGGGGCGAGTTCGTTATCGGTAGCGCTGGCGGTATCGACATCACAGCAACTCTCGATTATAAAGAGGTAGAAACCGACAAGGAAGATGCTGCCGTTAAGGTAACCCTCAAGGGATTGAAAGGCGGTCACTCCGGTATCGAAATCAACGAAGGCAGAGCGAATGCCAACAAGTGCATGGTTCGTTTTGTGCGTGAAGCTATTTCAGAACTCGATGCCCGTCTAGCTTCATGGCAGGGTGGCAACATGCGCAATGCCATCCCATTCCAGGCTGAGGTTGTTCTGACCCTGCCTAAGGAGAACATTGAAGCTTTGAATGACCTGGTAGCAGACTGGAAGGACGAAATCTGTGATGAGTTCGAAGGCATTGAAACAACTGAGAACATCGAGTTCTTCGCTGAGAATGTAGAGACTCCAAAGATGCAGGTTCCTGCCGAAATCCAGGATAATCTTGTAGATGCAATCTACGCTTGCCACGATGGCGTATTGCGTATGGCTCCATCTATGCCAGAAATCGTAGAGACCTCTTCAAACCTCGCAATCGTTGAGATTGGTGACGGCAAGGCTGCCATCAAGATTCTGGCCCGTTCCAGCCACGAATACTACAAGATGTATCTTGCCACAATGGTAGAGAGCTGTTTCAACATGGCAGGCATGAAGGTTGAATTCAGCGGCAGCTATATGGGATGGAATCCTAACCCTAAGAGCGACATTCTGGAACACGTATTGAAGGTTTACAAAGAGCAGAACGGCACAGACGGTAAGGTACAGGCTGTTCACGCAGGTCTGGAGTGCTCTATCATCCTGAGCAAGTATCCTAACCTCGATGTCGTATCATTCGGTCCTACTCTTCTTAGTCCTCACACAGCCAATGAGCGTTGCCAGATCAGTTGCGTTGCTCCTTTCTGGAACCTTGTCAAGCAGCTCCTGACAGAGATTCCAGCAAAGTAAAAAATGGGGAACGAAATTACAAAAAGATTAAAAAAGAAAGCCGAGAGTGAAAATTCTCGGCTTTTTTGTTCCAGTTTTCAAAAGAAATCATTACCTTTGCAGTCGATTTCGCAAGTCTTGTAAAATCTCTGTAGCAGATCATACAAATTCACTTGCATAAGTTTCATTAAAATAACACCAAAATGGACGATTATCACGCGGAGAACAATAATGAATTGTAAGGCGTGGAGATTCAGCAACGATGAAGCCTTTCAGTAGGCCGTACCCAAGCGCTAGTCTCCATACCCCAAACTTTTATTATGTGGAGATTAGCAAACTATGAAGACTTATTGGAATATAGACAAGAATCTGACTGTACTCAATGAGTGGCAGCCAAACTGCTGGATACAAGTAACATGTCCAACTGATGAAGACCAGCGCTTGCTGGAAGAAGAATTCAAGATCCCTGATTATTTCCTCTCGGATATCAGCGATACCGATGAGCGTGCCCGCTATGAATATGACGATGGCTGGATGCTCATCATCCTCCGTATCCCTTATGTCAAGGAAATACGCAGCCGTACCCCATACACCACAGTGCCTCTGGGTATCATCCATAAGCGCGATGTTACCATCACCGTATGCTATTACGAAACCAACATGATGATTGATTTCGTAAGCTACCAGCAGAAGCGCAGCGAGGGGTTCACCGACTATGTAGACATGACCTTCCGTCTCTTCCTTTCATCAGCGGTTTGGTATCTGAAGCGATTGAAACAGATCAATTCGCTCATAGAAAAAGCAAAACGAAACCTCGATCATGGTGTGAACAATGAGAGCCTGATTGGCCTGAGCCGCCTGCAGGACTCCCTTACCTACTTCATCACCTCTATCCGAGGCAACGAGAATCTCCTGTCTAAGTTGAAGTTCAAGCTGCAGGTAGACGAACTTGATGCCGACCTCATTGAAGACGTAAACATCGAGATGACACAGGCACGCGAAACCACAAGCATCTACTCCGACATTCTGGAGTCGACGATGGATACCTATTCGAGCATCATCAACAACAACATGAATACCACGATGCGTACCTTGACCAGTATCAGTATCGTCATGATGTTGCCTACGCTGATTTCCTCATTGTTCGGTATGAACTTAATCAACGGTATGGAAGACAGCCATTACGGATTTGCCATTGCCCTGGTTATCTCCGTGATCGTTTCTGCACTTTCATGGGGCTTCCTCAGATACAAGCGCCTGCTCTAAGCATATTCCACTCTGATATGCATTAAGTAGCCCGAAAGAGCACATAAAACGATGATTAGCAAGAAAAAGGCAATTATAAATACAAAAAAAATTAAAAAATCGAATATCATGGCAAGATATTCGATTTTTTTTTTTAAGTTTGCAACTTATTAATAATATAATTTTGTATGGGGTCGAATTGCGGATAAGCGACTACCGGCCCAAGAAACTCGAATCATAAACTAAACAAAGTGACATGATGGACTCTCAAGAAAAAGCTCTGTTGCAGCAGAGCACCCTGGAAGACCCTGCCAAGAAGGCTTATGCCACCAAGCAGGAAGTGCTCGAAAGAGTAAAGGAAATCGCTCATAGCAGCGAAAATCCAAACAAGGAGGAACTCGACCTACTCAAGACTACTTTCTACAAGATTCATCTCGCAGAAAGAGACGCACAGATGAAAGAGTATCTCGCAAAAGGCGGTGACCCAGAGAAGTATATCCTTCTACCGGATGACACCGAAGAAGCCTTCAAGGCTGAGATGCAACTCATCAAGGAGAAAAGAGCCAAGATCTTCCTGGCCCAAGAAGAAGAAAAACAAGATAATCTCCGCAAAAAAGAGGAAATTATCGAAAAGATAAAGGCCATGACCACCTCACCGGAAGAGGCCAACAAATCATATCAGGACTTCAAGGCCTTGCAGCAGGAATGGAAGGAAATCAAGAACATCCCTGCAGACAAGGCAAACGAGGTATGGAAGAACTACCAGCTCTATGTAGAGCAGTTCTACGACATGCTCAAGTTGAACAGCGAAGCCCGCGAATATGATTTCAAGAAGAATCTTGAAGCCAAGACCAAACTCTGCGAGGCTGCAGAGAAGCTCAATGAGGAAGAGGATGTTATTTCTGCCTTCCACCAGCTTCAGGACCTCCACCAGCAATATCGTGAGATTGGTCCTGTTGCCAAGGAGTTGAGAGAACAGATTTGGGAGCGTTTCAAGGCTGCCAGCACTGTTATCAACAAGAAGCACCAGCAGCACTTCGAAGACCTGCGTGCCAAGGAAGAGGAAAACCTCGCCAAGAAAACTGCCCTCTGCGAAAAGGTAGAGGCTGCCAACCAAGAAGAATACAAGACTGCTAAGGACTGGGAGAAGGTTACTCAGGAAATCATAGAGATTCAGAAAGAGTGGCGCACTATCGGTTTTGCCCCTCAGAAGATGAACGTCAAGATTTTCGAGCGTTTCCGCATCGCCAACGATGAATTCTTCAACAAAAAGGCAGAATTCTTCAAAGGATTGAAAGATACCTACTCTGCCAATCTCGAAAAGAAACAGCAACTCGTAAACAAGGCAAAGGAACTGGCTGACAGTACAGACTGGAAGAAGACTGGCGACAAGTTCATCGCTCTTCAGAAAGAATGGAAGAAGGTGGGTACCGTACCTCATAAACAAGGCGAATTGCTCTGGAAGGAATTTCTGGATACCTGCAACAAGTTCTTCGAAGCCCGCAACAAGCAAAATGCCGGTTCACGCAGCGAGGAACATGCCAATCTGGACAAGAAGCGCAACATTATTGCCCAGCTCAAGGAACTTGTAGTTGCAGAGATTTCAGACAACGATTTCCAAAAGAAGCTCAAAGATCTTGCTAAGCAATACAGTGCAATCGGACACGTTCCTTTCAAAGAGAAAGACAAGGTCTATAAAGAGTATCATGAGGCTATCGATGCAGCCTACGAGAAACTTCATGCCACCAACGCAAAGCGCCACTTCGACAACTTCAAGAACAACTTGAAGAATGTTGCCAAGGAAGGCGGCAATGCACTCGGCAATGAGCGTGGCAAACTCTTGCGCCGCTACGACCAGTTGCGCAGCGAGATTACTACCTACGAGAACAACCTCGGTTTCTTCAATACGGCCAGCAAGAAGGGCAATAGTCTGGTAGAAGAAATGAACCGTAAGATTGAGAAACTCAAGGCTGACCTCGAAATGGTAAAGCAGAAAATCAAGGCTATTGATGCCGAGAAGAAATAAATGCAATACCCCCAGGGCGAAAGCTCTAGGGGTTATTGTTATGAATACTCCATAAAACAGAATTTCTATAAACAAAAAAAAACATCTTTCATTACTGAAAGATGCCTTACCATATGAGTTGGGATACCCGGACTCGAACCAGGAATGACAGGACCAGAATCTGTAGTGTTACCATTACACCATATCCCAAACTTAAAATAGAACTTTTTGATTGTTGGGATACCCGGACTCGAACCAGGAATGACAGGACCAGAATCTGTAGTGTTACCATTACACCATATCCCAATATCAGCAAACGAAATGTTCTTTTCTCGATTGCGAGTGCAAAGGTACTAGTTTTTTTTGAACCTACAAAATTTTTCGGCACTTTTTTCTAAAAAAAGCGCAATTTCTTTAATTTTCCACATTTTTTTTGCCTTTTAAGTCGATTTTCCATTATAATAATGTATCTTTGCAGAAAAATAGAGAATATAAATTAAGTAAGAAAGAAAAGATAAATGAACACAGTTAAACAACTCGTAGAGACTATTAAAGAAGGTATACAAGAAAAGAAAGGTCAAGACATTGTTATCGCCGACCTGACAGAAATCGATGGAAGCATTGCCAAGTACTTCATCATCTGCCAGGGAGGAAGCCCTACTCAGGTTGAAGCTATCGCAGGTTCTGTGGGAGATATCGTGCGCAAGAATCTGAAAGAAAAACCTGTAAATGTAGCAGGTCTCGGCAACGACCAGTGGGTGGCAATGGACTTTGTTGACGTATTAGTACACATCTTCCTTCCGGAAGTACGTGCTTATTACGACCTCGAACATTTATGGGAGGATGCAAAGCTTACCCATATACCTGATCTCGACTAGTCAGTCTCTCCCATCCTACATGATGGATCAGACATTGTTTTTCGACTAAAAGTTATACATATAAAATAAAATGGAACAAAGCAATAATATGAAGCCTCGTGGCAATGGCGGACCAAAGATGCCACGATTTAATATGACCTGGCTTTTCACCATCTGCCTCATCACCATGATCATCCTCTTCTTTACAGGAGGAGGCGATGCGATTGGAGGCAGCGCTGCCAAGGAAGCCACATACACCCAGTTCAAACAGTATGTAGACAAGGGTTATGTGCTCAGTGTTGTGGCCAATAAAACAGAAAGCACCCTCAAGATATACATCAACCCGAAATATACGCGCGATGTATACAATATGCCGGCAAAGTCTGTAGGTCCTAACCCATACGTAAAAGTACAGTTCGGCTCGGTTGACGAAGTGGAACGCTATGCCAACCAGATGTTGAAGGAAAAGAAGATACGCTCCTTCAGCTACGACAACCAGAAGGATAACGACTTCTTAAGCACGCTCTTCAATCTGGCACCTCTGCTCTTCTTCGTATTCTTCATCCTTTGGATGTCTGGAAGATTCAGCGGCGGTATGGGCAGCGGCGGTATGGGCGGCATCTTCAGCGTGGGCAAAAGCAAAGCTAAGATGTACGAAAAGGGAAATGCCATCGGCATCACCTTTAAGGATGTGGCCGGACAGGAAGGTGCCAAGCAGGAAGTGAAGGAAATTGTAGACTTCCTGAAAAACCCACAAAAATATACCGACTTGGGTGGTAAAATTCCAAAGGGAGCCCTTCTCGTAGGCCCTCCGGGAACTGGTAAGACCCTCTTGGCTAAGGCTGTTGCCGGCGAGGCTGGCGTACCTTTCTTCTCCATGAGCGGTTCCGACTTCGTTGAAATGTTCGTAGGTGTAGGTGCCTCACGTGTACGCGACCTGTTCCGCCAGGCTAAAGAGAAATCACCTTGTATCATCTTTATCGATGAGATTGATGCTGTAGGCCGTGCCCGCAGCAAGAACCCAGCCATGGGTGGTAATGATGAGCGCGAGAACACCTTGAACGCTCTCCTTACAGAGATGGATGGTTTCGGTACCAACAGTGGTGTCATCATCCTTGCAGCTACCAACCGTGTAGACATGCTCGACAGCGCCTTGCTCCGTGCCGGACGTTTCGACCGCGAAATTCACGTAGATCTCCCTGGTTTGAACGAACGTAAGGCTATCTTCCTGGTTCATCTCAAACCTATCAAGATAGACGAAACAGTAGATGTTGATCTACTGGCCCGTCAGACTCCAGGGTTCTCGGGTGCAGATATTGCCAACGTTTGTAACGAGGCAGCCCTCATTGCTGCACGCCACGACAAGAAGGCTGTTTGCAAACAGGATTTCCTCGATGCAGTAGACCGTATTGTAGGCGGTCTGGAGAAGAAGACTAAGGTGATGACTGCCGACGAGAAGCGTAGCATCGCTCTCCACGAAGCAGGCCACGCAACCATCTCATGGTTCTGCCAGTATGCCAACCCTCTCATCAAGGTTACCATCGTGCCTCGTGGTCAGGCTCTCGGTGCTGCATGGTATCTGCCAGAAGAGCGCCAGATAACCACCAAGGAACAGATGCTCGACGAGATGTGTTCATTAATGGGTGGACGTGCCGCAGAAGAACTCTTCACCGGTCATATTTCGTCAGGAGCCATGAACGACCTGGAGCGCGCCACAAAGAGTGCTTATGGTATGGTAGCTTATCTCGGTATGAGCAAGACGTTGCCAAACATCTGCTTTTACAACCGGAACGAATATGCATTCCAGCGTCCGTACTCTGAGTCTACAGCCCGCGAGATAGACCAGGAAGTTCTGAAGATTGTTAACGAACAGTATACCCGTGCCAAGAACATCCTGATGGAGCACAAGGAAGGCCACAATGCCTTAGCAGAACTTCTGATCAAGAAAGAGGTGATTATGGCAGAAGACGTAGAACATATCTTTGGCAAGCGCCCTTGGTTGAGCCGTTCGCAGGAAATCATGGAAGACGAACAGCCTAAGATAGACGATGACGCCGTAAAGGAACTTCCTGAAGTTCAGGCTGCCATCAAGGAGCATGAAGAGAACCAGAAGAAGAATGCTGATTCTGATGAGACTTCCAAGAAGGATGAAGGTTCGGAAGAAAACAAGAACGAATAAAACAAACCGATATGACTGACAAACAGAAAAATCTAGTGATAAGATCCATCACAGGCGTATTTTTCGTGGTGTGCATGGTATCTTGCTTTCTCAATCCCAGGGCAATGGTTATCCTGTTCGCCCTCATTACAGGATTGAGCATCTGGGAGTATTGCGGATTAGTTAACCAGAAGGAGAATGTTACGGTAAACCGTTTCATCTGCACCGTGGCGGGTGTTTACTTCTTCCTTGCCGTGGCTGGTTTCCGCATGGGCATTGTGGGCAATTTCGTGGTTTTCGTACCTTATCTGCTCACCATCCTCTATCTCTTCATCAGCGAACTGTATACAGGCAACAAGGATGCCATCAACGATTGGGCTTACACTATGCTCTCTCAGTTGTACATCGCCTTGCCTTTCTCGATGATCAATGTATTGAGTTTCGAGACATCAGCTTTCGATGGTCAGATACATTACGACATGCTGCTGCCTTTGAGCATTTTCATTTTCCTCTGGACCAATGATACCGGTGCCTATTGCAGCGGTTCGCTTTTCGGCAAGCATAAGCTCTTTCCACGCATCAGTCCAGCCAAGAGTTGGGAAGGCAGCATAGGCGGAGGCATATTCGTACTGATAGCAGCAGGTATCATCGGCTATATCGCCAACGATGGCGAAGCCCACCGTCTCAGCATTCTCGGTTGGGAAGGTTTAGGTCTGGTTGTGGTATTCTTCGGCACATGGGGCGATTTGGTAGAAAGCCTCTTCAAGCGTACCCTCGGCGTAAAGGATAGCGGCAACATCTTGCCAGGACATGGAGGCATGCTCGACCGCTTCGACTCTTCGCTCATGGCGATACCGGCAGCAGTAATCTACCTATACACCATCCAGTTGTTTGGATAATACATCTTTTATGAGATAAAGGCCAAACCTGCAGTTTGGCCAAGCACAAAGAAAGGCAGGGATTCCTCAAAGAACCCCTGCCTTTTTTTTCATATCACCATAAAAAACACAAGTAGCTTCGTTGGCTCACGAAAGTAGTTGCGATAAACTATGCTGTTATCTGTTATATTTCTTCAGTGCCTGCTTCACCATCTTGCCCCATGGCTGCTCTGATGATGTTGGCATGCCAGTCTTGCACAAGCCATTTCACCGCATTTTTGTTGTAGAACCGAGGCTAGATGTTGTGCCATCCCAGACTCACGCCTCTCAACACTACAGGATTACCACTCTGGTCGCAAAGCTGCGCACCTTTTACCTGCAACTGTCCCCATTGCTTTACAGGGTTTGCTGCACACACTTGTGCCATACAAAAGAGGGCACAAATGAGAGTCAGTAGTTTTTTCATTTTTTTTTAGGGTTTAAAATTAAATATATATTTTTGGGTTTGTTTTTTTAGGATAGCTAATACTCCTACATAGGTAGCAGATTACAAATCTGCCTTAGTCAGCAGTTCTGCAGCGGATTGATATCCGCCACAGAACTGAAAGAGATTGCTTTTTATCAAAACATTTCACCTTTTTCCTGTTCTTCTTCAAAGCGTTCACCCTTCTGGGCTTCCTGCGCCTCATACTGTGCCTGGGCAACACGCTGCTGAGCCTCACGTGCCTTAGCCTCAGCCGCCAGTCGGGCTTTTTCTGCTCTTATTCTTGCCAGTTCAGCCTCTTCTTCTGCTCGCTTCTGCGCCGCCAAAGCTTCCTCTTCGGCACGTTTCTTAGCAGCCTCGGCTTCAGCTATCGCCTTCTGTCGCGCACGTTCTGCAGCCTCAGCTGCAGCTTTGGCTTCAGCTTCAGCACGTTCACGAGCCATACGGAGAAGCATTTCCCTACGCTTAACCAGAAGATCAAACATGATGCCCGCAGCCTCATCCGGCGCAACCTTATCGCCTAACTGAGTTCGAACTTCCTGATATTCTGCCAACATCTTATCCCTGCCAGGTTCTCCCGGAAGAATCTGATAAAGTTCGTTGGCAATACCATCAACCGAAAAGCGGTCGGCAAGCATCTCCGGCACAATCTCCTTATTGGCGATAAGATTCACCAGCGAGATAAACTTCACCTTGATGATATGCTTGAAACAGAAACGGATGAGATGAGGTACAGGTGTTTCATAACATACCACCTGAGGCACATCGAAAAGAGCCGTCTCTAAAGTTGCAGTACCACTGGTAACAAGAGCTGCCGTAGCATGCGACAAGAGCGGATAAGTCTTGTTACGCACCAGTTTGACAGGTGTACCTTTGATAAACTTCTCATAATAAGCATCGTCTATCGAAGGAGCACCGGCAAGCACCATCTGATAATCTTCAAAACGCTCAGCCACCTCAATCATCGCCGGCAGATTGTCTTTGATTTCCTGCAGACGGCTTCCTGCCAGCAAAGCGATAACAGGACGATAGGTGTCAAGATTATTCTCCTGACAGAACTCCGTAAAACTCTGATGATATCCCGACCTGAACTCCCCTACTTCCTGAGCCGTAGGATTACCTACATAGTGAATAGGATAACGGTGCTTCTTTTCGAAGAACGGCACCTCGAATGGCAAGATAGAGAAGAGTTCAGCGATATCACGTTTAATGCTGCGGATCCGCCACTCCTTCCATGCCCATATCTTAGGAGAAATGTAATAATAGGCAGGGATATTGGTGTTCTTTTTCAAGAACTTAGCTATCTTGAGATTAAATCCCGGATAATCTACCAGTATCACTACATCCGGTTTCCATTTCACAATATCTTCCTTGCATCTCTTCAGGTTCGAAAAGATGGTACCTAAATGTAGCAGTACAGGCACAAAACCCATATAAGCCAACTCCTTAAAATGCTTGACGCGAGTGCCACCTTCAGCAGCCATCAAATCACCGCCGAAGAAACGGAATTCAGCAAACTCGTCTATTTTTTTCAACGAGCGCATCAATCTGCTGGCATGCAAATCTCCACTAGCCTCGCCTACTATCAGGTAATACTTCATAATTCAAAATTCTTTAACCAATCATAATCCGTTACATCAATCTTAGTTGGGGTAATAGCGATGTAACCATGATTCACAGCCCACTGGTCGGTATCCGTTGCCTCCGGTTCGTCATTACGGTATTCACCCACCATCCAATAATAATCATATCCATGCGGATGAGTGCGATGATCCACCTCATTGATCCAGGAGCCATGAGTCATCCGGCAACCCTTGAAACCCTTGAACGGAGGCAAAGCCGGGAAGTTGACATTCAGACAGGTATATTCTGGCAATCCCTTCTCCAGCACCATCTTCACAACCTTCAGTACCCCATCGCGCAAAGGGGTGAGATCAGCATTTTCATCATAATTGCAACTGCTGAAGGCTATGCTTGGAATATGCTGCATACAGCCCTCCTTAGCTACACCCATAGTTCCCGAATAATGATTATTCACGCTCGAATTGTCACCATGATTGATACCGCCGATAATCAGATCAGGCTTGCGATCAGCAAGAAACTGATCCAACGCCAGTTTCACACAGTCAACCGGTGTGCCGCTACATGACCAAACCTCCACATCATTCCCCATATTGTGGCGACGCTTCAGGCGCAAGGGAGTAGTAGCCGAGAAGGCACAGGCGAATCCAGAACGGGCACTTTCCGGTGCTACAACCAGCAGGTCGCACCAGTCTTTCAGAAAGCTCACCAGGGTCTTGATTCCATTGGCATGATAGCCATCATCATTCGAAATTAATACTAACGGTTTCTTATTTTCCATAAAAATATCTTTCTTTTTGGTGCAAAAGTACGAAAAAACCTTTAAAGATAGCGACTTTCTCACAATATTTTTGTATCTTTGCCGAAAATTTACTAAGAAAATGGGAATAATCATCGCATTAGCTAACCAAAAAGGCGGTGTAGGAAAGACTACTACCACCATTAACTTGGCAGCATCGCTTGCCACGCTAGAGAAAACGGTACTCGTAGTGGACGCCGACCCACAGGCAAACGCTTCCAGTGGATTGGGCGTGGATATCAGCGAGGTAGACTGCTCGCTCTACGAATGCATCATCAACCATGCAGACGTGTGCGATGCCATCTACACCACCGACATTGATGGACTCGACATCATACCTAGTCATATCGACCTGGTAGGTGCCGAGATAGAGATGCTGAATCTAAAAAATCGCGAAAAGGTGATTAAGACTTTACTGCAGCCTATCCGTGACGAATACGACTACATCCTGATAGACTGTTCGCCTTCGCTCGGCCTCATCACCGTCAATTCGTTGACAGCAGCCGACAGTGTCATCATCCCAGTTCAATGTGAATATTTCGCTCTTGAAGGTATCAGCAAATTGCTCAATACCATCAAGATCATCAAGAGTAAGCTGAATCCGAAACTCGAGATAGAAGGTTTCCTGCTCACCATGTATGATAGTCGTCTACGCCTTGCCAACCAGATATACGACGAGGTGAAACGCCACTTCCAGGAATTGGTGTTCAAGACCGTTATCCAGCGCAACGTGAAGCTGAGCGAGAGTCCGAGCCATGGTCTCCCAGTTATCCTTTACGATGCAGAAAGCAATGGAGCCAAGAACCATCTGGCCTTGGCAAAGGAGATTATCAACAAGAATAGTTAAGATTTGGAAATTGAACCCTCTTAGAAAGTTCAATGTTCAAAATTAAAAGTAAAAAAATGGCAGTACACAAGAAATACAACAACGGTACAAAGAGCAACGCTTTAGGACGCGGACTCGATGCCCTCATTTCTACCGAGGGAGTGCGCACCCAGGGCAGCAGTACCATCAATGAAATTTCTCTCGACCAGATTGAGGCGAATCCCAATCAGCCACGCCGAGAGTTTGACGACGAAGCCCTACATGAGCTCGCCGAAAGCATCAAGGCCATAGGCATCATCCAGCCTATCACCTTAAGACAGGTTTCAGAAAACAGATTCCAGATTATCGCCGGTGAACGCCGCTGGCGCGCTTCACAACTTGCGGGGCTGACAGCTATCCCTGCATACATCCGCACCATCAGCGATGAGAACGTAATGGAAATGGCGCTCGTAGAAAATATCCAGCGCCAAGACCTCAACGCCATAGAAATAGCACTCGCCTACGAACACCTTCTGGAAAACGAGGGTATGACACAGGAGAAAATTTCAGAACGTGTGGGCAAGAGCCGTGCAGCTATCGCCAACTATCTGCGACTGCTCAAACTTCCTGCCCAGGTGCAGATGGCACTACAGAAGAAAGAAATCGACATGGGTCATTGCCGTGCCCTACTGGCCCTCGACTCACCTTCGCTGCAAATCAAGTTGTTCAAGGAGATACAGAAGAACGGCTACTCAGTAAGAAAGGTTGAAGAGATGGTACAGCGACTCAAGAGCGGAGAAGACATCGAGAGCGGTAAGAAAACCATCACGGCTAAGGCTCAGATGCCTGAGGAATTTACACAACTCAAAAACCGCCTGTCACAGTTTCTCAATACCAAAGTGCAGTTCACCTGCTCTGCTAAAGGCAAGGGAAAAATCAGCATTCCATTCGCCAACGAAGAGGAGCTGGAGCACATCATGAATGTTTTCGATCAGTTAAAGCAAGAATAAAAGTGAAACTCAGTATATCACAAATCTGTTTGGCAACCCTGCTGCTTCTGGCACCGATGGGCGCACAGGCACAGAAGTCGAAACAAAAAAAACAAGTGACCGATGTGCCAACCATTGCATCAGCCGACTCGGCAAAAATAGCCATAGACTCGATGCTTACCGCACAAGACAGCAGCAAACTGGCAAGCCTCACCCAACCAGCAAAGCCTGTACGCAAAAAGCGCAACTGGGCAACCTGGCGACCTGATACCAAGCGTGCCATGTGGTTGGCACTTGTATTACCTGGTGCCGGACAGATATACAATCGCAAATATTGGAAACTGCCCTTCATCTATGGCGGTTTCGTAGGCTGTACATACGCCATCACCTGGAACAACCAGATGTATCACGACTATTCGCAAGCCTACATGGATATTATGGACGATGACCCAAACACCCAGAGCTACAATCAATTTCTGCACTTGGGTGCCCAGATCAACGAATCGAACATAGAACGCTATAAGGAAATCTTCCGCAAGCGAAAAGATAAATATCGCCGTTGGAGAGACTTGGGAACCTTCGTCATGATAGGCATCTATGCCTTCTCAGTGATTGATGCCTACGTAGATGCATCGCTCTCGGAATTTGACATCTCCGATGATCTCTCGCTCAGAATAGAGCCTACCATGCTGAATAACGGCAACAAGACTGCCAATCCGCTGCGGTCTGGAAACCTCGGCGTAAGCTGCTCACTCACATTTTAATGCTTGAGGAGTTAGAATACACCTATATATATTATAACGTAAAATAGAAATTAGAAACATAGACGAGATAAAACATCAATATGAAGAAAATACTAGTCATGGCAGCAGCGATGCTGTTCAGCTTACAAGGCATTCATGCCCAAACCGACGTTAAAGAAGAAACAGATAACGATGATATCATCACCGTTACCGACAAAGACGGAAAGCAGGAGGAAATCGAAGTACCAGAGGGATTGGAAGATAACCTCGACAGCCTGCTCCACCTTTACAATGCACAGACTTACATGATGGCAGATACAACCTGCAAATACCGCGATGTAAACCCTGTCTTCGAGAAGGAAGTGTATATCGACCGTCTGAAGAGAATGCCTACCATCATCGAAATGCCATACAATGAGGTAGTACAGAAATTCATAGACCGTTACAGCGGAAAACTACGCCGTTCAGTAAGTTTTATATTGGGAGCAAGTAACTTCTACATGCCTATTTTCGAAGAGGCATTAGAGGCTTACAACCTGCCACTGGAATTGAAATATCTGCCAGTTATTGAATCGGCACTCAACCCTAAAGCTGTATCACGCGTTGGTGCCACAGGTTTATGGCAGTTTATGCTGCCTACCGGCAAGCGATATGGACTGGAAGTAAACTCACTCATCGATGAACGCCGCGACCCGGTAAAAGCATCCTATGCAGCCGCTCACTATCTGAGCGACCTGTACAAGATATTCGACGATTGGAGCCTCGTGATTGCAGCTTACAACTGCGGTCCAACCAATGTCAACAAGGCCATCCATCGTGCAAAAGGCAACGCCGACTACTGGAACATCTATCCATATCTGCCAAAGGAAACACGTGGATATGTACCAGCTTTCATCGCTGCCAACTACATCATGAACTACTACTGCGATCATAACATCTGCCCTATGGTAAGCGAACTGCCAGTAAAGACAGACACTATCGTAGTATCAAAAGATATCCACCTGGAGCAGATTTCCAAAGTGCTGAACATCAACATCGAGCACCTGCGCAATCTGAATCCACAGTATCGTCATGATATCATCAACGGATTGAACCATCCGATGGTATTGCGTCTTCCATCTACCCTCATCGGTAGTTTCATCGACCAGCAGGACAGCATCTGTGCTTACAGAGCCGATGAACTCTTCCTGAAGCGCGCTACCGTAGATATCAACGATGCACAGCCTACCTATAGCCGCCCACGAAGCAGCTACAGTCGCCACAGCGCTTCTTCACGCAGCAAGAAGAGCAGCAAGCGAGACAGAAACAGAAAACAAGGCAGCAAGAGTGTTACCATCAAGAATGGTGATACCCTTTCTGAAATAGCAGCACGCCACGGAACAACCGTTAAGAAACTGCGCAAACTGAACGGCATCAAGGGTAGCAGTATCCGTGCCGGAAAGAAAATCAAAGTGAAATAAAAGAACTACGTACGCTGTAGTTTTTTCAGTCTAATTAAGAACATTATTTATTGGAGGAACCCACTATGGATGACCAGAACTTGAAAGACCTCGAAAGAGAGCAGGCTGATAACCAGTTGATTGGCGATGCCTTTCAACACCTGCTTGACACCTACCTGAGTTCACGACACCGCAAGAAGGTAGATATAGTGACCAAGGCATTCAACTTCGCCAGACAGGCGCACAAAGGTGTGCGCCGCCTCTCGGGCGAACCATATATCATGCACCCTATCGCCGTGGCTCAGATAGCCTGCGAGGAGATGGGGCTCGGCTCAACGAGCATCTGTGCCGCACTGCTTCATGATGTGGTAGAAGATACCGACTACACCGTAGAAGATATCTCAAACATCTTTGGAGCTAAAGTGGCACAAATCGTTGATGGACTCACCAAAATCAGTGGTGGAATCTTCGGCGATAAGGCATCAGCACAGGCAGAAAACTTCAAAAAACTGTTGCTCACTATGAGCGATGACATCCGTGTTATCCTTATCAAGATTTGCGACCGCCTGCACAACATGCGCACGCTGGAATCGCAACCGGCCAACAAACAATACAAGATTGCGGGCGAAACCTTGTATATTTATGCACCTCTCGCCAACCGATTGGGCTTGAACAAAATCAAGACCGAACTCGAAAACCTCAGCTTCCGCTACGACCATCCACAGGAGTATGCCAACATAGAGCATAAGCTTGCCGATACCGAATCGCAGCGCGATACCCTCTTCGAGAGTTTTACTGCACCTATCCGCGAAGAACTCGACAAGTTAGGCGTAGAATACAAAATCAAAGCACGTGTGAAGAGCCCTTATTCTATTTGGAACAAGATGCAGAACAAGCACGTTACCTTCGATGAGATTTACGACATTCTTGCTGTGCGCATCATCTTTACGCCAAAGGTGAGAGCAAACGAAGTAAACGAATGTTTCAATATCTACGTAGCCATCAGCAAAATCTACAAGAGCCATCCAGACCGTCTGCGCGACTGGTTGAACCATCCGAAAGCAAATGGTTATCAGGCACTCCACGTTACCCTGATGAGTAAGCAGGGAAGATGGATAGAAGTGCAGATCCGTTCCGACCGTATGGACGAGGTAGCAGAAAAGGGGTTTGCTGCCCACTGGAAATACAAAGAAGGAAACGAAGGTGAATATACAGAAGATGAGAACGAACTGAACGACTGGCTCAGCACCATCAAGGAGATTCTGGACGATCCGCAGCCGGATGCCATGGACTTCCTCGATGCCATCAAGCTGAACCTCTATGCTTCAGAAATCTTCGTCTTCACACCAAAGGGAGAAATCAAGACGATGCCGGCAGGCTGTACTGCCCTCGACTTCGCCTTCCAGATTCATACCTTCCTGGGCAGCCACTGTATCGGAGCCAAGGTAAACCATAAGCTGGTTCCGCTGAGCCATAAGCTGCAAAGTGGCGACCAGGTTGAGATTCTTACTTCCAAGAGCCAGCATGTACAGGAAGAATGGGTAAACTTCGTCAGTTCGGCCAAGGCAAAGAGCAAGATTCTTGCCATCCTGCGCCGCGATTCACGAGAGGTTCAGAAGAAGGGAGAAAACATACTCACCGAATGGCTCAAGAAGAACAGCATCGAGATGAGTGCATCGGTGGTAGACCGCCTATGCGATTTTCATAATATCCAGAAGCCTGAAACCCTCTTCCAGTCATTGGGAGACCATCAGATTATCCTAGGCGATAAAGACTTCGATGAGTTGCAGGGCAAGCCTAAAAAACAGCAGACCAGCAGCTGGCGCAATTATATCCCATTCCTGGGCAAGAGTAAGGAGAAGGCTCAAGAAAAAGGCATCGTGAAGCCTCAGGATCTTTTCGTGGTGGGCAAAGACTTCAACAAGAAGAAGCCACTCATCCTGACCGAGGAGAACATCAACCAGTTTATCTTCCCTAGCTGCTGCCATGCGATTCCTGGCGATGACGTTATGGGCTTTATCGACAACAAGAACCGCATCGAAATCCATAAGCGCTCTTGCAGCATAGCAGCCAAACTGAAGTCCAGTTTCGGCAACCGCATCGTAGATGCCAAATGGGATATGCACAAGCAGATACTCTTCGATGCTACCATCGAAATCAAGGGTATCGACCGTAAGGGCATGCTGCTGGATGTAAGTAAGGTGATTAGCGACCAGTTGGGTATCAATATCCATAAGGTAACTATCAGTAGCGACAACGGCATCTTCGACGGTACCATCGAACTCCGTGTTCACGACCGCGAAGAAGTTAAGACCATTATGAACCAACTCCGAAATATTGATGATCTGCAAGAAGTACAGAGAATCCTGTAACTTAGGAGTTTATGATAATAAAGAAAAGATAAATAATAGAGAATCGCCGGATTTAAAATCTGGCGATTCTCTATGAAATCATACAGATTTCAACATCTTTATAGAAATCGATTCAAAACAAAAAACTTAAAAACAATATGAAAAAATTATTCTTATCATTTTTTATAATGTTGACCCTGTTGCCTCTGGCAGCAGCCAACAAGTATGACAACCCCGACACGATTGTAGTATCCCGTGATGGTACCGGCGAATTCCGCACCATCGACGAAGCCATCGAAGTATGTCGTGCTTTCATGGATTACAGCAAGGTAATCTACGTAAAGAAAGGCGTGTACAAGGAGAAACTCATCCTCCCTTCATGGCTCACCAACATCACCATCTGTGGTGAAGACCGTGATAACACCATCATCACATGGGACGATCATGCCAACATCAAGATGCCTGTAGGTGGACTCGATTCAGAAGCTGCAGTAAAGGGCAAACCGATGGGCACATTCCGCACTTATACCCTGAAAGTACAGGGCAGTTACATCACCATCGAGAACATCACCATCGAGAACAATGCAGCCAAACTGGGACAAGCAGTCTCCCTGCATCTTGAAGGCGATCATATCCTGGTTCTGAACTGCCGTCTGCGGGGCAATCAGGATACCGTTTATACAGGTATAGCCAACAACCGTTCAGCCTTCTATGATTGCTACATCGAAGGAACCACCGATTTCATCTTTGGTCCGGGAAGAGCATGGTTTGAGAATTGTGAGATTCACAGCAAGGCCAACAGCTACATCACAGCCGCATCCAGTCCTGCCGGTCAGGAATATGGCTATGTATTCAACAAGTGCAAGCTTACCGCCGAGCCAGGTGTAGACAAGGTTTATCTGGGCCGTCCATGGCGCCCTTATGCAGCTACCCTCTTCATGAATTGCGAAATGGGCAGCCACATCCGTCCAGAAGGATGGCACAACTGGGGCAAGCAGAGCAACGAACAGACAGCCCGCTACAGCGAATATAACAACCACGGTGCAGGTGCTGCAACCAAGGCACGCGTAGCCTGGAGCCGCCAGCTCACCAAGAAAGAAGCAGCTAAAGTTACCATCAAGAATGTCTTCGGCGAAGAAGCGTGGTAACCCTAGCTAATCATAAAGCCAAAGTTACTAAACCAGTCCATCGAGCTGCTTTTTGAGTTCTTTGAGCTGGTCTCTTACAGAAATAAGGGTGTCGAGAACTTCAGAAGATTTCTCGGCACCCGTTCTGTTTTGGTTCAGATACTTACGGGCAGCCGCAATCTTCAATCCCTTCACCTTGATAAGGTTGTAGATGAGCCTTACCTGCTCAATATCCTTATCGGTATACTGACGCACTTTATTGCCAGCAACCTTCGGTTTGAGAAAAGGAAACTCCTTTTCCCAATATCTCAACGTAGAGTCGTTTAGACTAAACATTTCACCTACTTCCTTGATTGAATAGTACAATTTCGTTGTTTTATCTGGAATTATTGCCATTTTTTCCGTCTTTAATTTCAAAAATAATTAATTTAGTTGCAAAATTAAACAATTCTTCTTATCTTTGCAAAGATTTTCGGAAGAAAATGCCCTAAAGGGCAAAAATATTTTCTGAGAGGACTCTCAATCCCCTCTCCAAAACAGGAAAAAGAAATTAAAGATAAATATAAAAAAGATATGATGACAGCTAATGAAGTGCGCGAATCCTTCAAGAAATTCTTCGAAGGTAAAGGCCACAAGATTGTTCCATCAGCACCTATGGTTATCAAGGATGACCCAACGCTGATGTTTACAAACGCTGGTATGAACCAGTGGA
Source organism: Segatella copri DSM 18205 (assembly GCF_025151535.1). Classification (NCBI taxonomy): domain Bacteria; kingdom Pseudomonadati; phylum Bacteroidota; class Bacteroidia; order Bacteroidales; family Prevotellaceae; genus Segatella; species Segatella copri. The sequence continues at coordinate 1,896,110 of NZ_CP102288.1, forward strand.
AAGACATCATCCTCGGTACAAAAGACCCAGGCAAGGATGTTCGTCGTGTTGATACTCAGAAATGTCTCCGTGTAAGCGGTAAGCACAACGACCTCGAAGAGGTGGGTCACGATACTTACCACCACACCATGTTCGAGATGCTCGGTAACTGGAGCTTCGGCGACTACTTTAAGGAGGGTGCCATTGATATGGCATGGGAGTATCTTACTGAAATTTTGAAGCTCAACCCTGCCGATCTCTACGTTACCGTATTCGAGGGTAGCAAGGAGGAAGGTCTGGAACGCGACAACGAGGCTGCAGGTTACTGGGCTAAGCACGTGCCAGCCGACCATATCATCAATGGTAACAAGCACGACAACTTCTGGGAGATGGGCGATACAGGTCCTTGCGGTCCTTGCTCAGAGATTCACGTGGATTCTCGTACTCCAGAGGAGAAGGCTCAGGTGCCAGGCCGTGAGTTGGTAAACAAGGATAACCCACAGGTCATCGAAATCTGGAACATCGTGTTCATGCAGTACAACCGTAAGGCTGATGGTTCTCTCGAACCACTCCCAATGCACGTTATCGATACAGGTATGGGCTTCGAGCGCTTGGTTCGCATGTTGCAGGACAAGCACTCTAACTATGATACTGATATCTTCCAGCCAATCATCAAGGAAATCGAGGCTATCTCTGGCAAGAAGTATGGCTTCACTACTCCTACTGGTGAGAATGGTGAGGGTAAGGATGAGCAGGAGAAGATTGATATCGCTATGCGTGTCTGCGCCGACCACCTCCGTGCCGTAGCCTTCTCTATCGCCGACGGTCAGTTGCCAAGCAACGCCAAGGCAGGTTACGTAATCCGACGCATCTTGCGCCGTGCCGTACGTTACGCTTACACATTCCTCGGTCAGAAGCAGGCATTCATGTACAAGCTCGTCAATGTATTGGTAGAGCAGATGGGTGCAGCCTTCCCAGAGTTGCCAGCTCAGCAGGAGCTCATCACCCGCGTGATGAAAGAGGAAGAGGATTCATTCCTCCGCACCTTGGAGAAGGGTATCAACCTCCTCAATGGCGATATGGACGAGCTCAAGGCTCATGGCAAGACTCAGCTTGATGGCGTAAGCGCATTCCGCCTCTTCGATACCTATGGTTTCCCTCTCGACCTGACAGAGCTTATCTGCCGTGAGAATGGTTACACCGTAGATGCTGCAGGCTTCAACGAGGAGATGAAGAAGCAGAAGGAACGTGCCCGCAATGCTGCTGCCGTAGAGAACGGCGACTGGGAGGTTTTGAAAGAAGGCGACCAGAACTTCGTGGGTTACGACTATACAGAATATGAGTGCCACATCCTGCGCTACCGCAAGGTGACTCAGAAGAAGAACTCTTTCTATGAGCTGGTACTCGACAACACTCCATTCTATGGTGAGATGGGTGGACAGGTTGGCGACAAGGGTGTACTCGTTAGCGAGAACGAGACCATCCAGGTTATCGACACCAAGCGCGAGAACAACCAGAGCATCCACATCGTAAAGGAGTTGCCAAAGGATGTAAACGCAGATTTCATGGCTTGCGTAGATATCGAGAACCGCGAGGGAAGTGCTGCCAACCATACAGCTACCCACTTGCTCGACTACTGTCTGAAGCAGGTTTTGGGCGACCACGTAGAACAGAAGGGTTCTTATGTAGATAAGGACACCTTGCGTTTCGACTTCTCTCACTTCCAGAAGGTAACTGATGAGGAGCTCCGCAAGGTAGAGCACATGGTAAACGAGATGATCCGTGCCGACTATCCATTGGATGAGCACCGCGATACTCCTATCGAGGAGGCTAAGGAACTTGGCGCTATCGCCCTCTTCGGCGAGAAGTATGGCGACAAGGTTCGTGTAGTTCGCTTCGGTCCATCTGCCGAGTTCTGTGGTGGTATTCACGCCAAGGGCACAGGTAAGATTGGTTTCTTCAAGATTATCTCTGAGAGCAGCGTAGCAGCCGGCATCCGCCGTATCGAGGCTTTGACAGGCAAGGCTTGCGAGGAGGCTATCTACGGTTTGCAGGATACCATCGTAGCCTTGAAGGGCTTGTTCAACAACGCCAAGGATCTCGAAGGTGTCATCAGAAAGTACATCGACGAGCACGATGCCTTGAAGAAGGATGTTGAGAAGTTCCAGGCTCAGGCTGTAGAGCGTGCCAAGGATAAGCTTGTAGAGAATGCAAAAGAAATCAATGGTGTGAAGGTTGTTACAGCCGTATTACCAATGGAGCCAGCAGCTGCCAAGGATTTGGTATTCAAGGTTCGCGAGGCATTGCCAGAGAACATGATCTGCGTGGTAGGTTCTGTTTATAACGACAAGCCTATGCTCAGCGTAATGTTCAGCGATGATATGGTTAAGGATCACGGTTTGAACGCTGGTAAGATGATTCGCGAAGCTGCCAAGTTGATTCAGGGTGGCGGTGGCGGTCAGCCTCACTATGCTCAGGCTGGCGGTAAGAACAAGGACGGCTTGAGCGCTGCAGTAGATAAGGTTGTAGAATTAGCTCAGCTGTAATCTGCTTCCACAAATGAATATTTGATAGAGTTATCTTAACTCTTATATATAAAAGGTATAAAGGGTTGCAATCCATCTTTTCGAGAATTGCAACCCTTTTTCTGTTGACATTAAAGGGGTCTCCATATCATAATTATCAATTTATGATAATCATCAAATGATAAAATTTCTTATTTCATTATCATTTTATGATAATCACTTTATGATAATCGGAATAAAAGTTGTATCTTTGCAGCCGTAAAATATATAATAAGGTATAGATATGGTAATGAAGAATCCTTTTGTCACAAATGGTTACGCCGGTCCGGAATACTTCTGCGACCGTATGGAAGAAACCCAGCATATCACAGAGATGCTGACCAATGAGAATAACATGGCTCTGATTTCCCCTCGACGCATCGGAAAGACAGAGTTGATTCACCATTGCTTTGCCCAGCCAGTCATCCAAAAAGATTATTATACTTTTATCATAGACATCTATTCAACCAATTCCGTCAGCGATTTGGTCAATATGTTCGGCAAAGCCATTATTGATGAACTTCGCCCTAAAGGCAGAAGCGCTTGGGAGAAATTCCTGATAGCACTCTCTTCTCTCCGTTCAGAAATCTCTTTCGATATCAACGGGGCTCCAGTTTGGGGAATAGGCATCGGCAACATAGTAAATCCCGAAATTACGCTTGATGAGATATTCTCTTATCTCAACCAAGCCGACAAGCCATGTCTTGTTGCCATCGACGAGTTTCAGCAAATCACCAACTATGCCGACAACCGCATAGAAGCTTTACTTCGCACCTACATTCAGCGTTGCACCAATGCCCACTTCATCTTCTCGGGCTCTCACCGCCATCTGATGGCAGAAATGTTCACATCTCCTGCCCGCCCATTCTATCAGAGCGTAACGCTGATGAACCTGAAGCCTCTGGATGTGGAGAAATACAAGGAGTTTGCCACAGCCAAGTTCGAGGAGAGCAACAAACATCTAGATACTGCCATTATCGGAGAACTCTTCGCCCGTTTCGGTGGTGTCACTTCATACATCCAGCGAGTAATGAATGTTCTCTTCCTCAAGACTCCCGAACAGGGTACCTGCACTCTGGATATGGTAGATGACGCCATCAACTACAATCTCAACATGGCATCAGACACCTACGAGACCCTTCTGCGCCAGATGCCGGAAAAGCAGCGCAATGTCTTCATTGCCATCTCTGCAGAGGGCGAAGCCAGAAGCGTAAAGAGCGGAGCCTTCGCAAAGAAATATCATCTCCCGTCGCCAAGCTCTGTAAATTCCGCCCTGAAGGGATTGCTGGAGAAGGATTTCATCACCCAGCAGGATGATGCCTACGTGGTATATGACAAGTTCTTCGATTTGTGGCTGAAGAAGTATCTGAAATAGTATAAGGTGATTCCAATATTTTTTGCTACCTTTGCACCCAAATTTAAATATATATTCAATATGGCTATTATAAAGACAGTAGAGGGAAAGACTCCTCAATGGGGAAAGAATTGTTTTATCGCTGAGAATGCCGTACTGACCGGTGACTGTATTCTTGGTGATGACTGTAGCATCTGGTATAGTGCGGTATTGCGCTCTGACGTGGATGCCATCAGATGTGGAAACAGGGTAAATGTGCAGGATTGCGCCTGCATCCATCAAACCGGTACGATGCCTTGCATCCTGGAGGATGATGTATCTGTGGGACATGGGGCCATCGTCCACGGAGCCACAGTCAGAAAAGGCGCACTCATCGGAATGAATGCCACTGTGCTTGACAAGGCTGACATTGGAGAAGGGGCTATTATTGCAGCAGGTGCTGTAGTTACCCATGGCACCAAGGTTCCTGCACATGAGATTTGGGCGGGTATTCCAGCCAAGAAGGTGAAAGCTTGCGCTCCCGGACAAGCCGAAGAATTTGCCAAGCATTATTCCGGATACATCAAAGACTGGTATCTGAAGGAAGATTAATTGTTACAACGAGCATTTAATATCATCGAAACGATACCATCTATAAGTTATAAAAACTAAAAATAGATAAGTTTTATCACTTATAAGTGAAACTTTTCGTATATTTGCAAAAAGTTTCATTTATAAGTGATAAAAATATGGCAACTATTATTCGTCAATCATATATCGACAAGATAGAAAGGTATCTTGGAAAGGAGACAGTCATCGTATCCTCAGATTGGACACACAGTGTGTTCCCGATCTGAGGATTCTTTTATTCCTCCCCATTCAGGCATTCGCCGGTTTCATAACTCTTCGCCATATCCTTTAAGATATCAATCATCTCCTGCCTCAAGCTCTCAGGCTTCAGTACAATGATATTTCTGCCATGCCACAACAGTTCCTGAAGGAAATCACGGCTGGGGCGAATGGTGAGGGTATATTCCCGATACATTCCGTCTTTCGACTCCTTCACTTTCTGCTGACTCTCGTGCAGCGGAACCTCCTCGATGTAATTGTATTCCGGATAGAAGGCACGGATGCGGATTTTCTCCACGGGCACATCTTCCATCCGATAGATGCCAAAGCAATCTTCATAATAATTCTCTGGAGTCAGGAACTTCTTCATCTTTGCCGACAACGGATGCTTCTCGCAAATAAGCTTCAGAAAACTGATGCGGTCAAAAGGAAGACAGCGAACGAGTTTTCTCACATCTTCCTCTGCACTTGAATTGGCTTTCCCTTCGGACGCCGAACGTTGTTTCTTAACTCCCACAACGTACCATCTCTGCTTGTAGTATCTCACGAAAGCCGGTTGTAGCACGATATCGCTCTCTGCCCCGAACCCAGAAACATACTTAAACTTCAGCAGATATTGCTTATCAATCGCTGCAAGAATATCATCCAGATATTCCGTGTTGTATGGCGGCGTATCAAGCATCACCTTGTTATGAAATTTCAGCATATCACCAAGCGAAGCCAACCGCAGGGAACTCAGCATCCATTCCGTTACATCATCATTAGCGATCGGATCACGCTTCAGATAATACCGATAGCCGTCGCTCTTGTCGCATTCCACAGTAATGCCAAACTGCGACTGGATATTTTCACGATAACGATGAAAGGTACGCTTGTCCAACTCATCCTCATCCTGATTAGCGTTGGCATCACGCCACTCATTAGCAATCTCCTCAAAGGTAAGATGCTTACGATCCAAGAGGCCTATCAGCCAACTATAGAATTTTACACGATTGTCCATAATCTCTAAAAATCTAGTGAATATTTACGAGAAATGCCTAAAAAGAAAAGGAGAAAAGATAGCCAACAAAATGGTAATGCTAAATGCTGGCGTTTCTGACTTTTGTCATATACCAATGCGCGATACACTTGTGCCCGATGCTTGAAATGAACTGTGAACAAACTCGTCTCTTTGCATGAAACACATGAATTTTTAATAATGCTAACACAGACCTATTGCCTGATGTCAGTTTCTTGCTGCCTCTATCTTTTCTCCGAAAATTTTAATCTACTCAATGAAAATTTCAATCCTCGCTCCATTATCGGGGCAAGTCTTGCAAATCCACCAAATCTACAGTCCAGTTCAAACTCTGAATTTTCAGGTCGAGCTCCCGATACTGCTTGGCATAGGTATCAGCCTCCTTACGAAGAGCCTTTATATCTATGGTTCTAACATATTTCAGTTCGTTTCTGCCAAAGCGAGTATCGTTGGCAGCTACGTAGTTCACCACCTCTTTCAATGCCTTGACACGCATCGACAAGACGTCTCTCTTGGCTATCAATCGAGTCAAGGACTCTCCGTCCTGAACTATCTGAACGTTGGTGATGTTAATACGATAAACCAGATCTTCCAACTGAACGAGTACGTCATCCAGTTCCTTGTACAGTTCCTCCACGTTATCGCAAGGTTCATCGCCCTCCTGTACCTTGGCGCTTTCCTTGATACGTTCTTTCAGTTGAGCCACTCTCTTCTGCAAGTCGGCTCTGATGCTCAATGCTTCTGCTAACTTCATAATCTTCTATTTTTATATATGACGTTCTAATTTTATTTTTATTGCATTACAAATTATTTTTCACCTTTCCAAGCAAGGCACATCCTCAGGCCAATGAGGGTCAGTTTCATTTCCATCATCAGCATAACGAATATCTCGCTGCTCTGACACGCTGCGCTCATAATTCAATTTCACATTGATAGTGAAATCATCCATGCGGAGAATATCTGGCAGGCACCAAGGCTCATGAGTATGCAAGGCATGCATCGCATAACAGATACACAAATGGTCGTACGCCTTGTTGTGCAGATAGCCTTCCGCCCACGACGTGCCATCGTCGAGCGTATCAGTCAACTCTCTCAACGTATCCTCTTCGTTGCCGAAAAAGTCGGCAGACGCACCATTCACGATGGTATCCATCTTGCCATGCTTGGTACTGATCAATTCATCCGTCAAGTGAATCATATAGTCGAAATCAGAACCGTAATAGTCATCATTCTCCAGATGCAAGACCGAGTCTTTGTCAGCATACTCGAATCGAAGCGTACTGTCCAAGTCGTAGCAGAAACGGTCGTCCACCTTGTATGGCGAACGGTAGAGCGTAAGCCAAAGGTTACGGCACTGCTCAAAACACTCCAAGGTGAGTTTGTAGAGTTTGTCGTTCAACTTGCTCAATCGTTCCACCTCGGCAGCAGTAGGATGAAGCATCATCTCATCGAGCGTCACCTCACGAAGCCCGAGCAAATCGTCCAGCAAATCCCGCTCCGTATCACTGAAGTTACGGAAGAACCAACCTGGATTATTATCCTCACAATTCACCACCTTCTTGATACGACGCTCCACCTCTTGCACGATGGCACGCTTGTCCTCTATCGTTGACTTTTCTCTTATAAAGTCTACAAATTTGAAGTTAGGCTCCGAACTACAGCTACGGTTGTTCTCAACTTCATCAATCAGTTTTTTCCATTCCTTTTCCATTTACTTCCTCTTTAAAGATTACGTTTCCTTTTTTCCATTGATACACCTCTCGCTCATACTGCAGCCAGACATGTACATAGAAGTCATCCATACGGAGAATGTCTGGCAACGAGTAATATTCATGACTATGTAACGAGTGCATGAGATGGCAGATACAAAATCTGTCGAAAGCCTGATTGTCGAGATAATCCAAATTCCAGTTGGTCCCATCATCAGCCACTAGAGGTTCCCCATACGAATACCGCCCACTATCCCTAAAATTGCAATGAAAATGGAGCATATACTCGAAGTCTGAGCCATAATAGTCATCATTATCCATCTTGAGGACGGAATCCTCATCATTATAACAGAAACCTACGTGTTCTTCTACATCATAGCGGTCGTCGTCAGCTTTCAGATGAGGAGAATGCAGTAAAGACTGCCATAGGTTGCGCCCTTGCGCAAAAGCATCCTTCGACAACTCACGGAGTTTGTCATTCTGATGTCCCAGTCGTGCGATTTCAGCATCTGTAGGATGAAGCATCATCACATTGAGAATCTTTACCCGAGTACTCCAAAGGGAATCAAGCACCTCCCGCTCCTGTTCACTGAACTTACGGAAGCGGAAACTCTTGTCCGCATCATAACGGGCAATCATCTTGATGCGACGCTCTACTTCTTGTACAACTCTGCGTTTGTCCTCATCCGACGCTTCGCCCACATACTCCATCAAAGCGAAGAAAGCCTCCGTTTCAAACGGATCTTTCTCAATTATATCGATAAGTTGAATCCAATTTTCCTTCATCTTCACCTACGATTTCACCATTACTAACTTCTATTATCTTATCATCGCCGAAACTTCCGCCCCGTACCTTGTAAGGAGAGTTTCGCTTCAACGTCTTCTCCAAATACTCCAAGTCCTTGGGACGGAGATGAGTGAGAGCGAAATCCACCTCATTCAGTTGTGACTGATTGCTCAGGGCAAGATGCTGAAGATTATAACACATGAAGATGTCCAAGCGACGCAACTTGTCGTTCTTGCTCAAATTCAAAGATACCAAGTCCTTGGCACCCTTGATATGCAACTCCTCCAAGAGAGGATTGGCAGAGAAATCCAACTTCTCGTTTCTTATCTCGTGGAAGTCGATGAACTCCAGCAAAGGATTCTTGCTCACGTCGAGTTTCTCCTCGCCATACCCAGAATAGCCCAAGATACGCAAGTTAGGACATTCCGTGAGAATCACATCTAAGGTTTTCACCTCGAACATGCCACATCCATTAAATCCTATAATGGCATCCTCCTCTTCCGAACAGATGGTAATGGTGTAGTACATGCCCTTCTCAGGATAGGAATGACCTGCCTCTACCCAAGCCAACTTTTCGGAAGCTGGTTTCTGTTTACCTGTCACGACCTGTACCTTTCCATCGCCCCAAGCGATTCTTGCCTTACTACCTTTCTTCAGCATCAAGTGCAAGCCTACGGTTTCCCCCATTGTCCAGTCCAAAGTCTGGATATTGATTGTAATCTGTGCCATAATTCCTTGTTTTATGTTTACAGCTGCAAAGGTACAGGTTGGGTGTGTCAAATCGTGACGCAAGCGAGAAAATTATCTCAAAAATCTTTGTATCACCTTGTTCCAATAGTCCCAGGAGTAGCCTACGGAAGGATGATTCACCGCCATCACTTTCACCTGCTTGCCATTACTCAGAAGGTAAGCACCTGTAGCAACAGGATAACCATCCACTACGATGTCATCGCCATCCTGCCAGCCTACATTAGGAAGATTATCCCAAAGCCTCTTGCCCCATACGATGACATACTCAGGTTGGTACTTTTCGATGACCTCGAAGAAAGCCTTGCCAGCCTGGTGATATTGTTCGGCAGTGCCAGCCTCGCGAGGACCACCCATCGCCACTTGCAGATAGTTGAAGAAGATGACCGAGTTCCAAATCTTCAGCCTCATTGCTTGATTGGTCTCCTCACCCACTAACGAACGCTCAAACTTCAGGAAAGTCCGCATCCAGTTTTGCCGTTCCTTGTTCTCATTGAGATAATCATCAAGCACCTGCTGCGTAAAGTTCATACACTCCCGATGCAGACGACAATCACCACAATCCGCACAACTCTCATCACAATAATGACTCTCGCCCAATATCATGATTCGCTTGCCAAATATCCCCCCGTTGGCATAATCCTTGCCAACGAAAGGCTGAAAGAAAATGTTGCTATTCATATTTTAAAATAATGAAACAATCCAATTTCCCAAGCGAATGGCCCATGAAATCACCACATAAATCAACCAGCAAAGCACGACGATGAACACAGCCGTCCAGAATGCCTTCTTATTCACCTTATTGATAATCTCCTTATCATCCTCGATATAGCCTGTAATCAGCTTCAAGTTTTCTACATACGAACGCTTGAATACATCCAGCACATCACCTATATAGAAAGGTATGGCACCAATCAGCACATCCATCAAGATATTATAGATGACAGCCAAAGTCAGCGGAATAGACTTAACCACGCAAAGACTGTAATAGATAAATGGGAATGCAAACACGCTCGTCAAAGCATCACCGATACCGGCAGGAAGGATGAAGCCAAGGATAGGATCCAAGAACCACTTGTCCATATACTTTGCCGTACCTACCATCAGACGATAAGATGGCATGTTCATCATCTTCTCACGCTTTGCTGCTTTTTTATCAGCCCTCGCCTGTTCTTTGGCAAGAGCCGCCTCTCGCTTTTGATCTTCTTTTGCGAAATCCATGCCCAAATCAGCCTGGGCCTGCTGTCTTCTTGAACTTTCCATACGCCTTATAATTCTATTTGTTTTTTACCATTTATAAATTCTGTGAACTCCTGTTCCGAAAGAGAGAAACCGCTCAAGTCGCTCATCAACTCCATAGCTTGCTTACGTTCCTCCTCACTACCAGCCAGATTGATACGCTTGAACACCTCACGAAGATAAGCACTCTTGTTGTCTATCTTAGCCATTTCACGCTTAAACTCATCAGCATGTTTCTTCAACTCCTTATCGTATGCAGCCGAAGCCAAGCTACCACTGAGCTGCTGCGCTTTGAGCTTAGCGAAACTATCAAACAGAGCGATACCTTTCTGTAAGGATTGTTCCATCGCACCAGTTACCTGCGCCAAGTCTTCCTCGCTATACTCAGCAGGTTTGTTCTGTTGTGCGGTCTTACCCTCTATCTTCTTATGGTCTTTCGTATATGCTTCCACCCCGTCAAGCAAATTCTTAGCCATATCCTTGTCGGCATGAAGATTGTCTGCCAACATTCCTGTAAACAGAGAAAGGTTCTGCTCCACATCAGCAGGAAGTTTGGCAGCCTCCCTATAATCAGGAATATCGACCGTATGCACCAACTTCTCATCTATCTTGCTCTCCATGATTTCACGTCCAAGTTTCAGCATGGCAACCATATCACGGAGATGTTTCAGCATCTTCAGCTTCAATTCATCAGAGCAAACTATCTTGCTTCTGATTTCCTGAGAAACCTTATCCAGTTCACTGGAGAGTTTGGCATACGCATTTTTGATGCGGGTTTGTTCCTCACGATGCGATTCCAATTCCTCCTTATCCAACTTCAAATCTACCTGATAGCTCTCGTATTCTCTCACAAGAGGGAAGCATACCGCATTCCATTCAGCAAAGTCACGATAGTAGTTCTTGTTGGCCATACCAAAGGTGATCCAGTTGACGAGGAAGAAAGGCTTGGAAGGCTTCTTCGCCTTCGCTTCCATATAGCTTCCCTGCTTAGACTCCAAGGTAGCGGTGATGTCATTAATCAGCGAGGTATAGACATCGATGTTCTGAAGATGGTCGTTCATTTCCATGTCCAGCGCCTTCATCTGCTGAAGCAGACATTTTCGTTGCTCCTCCAATGGACGAATAGTCTCATCCGCATACAAAGCATCAAGTGTCGCCTTCAAGTCAGAATCTAACAGCTTTTCTCCATAACGCAAGAACACATTCGCCTTCGGGATTACCACATCATTGAGCGTTTTGCAGATTACCAACAATCGTCCCATATCAGCCTTGATGCGAGTGGCATCATGCTTCACGCTCATCTGGAAAACTGATAAATCAGACTTCAAACGATTAGCGCGTTCACTTGCTCCCATATAGTGTTCGAGCATGGTCAGTCCTGCCATCGCCAAGCCCAAGGACTTGTTGCCGTTCGACAAAGACTTATAAGCCTGCAAAGAACCCTGCAAGGAAGTACGGAAACTAACAGAAATCTCACCAATCAAAGCTGCACATTTCTCCGTGAGCTTGTTATATTCCAGCTCCACATACTTAAGCATCTCGTCCACATCCAGCCACTCTATTCGCTTGAAGTCGAACAAGTCTGGTGAAACCATCTTGATAGAGTCGCCATAGATATCAATCAGTTTCAGGGCATAATCACGATAAACCGTCCCGATATCACTACGCAAGGAGGTAAAATCTTCGATGTTTCCACGAACGCTATCCTCAGCATAGTGATAAGCCTCCACCATCTTGGTATATTTATCAAACATGGTAGACGCCTTACTTCTCACATCTTTCACGCCATTCGTACCCATGACAATATCAGCCATCTTCGATGTTCCCTTAGCAAGAACCAGGTTAAGGTTCAATTCCACTTGCTCTTTCAACTGCTCCAAAGCAGATGAAGACAACGCCAGTTCCGTCTCGGCAATCTTCAAAGCCTCCTCCTTGTTGCCCTGTTCCAGGCTGTCATTCAACTTGTATTCAGCCACAAGGGTTGTACGTGAATTATTGGAAACAAAAGCAATGGCGATATTGCCATTATCATGGAAATATCTGTAGGCATCAAATACCAGCTTACTCACCTCCGAGGAATCGGAAGCTATACCATACTTTTTCAGTTCAAAAGCCAAATCTGCACGAAGATACGTCTTGTTCTCCTTGCAGAGTTCATCAGCAATCGTCTTGATTGCCTGATATACTTTTTGATTATCAGCCATACTGTTCATCGTATTTATATTTATTTATTCTTTATCACTTCCTACAAATGCCGATGCCTTCATAAAAGAGAAGGTTGCATCAACGAGCCAACCGATGCACGAACCAACTGTAGCTATCCACCAGGCAACATGATAACCTGTAGTACAATTGGTAGCCTTGAAAAGGACATCGCCGTCAAAGAGATGCCTCACCAGATTAGGCAGGAAGAACAATCCATGCGCCAAACCAGCTTGCCATCCATACAATTCCGTACCATCGATGTTGACAAACAATACTGCTGCCACTATAGCAACGATTGGTCGCCAGGGTAGGAACATAAAAACCATTACAAGAAGCCCTATAATTTTATTCATTTTTCGTTATACTTTATTTATGCTATGATTTCATCTATACAGTCAATTATCTTTTAGATATTCAAGTTTCGCAAGCTCAGAAGTTAAAGGAGTTAAAGGAGTTATCGCTCCCTACGGTCGCTGAGGAGTTAAGACAACAGTCTTTTTGGCGTTGTTTTTAAGCAGCAAGACATACGTCTTAACTCCTTAACTTCCTTAACTCCTTTAACTTCCTGATATGCGAAAGTTCAGTTAGATACATTTTGTTGTTTCTAATCTCAGTTGGAGTAAGTTTCTCTTTACGATAATCCTTCAAGGAATCCTTCTGCACCTGAAATCTACTCGTTTCCACAAAGATCAGGCTCTTGTGAATCCTCGTCTTGGCACGTTCCTCCATCCATTCTCTGCCTTTAGCGAGAGAAGACATATACCAATATCTCGTCTCAGCCCAAGCATTCCTTGTAGGTTGTGCAGTACCATGAATGAAGTCACGATAAACGGGAAGCGAGAGACCAGTTAGCCAACAAACCAGGACCGAATCCCCCTTAGCCATTAGCGTCATGTCCGACAACATCTGTTGCATGGTCATCTTCTCCGACTTCCGCCAAAGCATTTGCTTTTCCATGTATTCATTTTTTTCAGCTTCTTTCTGCTTCTGCCAATAGCCATGAGGGTTCAAGAAGAACCAATAGCCAAATAATACTACCAGCACGGCACTCAATACCGCAGCCAACCTACATACTCTTTTCTTGATGTTCTTTTCCATTGTTACATTACCTTATATAGTTATACATTTGATTTCGGCTGCGAAGTAACTATACAGAAATGTCAAATGGTGACAGAACACCAAGAAAAAAGTATTAAACGCATAGATTACTGCTATTCATTCTATTTTTCCAATATCTTTCGTCCTTTTTCTGTTAGCATATACTTCTGCTTTGGGTGCTTTGGATTATCAGGATATTTCATGGAAACCAATCCTTCTTCCAATGCTGGTGTTAAGTATTTATACAAGAAATTCACCCTATCCTTCAACATTAAAAAAGACATGATTTCTCTAACAGAATACTCTCCATCCTTCAATATTCCGACAAGTTCCAATACTTGTTGGGTACTTGTTGGGTACTTGTTGGGTACTTGTTGGGTACTTGTTGGATTGCTATTTACCAACTGTAGGTTAACACCATCACGGTTATATTTAAAGACTACAGTCACGAAATTACCATCTGTTTTGAATTCTGGCGCAGGTAATCCAACACGTTTACATTCATCTACCATCGTACCAATACCACGTCCCCAACTTTCAAGAATCTTGCTCTTATAAAGCACATTGGCAATGATTGGATTTTGAGGTTTGGAATCATGCTCTTGCATCAATCGCTCAACGGGTAAATCTGCCGGAACTTTTTTATCTGCAAAGACCAAAATATGACAGAAAATTAAAAAATACTACCAGCACGGCACTCAATACCGCAGCCAACCAACACACTCTTTTCTTGATGTTCTTTTCCATTGTTACATTACCTTATATAGTTATACATTTGATTTCGGCTGCGAAGTAACTATACAGGTGTGTCAAATGATGACAGAACATCAAGAAAAAAGTAAGAGTGCTCTATTTTCAGCGAATATAGCCCCCTATCGCCCATAACGAATCTATAGGCTAATGACATATCTACCACATTTCTTGTCTTAGAAACCTATAATCACCTTACTTCATTTTTATCTCCCAATGATTTGCATTAAGCCAACAACTATTTGTCGGTAAAACAATACCTTGGGCATATAACTGACGAACAATACTTTCTCTATTTCGTAAATTTCCAAAAAGGCTCCCTGGAACGGTGTTTGGAATTGTGATATTTATATTAAAAGAATCTCCTTTATGCACCCAGTTTCCTTGTCCCAAAGACATTTCATGACGTGCACTTATTTCAAATCTAGGCATAATGTTTACTTTTTTAATTTCAAACTTTTCAAAGCCATAGCATGCTCTTTCATGATCCAATCAAATTTTAGCAATACTCCAGAATACGTCATTGCTCGTTCTTTTATGAGACAGATAACAATAATCACCAACGACAACATCTCTCGAAGTCGCATCATTTATCCAATTCTTAAGACATTTGCTTAATGGTTCTTGCAATTTCACCAATGCATTTGTAACAAAAGAAGCTGATTTTTCATCATACCATCTTTGCATAAGCGTTTTTACTAATTTATCCATTATAATTCATTTTTTCGTAAGACTTATCCGTAACATCAGCAGAAATATTCCTATCATCTATTTCTATGGATGTTGCTCGGATACTATTTGGGCCTTTAATTACGATGCTTGCAAACCACTTTCTACCATTATAGAATTGTCAAAGCTCAACGTTTGTTGATTTTCCGTACATATTATAAAATCACACTCTACAGAAGCAGGACGTTTTGACTCACCTTCATAATAAAAAGTATGTTCTACTACAGATGTATTTCCTTCATCTGTAGCATTTACTAACTCCCGTTCACAATCAGCCCATTTAGAACCTTCACCATGATTAATATCCTTAAGCATAGGCGTTTGGTTTATAGCTTCATTGGGGCCTCCCAAACATTTAGGAACAGTATGCGAACTTTCATCATTTTCCATACCATCCTTTCCGTTTCTTATCATTGCCTGATTATCGCTAGCCCTTTCCAATTTTACATCATAATCCGGTGAATATACAGTACTTTCTTTATGAATTCTTCCTTGACTATCAGTTTCATATAAGGAACGACCATCTATAACATATAATGTATCAGACTGCAAAATAGGCGTGTTTATAAACTCATTAAGATTACTATCTCCATTTTTACTTCCACCTGATTTTGCATAAACAACCCCTTCGGAATAAACCATTCTTGAGTTAGAATACGCTTTGATATTATTATAGGCTACAAAATCCCCATTTTCCAATAGAGCATATTGCATTGTATTCATAATGCCATCAGGATTATTATTTCCAAGTCGAGAATTCATTCTCTGTACTTGATTATATAATTCTGGACATTCTAATTTAAGTACCTCTATACTTAGAGGTGTCGCTTTTTCCAAATCATTTAGTTGATTCAACTTTTCTTTGAAAACTTGTTGTCTAAACTCACCTAAAATTTCAGAACAGCATGTATCTTTTATAGCCTTATCTTGTGCCATAACACTATAAACTTCGATTTCTTCCAATCTATCCCTAATATCATGACAAAGATCTTCTTTTTGACCATCTGACATCTCTTTAAATTCTTCTGGCGAAACATTCAACTCGGTAAGATACTCTTTCTGAGATTTTGACAATTCATAGTTTGAAGCAACATCATCTAATGATGTTTTTGCTCCAGTTTCATCAATATAATTATAATCTAATCCAACCATTGCTATTTTACTTTATTTACTTGAACCCAATATTTATCCGTATTCAATGATGTCGAGACAAGACACTGCCCCACCAACAACTTAGGAATTATCATACGTTGCTCTTTGCTTATTCCCATACTCTCTGCTATAGCTTTACAATCATCTTCTGCTACCAAACGATGTGTAATTTTTGTATTAGTGTTCTTTATTGCATCAGGTATCAAACGAGTAGGAACCTGATCTACTAAAAACATACCCTCGCCATAAGCCCTTATTTCAGAAAGCATATTGGAAAACATCAAGGCCGACTTATATTGTGGCATATCAGGATTGTCGCATTTCATCATCACCCGATGTGCCTCCTCTATAACTGTTAAGTGCTGACAATCGTTGTTGTTAAAGTCCACAAGTCCTACTTCTGCTAAAGCTTGACGATATTCATAAAGTTGTTGCAAAATAACGGCCATGAAGAAAGCCTTATCTGTATCATCACCCACATATGAGAGATTGATAACAACTGGTCGTTCATATAACTCTTCACAAGAAGTCGACTTTGTGCAATTGAGAGTCTCGCCTCGCCATCCACGTTTTAGAGAATTGATACGAGTGTTGAGACAAGCCTTCATATTGCTTGCAATACGCTCCTCATAATGGCAGTGATCTATTACTTTATCCACACACACACTCATACTATTAAGTGTTGGTGATTTGGTCTTTCCAAATACAGGAACATCACTTAACCAGTCGGTAGTTTTTTGCTGATAGATAGTATAAATCAAGTCTTCCATCAATACTGGCAAAATATCGTACATAGGGAATGCTGCTGCAAACGTGGATTTCAAACGATCAATATGGGAAAGCACATTAGGGTCCTGGGTTGCATCTAGCCATACCGGTTCAAACGGATTGACACGCAAAGGCTTAGGAACGAACACACCACGATATTTTTTGCATCCTGGCATATAGATGTCTATTGGAGTATCTTTGTGAACTTTATTATATTCTATTGCCCAATCCACATATTCGGTCTTGGCAGGCTCGATAATCAAGAAAGGAATCTTGTCTTTCAAACCATTTAAAATTGCCTGCACAGTATTTGTTTTTCCCGTTCCATTTATTCCAGCCAATAGGGTGTGTCTTGCAAGGACAGCCAAAGGCAATTTATATTCTATCTCTGTCATTGACCCACCATACAAGAGTTTACCAAAGGCTATACATTCCCTGTTAGTCTCTGTTTGATTCAGACTAAACTCAGGCGAACTATCAACCACACTTATACCAGGAACAGTACGCAGAGGGAAATTTATAAGATAAGACAACTCCTTCGTGGTCAGGACGGTCTTTAATTCCTTGTAGTTCTTTCCCATAGGATGTTCAAAACGTTGTTCGTGTTGATTATCAATCATCAAAATAGGAGAGCACAACCGAGCAAGGCTGTTTTTGCGTATATCGTCTACGGCAATGGTTATGTCATGTATACGGATTGGCTCGAATATGGATTCTTGTCCGCTTAGAATAGATCTCAACTGCATAGCACCGCCTTGTATATCTGACTTTTTATCGGCCATTAGATATACGCCAACTTTCCACAGACCAATGGCTTTGCCACTTTCAAATCTCTTGGAGTGGTAAAACAAATGTTCTGATACGGCTTCTATGTGCTTATTTACAATATTTCTGCTTATGCTATGAGATTTACTCTCGTTTACACCAATCGTCTCTGAATTACTTTCTCCATGGGTATTGGTGATGGTGGTAGAGTCTGATACACCAGAAGTTTTAGTTGGCGTGATATTTGTGATAATATTTCCAATAGAAGACAATCCTATCATACTCAAAGCACCTGGCAAGATTGCTCCTGCTGCATTTGCCACACCATCGACAACGGCTCCTGCTGCAGGGAAAACACTTGCAGCAAGTCCAAGTCCTGTTGCACACAATGCGGTTTTTCCTAAACGGGAAAAATCTTTCTTCGAGACTGATTCAGAAATAGTATGGCTCACCCCTTCACTCACAGAAGAAGAAGTTCCATGAGTAAGTGATGATGATGTTCCCTGTGAAATTCCTTCTGTGATGTTAATTGACTTCAATGACTCTGCCTGCCCATTCATATCTCGGCACTGGTAAATCATAGCTTCGACATCACAAGTTTCCACAGGATCGGCTACTACAAAATAAGCATACCGCTTGCTTCGATTCATTCCAGCAATGAGATTATCCAAAGTTGCAGGATATACAGACTTGTACTGGCTTTCCATTGATGGAATTCCTGTCAATGCATAGATGTAATTGATATTTTCTGCGGCAATATCTTTTTTTATTCCCGCCAATCCGTCATCCGATTCATCCACCAATTCTGTTTGTAAGCCAGGCCACGCTCCTTTGATAAATTCGTTTAGCCCCTTGACATAACTTCTTGCCTTGACAGATTCGGAAACAGAACGAAGTCCAACATACATTCTACTTTCTTTACCATCACCCTCCACCAAAAAAAGTAGTTGAATGGTGTTTGGCAAGAAGCATGAATAAAGTATCTTCTGAATAGCTGTAAAACAGTCCTCTGCAGAATCACGTAACGGCTTTCCTACCTGTTTGATACGTAGCCAATACGCCTCATCTTTGAGTGTACTATCTATAGCTTCCAAATGAAAAGGATTAGCAGACGAAGACAAACTTATTCCTTCAAGATACTTTCTCTCCATGCAGAACGAAAGAGTCTGCGATAAAGCCGTTGCAGCCAAAGCTTTGGCTGCAGGCTCTATGGGATTACTAAAATTACTCATAGTATTCAAAAATTAGTCAATTAGGATTCTAGCATCTTCCAAACTCTTCTTGTATTCACCCAACAATTGTGATGTCATACTCTGAATTTTCGATTTCAACTTGTTGTCTCTTAGAGATTTGTCCACAGCATCATGGATAACTTGAGTAATTTCATCACCTTTTTCTACAATCGAATTGTATACGTTTACTCTTTCTTCATGACTAAGAGGCTTTTGCATCGCAGCAGCTTGTTTTTCCTCATCACTACGTTTATCCCCACCAAGCCATTTACCAAGAGCAAATCCTACACTAGCACCAATGAGGCCGAAAATTAATCCGGCTCCTGCTAATCCATACTGAAGCCAGTTTGTTGATGACACATCTATAGTACTTGAGATTTCTTTTATAACACCATCCAAGTTTATCCCTTTAATATCTATATTTTGGAAGTTTATAGTCGGAAGGGTTATTTTTGTTCCCTTATTAGTATAATTTACTACTATAGTATTAATTTTCTTACGTATGTCTACCGTTGCTTTTTCAAAGGCTTCCTTGAAATATTTATCACTTTCATCCTTGATTTCATCAACTCCAGCCTCAACAACTTGTTTTATTGTATCTTTCAGATTTTCCAAAGAAAAGTCTTCTTCTACATAGCCGTCGTAGCTAACCTCACCAATAAACCAATTTAGGCTAAAATTAATAGAATCAACTACATCCCCTTTCAATACATCTCCAAAACCTTCTGCAAAGTATTTATACACGATATTTTGCTTGATAACATTGTCTATTTCCTCAGCAAGACCAGTGTCCATTCCTTCGGTACGCAAGTCAATACGTGCAACCTCTGCAACTCCTTGTGAAATAGTCAATGATGGGTCTTGATCTCTATAGATGCTATCCTCAGACACTTTCCACACTTTGGCTATAAGTGGCTTGATGATATCCATACGAGAAGCACCTCCTGTGAGGAACACACCATAAATAGGAGCACCATTAATATAATTATTTTTGAAATCAATCATGGCATCCTCTACCTCCTTGATATATCCTGCACTCTCTAATATATTGTTCAACTCTCCTGGAACAAAAGCCAATTTGAAGCGCTCATCTTCAAAATCATCATCATCATCAATAAGCTCTTCGAAATTGACAAATTTCTTCACCTTTGCAGTAGGATCGAAATAAACCTGTTCCTTTACAGTTCTCGCCTCAAATTGCAAGCGATCTTTGAGTTTTGGGTATTTTTTCTCAAAAGCTCTTACCACCTCGGAAGTTTCCTCCAGATTGTGCAAAATGATTTTCTCTATAGCAGAAGCACCACAGTTGTAACCGTTATCAATCAGCTCGGAACCTTGAGACTGGTTAAGATATGTAAAATCAAGCGTACTTGAGCCCATATCAAAAACGATAGCACCCTTGCTGATATTGCGTCCTAAACCAGATGTTACATCAGCCTGTGCTCTTACAAAAGCCGCTCTTGACTCTTTTGTTACACCAGCAATTGGCAATCCGGCTTTAGATGCCATTTGTAAATATAGTTCTTGCTCCTTCGTATCCCAACCTGAAGGTGTGGCGATATACACCTTATGATTGCCATCATGCAATGTTGCAGAGTTATTCTCAATGATGGTACGATAGACCTCTTTCATGAATCGTATCATCAATTTTTCCTTTTCTCCATTAATATCTTTTGGAGCTTGTTTAAAGCATACATTAACAGATGCTTTTTTCAGAATATCAGAACGGAATGCACGGTCCCCAATGTAAGCATCGCCATTTTCAAGAATGGTAATGGCCGAAGGAAGAACTTTCTTGTTACCTCCCATATCAAGGTCTTTTGCCGGTGTAAGTTGCTCTATAGGCTTATCCCATTCTGTAGGACACAATGCTGCGGATGTCTCACCATGTCCTAGGTCTATTCCTATTATATATTCTATATTTTTATTATGTTCCATAGCTCATTTTTATCTTTCTAAAATTATCTTCTATTAGCAATTATGTTTTTAATCCTTCATCAAGTTTCTGGGACAAAAACTTTTCCTTTCAAAACAGCATTTTCTCCTTTAACAACAGCAGGAACTACCATTTGGGGGTGTTGTACATTAGGGGATATGTTTTCTTCAAACAAATTCATATTATCACCATTGTATTCTATAATTTCAAGGTCATAATTATCCAACAGTTCTGTCAAATCTTCTATGCGTTGTTGAAGTTTTATAACATATTTTTCCTCCGTAGCTTCATGAGTGCGTTTATAGCCAATAAGAGACTGAATTCCCTCCAATAATGACTTAAAGTTTGTCTCCAACGTCGCTTTCGGTTGCTGTTCATATTTTGAAACCACACGGTTAACCTGTGCTCTAAACGTTTCTATCAGATTGTCTATGCTATCACATACCCCAGCAACTATTCGTATAAATTTTTCCACATCAAGATTTTGACTTGGCTGAGATGCAGACTGCTGAACTGCCTGTATTTTCGATTTGGAAGTATACTTCTCTTTACTTGCAACATAGTAAAGAGCGATAGCTGTTCCAGCTATGGAACCAAATACAGCCCCCCAAGTTCCAATAACAACTCCGCCGATGACACCGCCTGCAGCACTTGCACCGATAGAATAAGGTATTGCCTCCTTGCTTATCCCTTCAGATTGTATAGCATTTTTCTTGTCTTTTATTTTAGGCTGCATTGACTGCTCTTTAGCTTTGGAAAGTTCTACAAGAATTGCTTGCTGCGCATTCAACAACGACATAGCTGACTGAAGAATATAGTCTTCAGATTGAGTCAGTTGCATTCTGAATTCCCCATTCTCATCAAATAAGTTGTTAAGATATTCGCTAACTATACGCTCAATCTTTGGAGCATCTTTAGGTAACTCAAGATTCCTCAGACAATCACGCAGGTTGTCTTGTTTACTCTCAAAAAGATTTTTCAATGATTCTTTTGCCATTTTTCAAGTGTATTTAAATTTGATTTAACTCATTTCTTTAAAATCTTGGTTAAAAACTTAAGCCCTGATGCCACATCATTCATTACATGTGTATAACAAATATTTGTAGTACCACAACTTGGACACACAGAAACTTACGACATCGTACTATAAATACGATGGCATTTTTTACATGTTGTCATTTTAGGCGTTCTCATCTATTTATATTTTTAGTCCAACTTTTTAAATTCAAAATCATTCGGATTGCAGCATGCTTTCTTATAATCGAAAGCATAGATGCGCATGTAGGCTTCTTGCACCTCCTTGGCTCCATTGTAAAAAGGGGTGGCGGTGTGCTGCATGGTTGTTACTGTCACTACCATATCGGGAGTGAGAACTGTACCGTTAGAGCGTTTAAGGCGCTTAGGCTTTACTTGAAATACCTTGCTCATAAGCATTCTGTTTTTAAGTTCATTATATATAACTGCTCCTGCTTTTCTGCCGAAACAGCTAGTTGTTTACTTTCAAGGGGCAAAGATTATGCAAACGAGCGCAATGAAAGCTTTCTTTCAAATTGCCGAGTGCAGCTAATCTTCTGCAAAGATTATGCAAACCGAAAGCAGAATCATCAAGCTTGCTTGAATGTTATGCTGAGGTGCAGCTAATCTTCTGCAAAGTTAAGAAAAATCTGCGAACTAAACAAGTCCATAATGGTTCATAAGTGAAAAAAGATGGTGCGAACCCTACTTTCCCTCGTTCTTTCTACGTTTCAATTTACCAGATTTCAACCTACAGAACTGAATAGTTTGCTCGTGTCCACAAGATTATCTTGTTTCTCTGCATCATAGCGACTTCAAGCAAGGACTTTCACCTGCCCTGTCACTAATACAATGGCAAATTTAGTAAAAATCTGATGAACCACCAAACTTTTAACAAGAAATCTTATGGATTCCTCTTATATTTTATTTTCAGGGACTCCTAACCCCTCTTCTTTCTGCATTCATACCTTATTATATAGAGTTATTGTCAATTCTGCTGCAAAACTACAATCCGGTGGCGATAAAAAAACTGACATAGGGAGAAGAAAAATGAAGAGGGAAGATTAAATTGCAGATGAAATACAATATGCATACTGCCCGGAAAGGTTACCGTTGCATTCCAATTCAATTGCGCACACAGTGTATTCGCATTTTGAGCCACCAAAAATCCTTAATGACCGAAAATGACCGTGACCTTAATGACCGGAATTCTCGGTAGAACGAAAAAGACCGCTCTCCTCGTATTGAGGTGAGCGGTCGATTTATTTATGGATGAGTCTGCTTATTATAATAAGGTAGACTCCATGTTCTTTATCCCATGCAGCTCGTTACTCCGAGCGTAGTAGCGATAGCGGTCAGTATGCTGATGGCTATCTGCAGAATTGTTTTCCAAGTGTTCGCTTTCATTTTCTTTGAATGTTGAATGTTGAGTGTTGAATGTTGAATTTTTTGTGGGGCGGATAGGCTTGGCTAGGGGCTAGCACCCTAGCCAGTCTATCCTTGGGCTATTCAAGGCCGTCGCCAGTATCGTCCTTGCCGGTAGTACCGCCGCTTGATTCAGAGCCTTGGCCGTCGCTGCCGGTCTGACCGGTGTTTGAACCGCCTGGGGTAGAACCGCCAGGCGTATTATCCGGAGTAGTTGGGGCGTTGAGGTCAACGTTGGTCTTACCCTCCTTAATCGCCTTGATAACGGCTGCCTGAGCGCTGCGGCTGGCTACGAGGTTGAACTCGGCGTCATCGCGAAGGTTCTTAAACTCCTGACCAGGCTCCCACTGAACCTTCACACCGGTGATGTTCTGAGCGGTGAACTTGTCTGCATCCTCGGCCCCCTTCGAGGTGAGAAGGAGAGAGAAATCACCGAGATCGCCCAGACGGATTTTCTTGCCCTCAAGCAACATCTCACGCATGCAGTCTACGGCGATGTAGAGGATGGCGCTGATGTCAGCTCTCGAATAAACACTGCCATGAGAGGTAATGTGCTTGGCAAACTTCTCGATGGTCATGATGTCGGTGTACTGCGAGATGGCGAAAGCATTCTGCTTCTCGGTCTTCACAAGTTCCAGGTCCTTTGGGTCAGGGGTCTTGCCCTCCTTCTTAGCCTGGTTGATGCGTGACTTCGCCTGGTTGATTTCCAGAAGATTTGCGTTCACGCTACGCATTACGATGCTGTAATTAATCATACTATGTTATGCTTTAAAGAGTTTATTAAATCACAATTTCCCAGATGCTTTTTCTTGTCCTTTTCAGAGTCTTCATTGATGACCGGCGCCTGTCATCTTTTGCTCCCTGTCTCGGTCTTCATAGATGACCGCCTTTAGGTACAAAATAGCTTTCTTTCGATTGCTGGTGCAAAGGTACGAAAAAGCGCTGTAGGAAGCAATACTTTTCCGGCAACTTGAATTCAGTTTTCCGGAATCTTGTGAAATGGAGCCTTTCGAGAGTAGGTGAAGAGATTCATGGCAACGGGCTGCATCCGGTCATTAGTGACCGGTCATTATCGGTCATTAAGAAAAATCACTTCCGGTCATTTAGCCCCTATAATATATATTAAATATTTTAATATTATATTATAGCTCTTTTTTCGCCCCCCGAAAACCTTAATGACCGAAAATGACCGGGCATTAATGACCGGATTCTGAGGCTTTAATTAATACTCTTTTATGCTAGTATTGTACTTGTAATTTGTTTTGTATTAATGATTTATAATAAGACATTTATTTTTTTTGTCTGTATATAAATGTATGGGAATAAACTACATATGTCAGCGTCCTTTCCTACAATATCGTTGCTTCTTTGCCCCACTTTTTCGCCTTCCCTTCGCTCTCATTTCAGCCATAAATGCCCTTTCTTTGGAGCATGAATTGATGTGAGGAAGAGCATTTTTGCGTTTTTCCCTTTGGAAATCTATAAAACCACTTTGATATCAGTTCTTTTGCTTCTTTATATAGAAGAGTAAAAATATCGAACACAGCTATCCTAAGTATGTTTTATATCATTATCCTTTGCATAGTTTCTTCCTTTAATATTGCTCTGTTTGGGGCGGTAAGCATTATTTACATAATCAGCTTTTATACTCATTTCCTTGTATAAAAGGTAAAATCCCTAGGTAAGTCTTTTTCTACATTTTTGTGTTAATATTTATAATAAAATGTAGATGTTTCGCAATTATTTTGTACCTTTGAAGGCAATTCTGCTATAAAAAGCAGGCTATAAATATAAAATTTAATATATAAGGAAATGACAGAACAGCAAAAACAAGCAATTATAGAAAGTGGAAAGCAATATTTCCGTTCTATTATCATTCCTAATCATTTGAAGAATCTGAATAAGCTTCATCTGAGTAGCTTTGATATAAATCCGTTTCTAATCAACTATCTTGCAGCATTCTTATGTGGCAATACTCAACCAACTAGTTTGGCAAAGGCTCTAGTTTATCCACATATATTTGATAAGGTTATTGATGCAAGTAGCGAACAAGATGTTCAGTCATTAGTTTCCCTGCTTCAGGAAGTTACCGGAGGAGCATCCAATTTTGATGGTATTGATTTCGAATTTGTTGATGCTGTTGACGGTCGCCGTAAATTCTGTCAGTTCAAGGCTGGAGTCAAAACGATAAACAAGGATGATATTGCCTCTGTTCTCTGTCATTTCAAACCTCTTATAAGCCAGCCAAGTTCAGACTTACAGTTTGAGGATCTCGTAGTTGGAGTTTTATATGGTGAGAAAGATAATCTTTCTGATTATTATAAGGCGATAGCTACACATTATCCAGTGTTGTGCGGTTCAGATTTTTGGCAGCATTTTACGGGAGACAAGAACTTTTATGCTCGTCTGCTCAAGGCAATGGGAGAAGTTCTTGATGAAGGAGATTTTGATGGGAGCGAACTCATACAGAAATCAGTAGAGGAGATAGCAGAAGAAATCAGGCAGATATGTGCAAGGGGAATCTGATCATTCCGTTGAATAATGTGATAAAATTACCCACTTTCTCTTTTTTTGTGTTAACATATATAATAAAATGTAGTTATTTCGTTTTTATTTTGTAACTTTGGGACAATTTTGCATTTAATGTGCAAATAAAATAATAAAAATATGATAGAACAGATTAAAAATAATCAAAAATATGCTTCAAAAGCATCGTGTGGTTTTGAAGAAATGAAATGTGTAGATCCTGATAGTCTCAGATTTGCGCAAAAGGAATCTGATGGAGTTTGGCAATTCTGTCAGATTACCAATATTTTGATAAATAGCATATTTGAGGGGAATCCTGAAGGGTTGATAGCTGCTTGTAAGCATAATAAAATAGTTAATGGTGTTGATGTTTTAGTAGAACTGAATAAGTCTTATTCGATGATTTCGTCTACAGTAAATCTTGCGGATGAAGACAAAAGCACCTTAGAAGAATATAAAAAGGAATTTGGAAGTGCATCAAAAGAAGACTTGGAATATCTATGTTGTGAGCATATTTTTTTAGAGGATTCTGAAGAAAGTTTTGCTGAGAATTTATTTGAGCAGAATTTTATGTAATAACTTAAGAATAAATAATTATGGATACAATTATAATAGGACAAGGATATAATCTTGAAGATAATTCATCTGTTGGAGAAGAACTGATAGGATTGTTTAAGTCTCGTAGATTTTCTACGTTTACATGTCTTGTTGCATTTGCAAGTTATAGAGGTGTTAGTGCTTTGAGTGGAGAAATTCTCAAAGCTAAAGCTAGTGGTGTCAATATTAAAGTAATTCTTGGTGTTGATCAAAAAGGTACGTCTAAGGAGGCTTTAGAAGAGGTTCTTTCTTGGGGGGTAGATTCAAAAATCTATCACACTAATGATTCTAATATTTTTCATCCTAAAGTATATTTGTTCGAAAATGAAGATATTTTTGCACTGATAGTTGGATCAAATAATCTTACGATACCAGGATTAGTGCAGAATGTAGAATGTTCATTAATGATAAAGGACATTAAAAGTAATCCGGTTTTGGCTAAATTTTATGACTACTGGGGTGGAATCTTAAATGGGACAGAAGTTAATCTTTATCCTATTTCACAAGAATTGATAGATGCTCTTTATAATGATAAAATAATCACTCTTGAGTCCGAACGTGAAGCACGATATGATAAAGGAGAAGATGAGTCTCCTAACGATGGAGTTGAAAAGAAAATCACGTTTCTAAAAAAGGGTGTTCAGCAGTTACCGAAGGGATTAACTCCTAAACGTAAACAAAGAAAAATCAAAGTAAAGGTTAGGCATGAAACATCAAGTTCTTATAAGCAAACACAGGAGGAACGCAATATCGGAGAACAGGTACTTATTGCTGAGATTGGAGGTGGTCCCCGTTGGAAACAGGTGAATTTTCCTATAAAAATATTTGAGGAATTCTTCGGGGCAGAACGTGGTAATAATAGTTACAAAATTGAACTTATGAATATAGAACAAGACGGTACCTTGGGTAGTGTTGAAATAAGGCAGGCCGTAACTGTAAGGAGTAATAATTTCCGGTTTGAGATAAAATGCAAAGAAACTGATAGGAAATATCCAAAAAATGGCAAACGTCCTATAGGCTTGTTTATAAAGCTTGGCGATGCTGAATTTTTGTACCAGGTTCTGATGCCAGATTATCCTGCTTATGTCAAAATTAGGAATTATCTGACGCTTGAAGCGAAATCTAAGCGCGCAAATGAATTAAAACGTGTTATTGTTGATGTAGAGGCTATACATGCACTCTACCCTGAACTTATTATATAAATATGGAATACAATTTTAGAACGTTAAATTATTTAGGTAGTAAGTTCCGCCTTCTTGATTTCATTGAGGAAAATATTCTCAATGTGACAAAGGAAGGCGAGGGAGTCTGTGATTTATTTGCAGGCTCTGGCTGTGTTTCATATAAGCTATCAAATCATTTTTCTGTATTATCTTGTGATATTCAGAAGTATTCTCAAATCATAAGCAATGCTATATTAAAGAAATATTCGATAACGGAAGAAGAAATTGATATTTTTATTTCTCTTGTATGTAATGATAGTAAACTGCTCGATAGTTTTTCTCCACTTATTAAGATTGAAGAGCAAGCAATTGAGTTGAAAAATCTGGAAATGCTTACAGAGATTTTGGAAAATGGCTCTGTTGAAGTTTATCATATAGAGGAGAGAAGAACTTCATTGTGTATTCCTCTTCAAGAGGTTTATTCTAATCTTGAGAGAAATGGATTGTTGAATGAGAAGTCTTTGATAAGTCGTTATTATGGAGGGGTCTATTTTTCATATCGTCAAGCAGTGTGGATTGATATGATACTTGAAGTTATAAATGAACATGTTGCCCAAGATAAACGTGACTTGTATCTAGCAGCGTTACTAAGTACTGCAAGTGATATAGTAGATACTGTAGGTAAGCATTTTGCCCAACCAATAAAAGCTAGGGATTCAAAAGGTAATATCAAAAAGACAGTGTACAATAAAGCTGTAAAAGACAAGACCATAGGTGTGTTGGATTTATATAAAGAATGGTTTTTTCGTTATTTGACCTTACCTAGATCCGAACATGATTATTGTGCGATGCAAGGAGATTATCTTGAATGTTTACGAAGATTGCCCAATACTGTAAAAACTGTATATGCAGATCCTCCTTATACGCGAGATCATTATAGCAGATTCTATCATGTGTTGGAAACTATCACGCTTAGAGATTCGCCAGAGTTATCTACTACAAATATTCATGGTGAGACGCATATTAGTAATGGTATTTATCGAAAGGATAGACATCAATCACCGTTTTGTATAAAGAGTAAGGCTCCAGAAGCATTCCGTAGTATGTTTGAGATAATATCAAAAGGAGAAAGAAATCTCTTACTTTCGTATTCACCATATGATGAAACGAAAAAAACACACCCACGGGTGGTTACAATGCAGGAACTTATAACATGGGCTAAGGAATATTTCTTACATGTTCATGTGGTTTCTGCTGGTGTGTTTAAGCATAACAAGTTAAATTCGTCAGAGCATTTTCTAGATGCTTCTGATGAGGCTGAAGTTCTCATAGTTTGTACAAATAAATAAAATGAAGCCAAATATCAAATTTATATATGAAGCAAATTCCTCAATGGGTACATCCGATAGTAAAAATATACTCATTAAGGGAAATAATAAGGATATCTTGCCAGAACTCGTAGGAGAGTTTGGCGGAAAGGTGAAGTGTGTCTATATAGACCCTCCTTATAACAATGGAGATTCGTATCATTACTATAATGATAATATCTCTGAGACAAGCTGGCTCAAAGATATTAGTTATGTTTTAATGTATCTTAAGATGCTGCTTACAAAAGATGGCAGTATATGGATTTCGATTGACGATAGCGAAATGGCATACTTGAAGGTTGCGGCAGATAAGGTATTGGGGCGAGAAAATTTTGCTGGAACTATTGTATGGCAGCAGCGCAAGACAAGAGAAAATAGAGCCGTTTTTTCTTGTAATCATGAGTATATATTGGTGTATGCAAAAGATATAAAGAAATTTAAGAAATCTAGAAACTTACTACCCGTTGGAGAAGACTTTATTAATAGCAAATATAAAAACCCCGATAATGACCCCCGCGGACCATGGCAATCTATAAGTGCTAGCGTCCAAGCGGGACATGCTGTTCCTAGTCAGTTCTATACAATAGTTTCGCCTGCAGGAATTGAGTTTAATCCTCCTAAAGGGAGATGTTGGGCATATAACGAAGAACGTATGAAAAAAGAAATTGCTAATGGAAACATCTGGTTCGGGTTAGAGGGATTGAATGCTCCACGAATAAAAAAATTTCTTTCTACAGCTAAAATAGGTTTAACTCCGCAAACATTATGGGCTGGTGATGATTTTGGGACAACTGATAGTGCCAAAAAGCATTTATTGTCATTGTTTCCACATCAGGAAAAAGTTTTTGATACTCCTAAACCTGAGGAGTTGATTAGGCAAATTCTCGAAATAGCAACCAATGAAGGTGATTTGGTATTAGATAGTTATCTTGGCTCAGGAACGACACTGGCAGTAGCTCACAAACTCAAAAGAAACTATATCGGTATAGAGATTGGCGAACAAATGACGGAATTGGTTGTTAATCGTTTAAAAAGTGTAATAATGGGAGAAAAGGGTGGAATATCAGATATCTCTAATTGGCAAGGTGGAGGTGATTTTGCATACTTTATCTTTGATAAGACGCAGGAAAAGAAGTTGACACAAGTTCCTGTTAGATTAAAAAAGAAGGTTGAGTATCATCAATTAGATTTTTTCTCATTGTTTGAAAAATACGGTGATGAACCTATTACTGACAATAGTATGGTGCACGATGATATTAATTGGGAGAAATATGGTGGAAAGCCGCAGCAGGCAGCTATGGTGGATGAAACCAAGAATGTACTCATTTCGCTGGTAAAGAAAGACAACGAGAAGATGTTTCTTGACGGCTCTGCCACCATCTACTACACAGGCAAGAAGTTCCCTACATCGGTGGCTCTCAACAAGCTTTTCTACTTTATGCCTTATATAAAAGGTAAGGGTGTACGTGACCTCTTCCTTATCAGAATAGCACGACTCGGCTATCGCAAGGAGGGAACACCGGAAGAAGATAAAAACGATCTCCGACTGGTATTTGAGGTGCAGTTCGTAAATCAGCTCTTTGATGACTACAAGCCTGTGGAATTGAAGATCTGGCGAACTTTTACGGATACTACCATAGGTAAACTTATCAAGCAGGCTTATGCTTAGCGCAGTTTTACTTCTATATATAATAATGGATTATACTCTAAAAGCGGATTAGGCTTATAAAGAGTTTGGCACAAGAAAGAGTCAAGAGAATTATAATTTTAGTTTAGTAAAAGTTATATTCTCTTGACTATTTAATACTTATTGAAGCAATCTTATAATGATTACTTCAAAACTCAGACTAAAATAAGAAAAATATGGATGATTATGAACTGCTATTATGTCAAAACGAAAACAAGAGGTTGCGTGGCATAATAGAAAGACTTGAAGATAAAGTGCGTGACTCTTCAATAAGATTTGCAACATATTGTGCTGATTATGAAGCTAAAATAGCTCAACTGAAGGGCAGGTATATTATTAAAGAGTTAGATAACTATAAAAGTGCTTACCACTATATAAATGATCAGTATAGAACTTTGATTAAAACACAAGAAGAACTGACAAAATATATAGAATCATCTCTTAGATTGTTAGAAATAGAACAGTCTAAATATAAGGATTATATTGCCGCATCTAAAAGAGGATTGTTACAGCCTGTATTTCTTATCGAAGCATCTAAAGCAATAGACTTTTTGAACCTATTAAATGCTAAATTAAATGCATTTAAAGAATATCCTATAGCAGAAGAACTTGATAAGATGTTGAAAAAAAATGCAGAAGAAAAAGATGCAGGAGTTACGGGCTTCCGTAGCCTAATAAATCCACGATACAAGGCAGAGGAATTTCTAAAAGAACTACACAAGCTTATTGATGGACATAAGTGTAAGGAACATGTTCCTTATATTCTTATCTTATTGGAAGAAAAAGCTCTTAGTAGAAAACCAACATGGAAGGAGATGCGGGAAGAATTTAAAGATATAGGAGCATCATCTAATTCCAATTACTGTAAGTTTATGAAATTCAAACTCACACCTGTAAAAACAGGCGAATGCTTTGATGAAGAAGAGGTTTTGAGCAAGCGTTCTATCATAGAAGATATTCTTGAAAAGTATAATACTCATTTCATATCTGATTTCCCGTTTTAACGGACTCTAGCGGACAACTTTTCTGTCCGTCCGTTTTCTTTGGTATTCCCAATACCTTATTGTATTTTTGCACTCGACAAAAGATGTCGGGTGCTTTTTTTTTGCACTTAAGTTAATAACCTGAGCGGAGGCGAGGAACCTCACAATGTGATTGAAGATGGCCATCGGTGATCCACGACTTCTCTCGCAAACCGATCAGGAATCATGGCAGATAATAAGAAGCATGAGAAAACGGCGCTGGGCATTGCTTATGCGACCGTAGTGGAACTGGGCTATACGCATAGCCAGCTGGTAAAGCTCAATGAGGGCGTAAACTTTCCTACTCTGAGAAGTATCAGAGACGGGAAGGAACTGAAGAAAGCAACGGAACGATTCTATCTGAAACTTTTCTTTGATTTGATGAATGAGGAATATGAGCAACGAATGGCCTGTGGTGGAGTAGGAGCCTGCAGCCTGCTCATCGTGATGAAAAACATTCTTGAAGCTGAGTTGAAATAGGCTGGAATGAAAGGCTGAAAACAATCAGAAAACAGTCAGGAAATAGGCTCGAAAAGAAAAGTGGTGAAAAGATGAGGGGGCATTCTTTCACCAAGTATTCCGGTGCATGGAAAGACTTGCTATCTTTGCACCAGCTTTCAGCAAGATCGGAGTTGGAACTAATGAGCCTTGAAAGGAAGGCGAGGTCTTGCAGTTAATAGATTATGAACATACTAACGAGAGTGGTGCAGCAGGGTGAGGCATTCGCTGTACAGAGTCAGAAAAGTGAGAACGGACAGATGATGAAATGCAACATCGTTCTCCAAGAGATGGGCGGCAAGTATGAGAACCAGTATGCTGCTGCAATGCTGGGCAACATTGCCCAGTGTAAGTTTGCTCCGGGAACATTGGTAGCGGTTACGCTCCGCTTCACGACCCGTGAGTATAATGGTCAGGTTTATCAGGATATCCTGGTTACGGACATTGAGAAACTTGGCAAGTAATTAATCTTGAATTGAAATAGGTGGCGTGAGAATTGTCCCGGGATAATTTGCGCAAACTGAAACTTACGACACTTCTTTCGTTCATCTTCAATTTTAATTTAAGATTTATGAAAACAGCAAATAAGAAGCAGGTTAATAACCAGCAGGTGAATAATAACGGCTGCCAGCATGTGCAGCTCGGTGGTGTGGCTTACT
Organism: Segatella copri DSM 18205; assembly: GCF_025151535.1. Classification (NCBI taxonomy): domain Bacteria; kingdom Pseudomonadati; phylum Bacteroidota; class Bacteroidia; order Bacteroidales; family Prevotellaceae; genus Segatella; species Segatella copri. Next base: position 1,928,928 of record NZ_CP102288.1, read on the forward strand.
ATGATGATAAGCAGTATTTCCTCTTCAGTCCTGATTCTGTAAATCAGGGGGTTGTAGAAGCTTTTCGCCGTCATGGTGTGGCTCAGCAAATGCAAGACGGAACATTTGATTTCGTAGCAGTTTCTAAGCCGAAAAGCCAGTCGGAACTGATTAAGAAACTGGCGCATGGTCGGTTGAGCAAGACCAAGGACGGGGCTATTCAGCTCACGCTGAAGGTGTTCTGCCATGAAGGACTCAACATCGCCCAAACGCTGACTGTTGAGTCAGCAGAAGGGGCTGATGCTTTAGTGGATTATCAATTAAAACGATAAGTAATAAGATAGATGAGTTGTTATTTAATTAAGGTGGAGAATGGGCACAAGGTTGCCCGCTCCATCACTTCGGAAGAGGAGTATAAGCAGCTGCGTGGAAGCAATGAGCAGAAGGCGAATCTTCGCCTGGCTCGTGCCGGAAACGATGCTGCGAAACGGAGACTGGTGCAGTTTAATTATTCCGGCCATTATCCGCAAGGGGTAGTGAAGGGAATGAAACTGCCAAGCGGTGCTTTCGGATTTGATATGGATGAGCCGGAGGCTTTCGCCAAGGCTGCCAAGCTGCTGCTGAAAGAACCGGACAAGTATGGATTGCTGATGCTGGAACGTAGTGCAAGACAAGGCGGTCATGCGGTGTTTGAACGCGAAAAGGGCAAGACGGTTCTGGAGAATCAGGTGAGGATTGCTACGATGCTCAAGTGCGAAATGGATACTTCGGCTCACGACATTAACAGGGTTTATTTCACTACTACATCGGATGACGAAGATTTGCTCTTCCTTTCGCCACGGCTCTTCAAGGATGAATACGATGAGGCTGCCGTGGCAGCTGAAGGGAAAGTCCTGGAAGAGCGTGAAAGATACGGAAACGAGGAACTGCCGGAAGGAGCGCACAAGGCAAACAAGCATTATGAGCCCTGGAAGGAAGAATTCAAGAAGGATTCTCAAGGGGGTTTTAAGGGTCAGGAATTTAAGAATTCGAGAATTTCTACTTCTGCTACTTCAGCCTCTGCTGCGTCAACTTCTGCTGCTGCGTCAACTTCTGCTACTTCAACTACTTCTGCTGCTCAGGACAATTATCTCGGGATTCCTTATGGGGAAATCATTAAGAAGTGGTGGCAGATGTATAATGATGGGCAGGAGCCGATGCGCTCCAACCGCAATACGTTGACCTTTGAACTGGCTGTGAACCTGCGCCACATCTGTGGTTTTGACCGCAATCTGCTGGCTCAGATTATTCCCTGCTACGATGGGTTTCCCGAGCAGGAAAAAATGGCTTGCATCAACTCGGCATTGAACGAGAAAATCACGCAAATGCCTAAGCGACTGAAGGATGTGCTGGCTGCGCTGAGGCAGGAGAAACTGAAACTGGGGGCTTCAAACGGGAATGCAGATGAAGACAGCGAGGCGCTGGTGAATGCCTTGGACGAAGCTAACGCCAAGGATGATCTGTTCTATTACGATGCTTTACCCAAGATGCCACAAGGCGTGCGTGATTCCATCAGTGCTGTTGGGCCGGCTCTGGCAATGCCAGTGATTACAGCCATCTGTCCTGCAATCGGAATGCTTGCTACTGGCGTGAAGGTTTCCGTTCACGGCAAGATGAACTCGCTGAACCTTATCTCCTACATCGCCGGTGATTTCGCCTCGGGTAAAGGAAGTATTGACCCCGTGGTTGATACCTGGACTTCGGAAGTGAAACAGATGGACAAAATGTATCAGCAGCAGGAGGATGAATGGAGAGCCAAGAAGCGTGCGGCTAAGAATAAGAAGGAGCAGCCGGAAGAACCAAAGCTGCCTGTAAGATGTCTTACTTTAAATAATACGGTGGCGAATCTTGCAGAACGACTGGCTAATACTGAAGGCAAGCACGCCTTCTCGTTCACTCCGGAAGCTGACACTGTAGCACAGAAGTGGAAATCGGCGATGAGCGACTTTTCAGTTATGTTGAGACAGGCTTACGACGGAACAAGCTATGAGCGCGAGGCAAGAAGTGCAGATGCGGTGAATGTTCATATCGAACATCTTTTGTGGAACGTTGTGATGTGCGGAACGCCTGATGCACTCTATCGAGTAGTGAACAATTATACGGATGGTTTCCAAAGCCGTATTGTCGTGGCGCGAACGCCGGACAACACGTTCACTCCGCTTACAGACAATCTCTTTGTGCTGACCGAAACTCAACGTGAGCACATACGGCAGATAGCTCATCTCTTGCCCCTGATGGAGGGCGAGGTGGTTCTGCCTAAGTTGGAGAATAAGGGCAGGGAGTGGCTGGAACAGATACGATTGGAGACCATGAAAAATGACGACAAGGTGAAAGCCCGCCAGCGTTTCCGTATCTGTCCTACCACGATGAGAATGATGACCTGCATCATGCTCTGTAAGGTGGCCGAGACGCTGATTCAGAAACATGGTTTCCAGGGTGCCGAGAAGCAGCTGAAACAGAATCCGCTGTTATGGAAGGAAATGATCGTAAAGACGCAGACACCAACCATGCTCGAAGCCTTCAATATCCTGGCAGATTATCAGTTGGACAATGCACTCTACTTCTTCCGTAGTCGCATAGAGGATGCATTCTCATCCAAGAGTTATTGCGGTCAGACAACTTATGATCGTTCCCGACGCGGCAAAAATGATTCCATCTTCGAGCGGCTTGACGTTACTTTCTCCTTCGAGCAGGCATTGCAGCAAAGTATTGCAGTAAAGGGGGCAAACGTAACTCGTGAGGTTGTTAGACAGATGTTGAAAAACTGGAAGCGGCAGGGATTGATAGGTGTGCTGCCCGATATGCGTTATCAGAAGGTTCAACCTACTGTATAATAGAGGTTCAAAATAAGTGACTATTAATACATCCGGTCATTAACGGTCACGGTCATTTTCGGTCATTAAGGATTTTCAGTAACGAAATCCTTGATGACCCTATCAATAAATCAATTTTATTTTTCAATATTTATGGAAATAATCATTTATCGCCGTCGCTTTACCCGATGGGGAGTAGATGGCACATTAGTAATAAAGGGTACGAAAGTTTGTAATACCATAGAACATCCTGAGCGTTATTTGCCTGCAGGAGACTATGAGATAGCTTTTGTTTCTATAGCTAAAAAGAGTAGGAAAATGCCTGTTATCCTGAGGAAGGGACAGGCTGTTTGGGAAGTGGGCATCAATTCTCCTTGTCTCAAACCCGGAAATGGTCCGATGACGCTGAAATATGGATGCATCATTCTGGGTAAGGCTGTAGCCTCTGGGCTGGTGATTCATTCTCAGGAATACTTCGACCGACTTTGTGAACGATTAAGGAAGGCTTCTAAAAAGATGGAGTGTATCAAGTTGCGTATCATAGATTGGGGTAGTGATGATATCTCGATAGCATTTTAGGATTTCCACCCTAACATTCATTAATTTAAAATAGCAATATCATGCGTAAGATAAAGGAAATCATCATTCATTGCAGTGCGACCAAGGAAGGTCGCAACTTCACCGTAGCGGATATTGACCGCTGGCACCGCGAGCGCGGAATGCGCTGCATAGGTTATCATTTCGTGATTTATCGTGACGGCAGCATTCATGTAGGCCGTGCGATAGAGGAGGTTGGCGCCCATTGCAAGGGCCATAATTCCATCAGTATAGGCGTCTGCTACATCGGCGGCTTATCGAAGAAAGGCAAGCCGAAGGATACAAGAACCCGAAACCAGAAAGCGGCAATGCGCTCGCTCATCGAGCAGCTGAAGGAGGAATATCCATTAGCCACGATTCATGGTCATAATGAATTTGCCAACAAAGCCTGCCCCTGCTTTGATGTGAAGAAGGAGTGGGGCTAACAGATAGGGAACGCGCTGCGTTCCCTATTTATACTTATTTGCCTGATGCGCCATACGTAGAACATTACATCAGGTCACACTTCTCCCCAGTGTTCTTCTCAACCTTCTCGCCATCTTTCAGGATGCGAGCCTTATAGCCATCACGCTGCTGAAGGTTACCGATACCATTCAAGTCATTGTTGTCTTTAGAACCTGCCACATTGAGACGGAACAAGAAGCACGCAAACAAATAAAAAAACTTAAATTAGCAAACAAACAGGCTGATATTCAGGCATTTTTATTACCTTTGCATTCGAAACCGCCATTTCCGAAACAGCGGTTTCGAAAAATAACATCAAAAAGAAACTGTAAAATTATAGAAGAAACTATTGTCTTACAAAGACATAAAATAAGAGAGAAACTATTTTATAAGGATAATATTGACTCATCAAAACAAATGAAAAAAGGACTATTTGCACTCGCGCTGGGTACCTTTACCTTGGGCATCGCTGAATTCATCATCGAGGGCATCATCACAGACATCGCCAACAACATGAACGTTTCCATCCCGGAAGCAGGACATCTCATCTCCATCTATGCACTCGGCGTCTGCGCCGGAGCCTTCTCACTGATACTCATGCATAAATACAGACCCAAGAATATCCTGATGTTCCTGACTTCGCTCATCACCTTCGGAGCTGTCATCGCCTCAGTAGCACCTAACTACTGGCTCTTGCTCTGCGCCCGCTTTATAGAAGGTCTGCCTCATGGCGCCTACTTCGGAACGGGTACCATCGTAGCGGTGAAGATTGCCAAAGAGGGTAAGGGAACCAATGCCGTGGCGATGATGTGCGCAGGTATGCCGGTGGCCAATCTGCTGGGTGTGCCGGTGGGAACCTTCCTAAGTCACATGTTCAGCTGGCGAGTACCTTTTGTCAGCTGTATCGTGCTCGGACTCATCACCTTATATATGATTCACAGATGGGTTCCGGATGTAGAAGCACTGCCAAACAACGGTATGAAGGCACAGTTCCATTTCCTCCGCAACAAGGCTCCGTGGCTCATCATCGCCGCCACCTTTCTGGGCAATGGCGGCATCCTCTGCTGGTTCAGTTATATCTCGCCGCTGCTTCAGATGGAAGGCGGATTCAGCGCAGCCAGCATCTCTCTGCTGATGATTCTTGCAGGCGGCGGAATGGTAGTAGGCAATCAGGTGAGTGCCTTGCTTGCCGACCGCATCAAGCCGGGCCGCTTTACCTGTTATCTCCAGTTTCTGGCGGCAGCGGCACTTCTGCTCACCTTCTTCCTCGCCCCTTTCGGCTGGGTATCTGTAGTACTGATGTTCATCTGCTGCGCCTGTCTTTTCGGAATCGGATCGCCTGAGCAATTCCTCATCGTGAAGCATGCCAAGGGTGGCGAAATGCTGGGCGGCTGCTGCATTCAGGGCGCCTTCAATCTGGGTAACGCCATGGGAGCCTTCCTCGGTGGAATTCCTGTTGCGATGGGATTGGGATACAACTTCCCTGCCCTTATCGGTGTGCCGATGGCATTGGCAGGAGCCATCTGTCTGCTGATTTTCCATAAGAAATATGAATAAAAATGCGATAATCCGAAATAAATGATTATCTTTGCAGAAGAATTTCAAATAAACAAAGAAACATAATGAAACTTAACAAGACTTTCCTTACCCTGGGCTTGGCCGCAACACTCCTGCAGATGCCAGCCTCATCGTTCGCACAGACTGCGGGCGGTAACCGTCAGAATCCTCTTTTAACAAAGAGCAGTCTTCCATTCGGTGCTCCTGACTTCAGCAAGATTCAGGAAAGCGACTACCTGCCAGCCATCGAAGCGGCTATCAGGGAGCAGCGTGCCAACATCCAGAAGATTGTAAACAACAAGAAGAAGCCTAACTTCCAGAACACCATCCTCGCCTATGAGGAGAGCGGTACGCTGCTCGAAAAGGTGACTAACATCTTCTTCGGTCTCACCAGCGCCCACAAAACTCCGGGCATCGCCGAAACCGAAAAGAAGGCTACCCCATTGCTGACCGAACTCGATAATGAGATTTCGTTCAACAAGAAACTCTTCGAGCGCATCAAGTATGTTTACGATAATGAATATAAGAAACTCAAGGGCGAAGACAAGCGCCTTACTGAGGTTATCTATAAGAGTTTTGTACGTTCAGGCGCCCTCCTTTCTGCCGAGAAGATGGAGCGCATGAAGCAGATCAACTCCCGCATCTCTGAGTTGCAGCAGGAATGGGGCAACCTTCTTCCTGCCGCTACCAACAACGCCGTGGTTTGGGTGAACAGCAAGGAAGAACTCGCCGGATTGAGCGATGCAGACATTGCACAATGCAAGAAAGATGCTGAGAGCCGCGGAGGCAAGGCACCTTACTGCATCGTCATCATCAACACCACCCAGCAGCCTATCCTCACCAATCTCCAGAACCGCGAACTGCGCAAGAAGGTGTATATGGCAAGCATCCACCGTGCCGACGGAACCAATCCTGATTTCAACACCTTCCCTATCGTAACCGAGATTGCCAAGTTGCGTGCCGAGAAGGGCAAGCTGATGGGATATGACAACTATGCCGACTATTCGCTCGAAAAGACGATGGCTAAGAACAGCAAGAATGTGGATGTTTTTCTGAAGCAGCTCATCAAGGAATATGCTCCTAAGGCTGATGCTGAAACCAAGGCGATAGAAGCGTATGCCCAGAAGACGGAGGGCAAGGACTTCAAGCTGCAGCCATACGACCGATTCTATTATTCTGCGAAGATGAAGAAGGAGATGCTCAACATTACCGATGATGAGATCAAGCCATACTTCAACATCGACAGCGTACAGGTGAACGGTGTGTTCTATGCCGCCCATCGTGTATACGGACTGAACTTCAAGCAGCGCAAGGATATTCCAACCTATCACCCAGACATGAAGGTATTCGAGGTAAGCGACAAGAACGGCAAGCCAATCGCCCTCTTCTACAGCGATTACTTCCGCCGTCCTACCAAGCGTGGCGGTGCATGGATGAGCGCCTTTGCCAAGCAGAGTAAGCAGCGCGGCCAGTTGCCTATCATATATAATGTATGCAACAACGCCAAGGCACCGGAGGGTCAGCCATCTCTCATCACATGGGATGAGGTTACTACCCTGTTCCATGAGTTCGGTCATGCACTTCACGGAATCCTTTCCGACTGCAAGTACAATACCCTGTCAGGAACAGCTGTTGCCCGCGATTTCGTAGAGATGCCATCCCAGTTTAACGAATCGTTTGCTTCTATTCCGGAGATATTCGACCATTACGCCCGTCATACCGAGAACGGTGCTGCGATGCCAGCCGATCTGAAAGAGCGCATGCTGAAGAGCATCAGCTTCCAGACCGCTTATTCACTGGGCGAGAATCTGGCTGCAACCTGTCTTGACCTTGCCTGGCACAAGATTAGCGAAGAAGAGGTGCCTTCACCTTATATGGCAGGCGCCTTCGAGAAGGAAGAGCTTCACAACATCGGTTTGCTCAACACCCAGATTCCTCCTCGCTACAGCACATCATACTTCAACCACGTATGGGGCGGCGGTTATGCTGCAGGCTATTACAGCTATCTCTGGACAGAGGTGCTGGCTGTGAACATCGCCGACTACTTTGCAAAGCATGGTGCCTTAGATCCAGCCGTTGGTCAGGCATTCCGCGATAAGATTCTGAGCCGTGGCAACACCAAGGACCAGATGGAAATGTTTACCGACTTTACAGGTATGGAGAAGCCAGATGCTTCCGGATTCCTGAAAGCAAGAGGTTTGTAACGCATAAAATTACGATATGAAACAGGTAGAGGGTGTGTCATAAGTTAATGACACACCCTCTTTCTTTATCCTTTAATAGCCTGAGGTGTCCAGCTCTTCAGGAATCTGAGCACCTTTTCTTCGTTATATCCCTTACCTTCTTCCAGGAAACTGGAATCCTGGATATGGAGAACCTTTCCGGCTTCATCGAGCACCACAAAGACCGGGAATCCGAAACGCTGAGGATTGCTCAGTCGCTTCATCAGCTGCTCAGCCTTCTTCACCGCCGCATCACCGGCAGTTTTTCTGCGATTGTAGTTCACATGAATATATTCGAAATGATCATTCACCATCTTGTTGACCGCAGCATTCTTCTCTACAAAATCGGCAAACTTCAAGCACCATGGGCACCAGTTACCACCTACCTGACAGATAACAAACTTGCCATTCTTCTTGGCTTTAGCCAAAGCCTCATCAATCTGAGCTATCGGATCGATGCTTTCATTATACACCTTCTTGAGAGCAGTCTGCATCTGAGCAGGTTTCAATGCTCCTATCTGGTCGAGCGAATCCAGTTTCTTCATCATCTCCTCCGCCTTCACGGTAGAGAATGCAACCTTACCTTCCGGATTGATCAGATAAGAGGTTGGAATCCATGAGATGTGATAATCCTTGGAAATCTTTGTTTCCTTCCATTTCTTAAACTCACAGTATTGCAACCAGCTATACTGATTATCGCCCAGATATTTCTTCATCTTCGCCTCATCGGTATCAAAAGAAACACCCACTACCTGGATCTTGGTATTGTATTTGTCATAGATAGCCTTCACCATCGGCATGTCTCTTCTGCAGTCAGGACACCAGGAAGCCCAGAAATCGAGCACGGTCCAGACACCCGGAACCGTCTTTCCGTCTTTATCCTTCTGAGTCTTCTTATCTGAAAGCTGGAAGATTTTCTTACCCGTCTTACTGTCAGTAATCGTGAAGTCGGGAGCCTCGGTGCCTACAGGCAGCAAGTCAAGCGATGTCTGTGCTCTACCGACGACAGCCGTCATCAGGAGCAAAAAGAATAATAGTTTCTTCATACAATTTTACTGTTTATGTCTGTTACTTCAAATATATATATTAATATTAACCATCGAAACTAGAACTGATAATAAATGAACGGCTGTACACTCTCCTGGGAAACCTCCACCACCATCTGCAGACAGATGATGAAGAGCAGCAGTTTAGCCACCCAAGGCAGAAGGATGAACCGCGCCTGAAGACGGTGATACTGGCGCTCGGTAAAGAGATAGCTCAGCATGACACCGATGATGCAAAGCGTCCAGGCAGGACGGGCATGGAAGAAAGGCACCAGATAATCGATACTGAAATCATTTGCCACCTTATCATACATCTTCCCCAACACACCCAAATCCTTGGCACGGAAAAACGACCACGCAAAGCATATATATAAATAGGTGATGAGCCAGCTGAGGGAATTGCCAGCCAGCGTACGGGGAATGCTTATGCCCAACTGACGGCTGAAGAACTTATGCACCACAAGTCCGAAACCATGAAGAGCACCCCAGATGACGAACATCCAGGAAGAGCCATGCCACAAACCTGCCACCAGCATGGTGAGGAAGTTGTTGAAATACATGCGCACCTTTCCCTTCCGGTTTCCACCCAGCGGAATATACACATAATCGCGGAACCAGAAGGAAAGCGAGATGTGCCAGCGACGCCAGAACTCGGTAACCGAGAGTGAGCGGTAAGGGAAATAGAAGTTGTCGGGCAGATAGAAACCCAGGATGGCTGCCACACCGATACTCATATCGCTGTATCCCGAGAAATCGAGGAAAATCTGGACAGGGTAGCCGAAGAGCGCTGCCAGATTCTCGAAACCCGAGAAGGTTTGCGGCGCATCAAACACCCAGTTGTTGAACTGTGCGATATAATCGCTCAGCATATTCTTCTTGACCAGTCCCAGCATGATGAGAAAGAGTCCCGTCCAAAGCATTCTGCTGGAAGCCTGTTCGTTTCGTTTCAGTCTGGGTATCAGATTGGCGGCACGGGTGATAGGACCCGCCATCAGCAGCGGAAAGAAGGTGAGATAGAAGCAATACTCCAGGAGCGTTACCTCCATATCAAACTTGCGCTTATAGGTATCTACCGCATAGCTGATAGCCTGGAAGGTATAGAACGAGATACCTACAGGCAGAGCGATAGACTGCAGCGAGAAGTTGGTACTGAACATCTCGTTGACTACATCGCCAATGATGAAATTGGTATATTTGAAATAGCACAGCAGAGCCAGGTCTACAAGCACCACGAAGGTGAGCAGCGCCTTGCGCGCCTTCCCCTCATGCAGTCTCATTTCCTGGGTTACGGCATAATTGATGCAAGCCGTAAGCGGCAGCATCCACATCACCATTCCGTTCACCTTATAGGCAAAGAAAAGGCTGAAGCAGATGACATACATCATCATGGCTGTGCGCGAATAGCTCTTGAGCAGGGTATAAATGGCAAGGAAGAAGATGAAGAGCAGCGCAAACGGAATGCTGCCCATCATCAGCGGAGAATCTGCCTGATAAACAAACAGCCGCTCTATCCAATGCCACAAGGCACTTATTTCGAATGTTGAATAATTCATTTGTCTGTTCTGAAGATATTATTTATTGAACTCTTTCTTATATGGAGTCTTTATGGTTTACATGCTTTACCGCTGGAACCGTCTTGTCAGCAGCAGCCGGAGCCGTTTTTCCTGCAGTTTCAGGTACCTTGGTTGCAGCAGGACTTTCTGTGGTTTCAGGCACAGTTCCCTCAACAGGCATAGAAAGAGAATCCTTCTTCATAGCCGTGTTGTCTGCCCTATGTTTGGTTCCAGGAGGCAAGATGGTAATCTGTCTGTATCTGCGGTCACGCTTATCCGGCTTTTCCAATCGGAACGGATGCACACAATGACCGCTATTCATCCACTCTACAATCTTATCCATCCACATGGCAGATGAAGCCATAGTCGGATGCCGGCCGTCTTTCTGGCGTTCGAAGGCAAGTTTGTAGCTAGGATAATAGCCTCGTGGTCCCATCACCTCACGGAGGAGTTTGTTATATCCATTATCCTCACACCAGTTTGGCGGACCGATCCATATCGTCGGAATATTACCAATCTTGCTCAGGATGGCACGGATGCGTTTTTCACATCCCTTCATATCAGACGTATACAGTTCGTTGCTGCCCAGACATACAAAGACATGGGTAGGTTTTATACGTTGGATATAATGCTGCAGGGTATCGGTAGCAGCCCAGTTTCTGGTGCCCGAACTCACCCAGGTAATACAGGTGAGTTTATGACCGTTCTTGTTGGCATAATCAGCCAGTCGCAGACCTAGATATTCCGACATCGAGTCGCCGAAGATCAGTACTCGCTGCGCCGCCGTATCCACGGGTTCCTTTATCATGCTGTCAGCCTTTTCCTCTTCAGTAAGCTCTGCCTCGCTTTTACCGGTGAGCGCATCCATTCCAATCTGTTTCAGCGGAATGTTTTCAGCCACTTGCTCTGGAAGAAAGGCATAAGCCAGCAGTCCTCCAATGGCTATTGCCAGCAGGGCTATCATTTTCCAGGTTTCTTTCATTTTATATCTTTAATGAGTTTTGGTTATTCTTTTTCTTATACATTCATCTGGCATTACAGCTGAAAGGGAGTGAGCACATTGAGCAACTTTCCGAAATCGGCCTTCGAGATGCGCCTTCCTCTCAAGCTGCGCACCTGCGGATAGTCTTCGAAATAGTTCTCCATCGTTGTATACCACTGATGAGAAACCACTTCCCTGACCGTCTTCAGCTGATTTTCGATGCGACGGGCAAAACTCGGATTCACTCTCGAGAGATAATGTCTTCCATCATTCATTTCGATGGCAAGCATCAGATAGATTTGCGGTCCCTTCTTCTCTTTCCTGCTTCTTACGGTTTCGCTTACCTTCCAGCCCTTGGTGGATGTCGATACTCTGATATCCCAGCCATACTGGCTGTTGAGCTTATCCATCAGCCCCTTGAACACAACCCCGTGAGCCGAGGTATCTTTCAGTCCCGTATAACCGATGATGTAATGTATCATCTCGTGGAGCAAGACACTCTTTGCCTGCTTGTCGGTCATATCATAATAAGTAGACATGGAGAGTTTGAAATCGTAGAGTTTGGTGCGTCCCCATCTGGAGGCCCGCTTATAGGCAAGTTGCCCCAAGCGAGTCTTGGCATGAGTAAGTCCGAGTTCAGGAACAGGCAGCTTTCCCCCGAAATATTCCTGGTCGAAACGCCTGAACCACTCCTCCATCCATTCTATTGTAACAATCATGTATGTATATTTATTCAATAATTATTCAGTTCTGTATATCAGATACTACAAAACGTTTGCAAAGATACAACTTTTTCTTTGTTTCTTTCAATATTTATCGAAAAATGCGTAACTTAGCACGCAAATTTCAACAAAAATGAACAAGACAGCACAACATATGCTACTCTACTCCTCTATCTTCATCATTATCATCGGTATCTCGCTCTTCCTGCTAGCCGTAGTCCTTGCCCTCACGGTATTCGTTGCCATCAAGAAATATGAGCATTACAAGCACAGAAGGCTGTCGAGGAAACACCGCAGAAGACATGTGGTAAAGGTAAAAAGGTAAAAAAGTAAAAGGGGGAAGAGAGGGGAAAAACCTATTTTATAGGGGAAAATGAACATTTTTTGAAGGAAAAGAGAAAAAAATACCGAAAAAATTTGGTAATATCAAATAAAAGCATTACCTTTGCACTCGCTTTTGAGATATAAAGCTTTTGGGTAGTTACCAGAGTGGCCAAATGGGGCAGACTGTAAATCTGCTGGCTATGCCTTCGGTGGTTCGAATCCATCACTACCCACTTTTCCCAAAAAATAACTCAAAAATTTAAGAGTCCGACTTTCGAAAGAGAGGCGGACTTTTTTTATACAATCGATTAGGAGGTAAACACTAATCGTAGGCGTTTATCTCCTATTTTCGCATTTACCGACCTCTCACACCACCGTACATGCGGTTCCGCATACGGCGGTGCCTATTGGGTGCTTGAAGAACTAAAAAGCTAAAACAGGAGGCAAAGACTCTCACTTTATCATTGCCTCCTGATTCTCTATTTATTATACCTTATAAACAATTTGTTCAAATCATCTTGGCTCATCAAATGCTTAATATCATTACGAACCGAGGAAGAAGCTGCATTGAGCGATTGCACTTTCTTACCTGTCGCTATATCCACAATGCGCATCATCTCATTACGCTTAATAGCAGAACAACGCTCTGAATATGCTGCCATTCCCTTCAATTTGGGAACAGAGTCTGCATAGCCAGTATAATGAGGTTCAAGCAATACAAACTCAAACTGCTCATCCACACGACGCACAACGATAAAATCAGGGAAATGCGGTCTTAATTCGTCGCCATTAAGATATTGAATACATAGAAAACCATTCTTATTAGGAACATTTCTCACCCAGCAAACGAAACCTTCTTTTTTCTGTTCCACATCAAGTACAGCTTGCTCCCACTCATTCAACTTAAATACAGCCTTCCCCTCTCCATCCACATATAAATGATCAGTAAATGCTGTTCCTTCAGGATGCTTGCTCGTAACCATCAAGTCTGGCAAGGTTAAATCGAATGGCAAAGTAGATACGTGAGCCTTTACAATCTTCTCATATTCACGCTTCACTTCCTCCCCAAAATCCTCTAACTTTTGACGATACTTATCGTAATATTCATAGAATGCCTCTTTGCAATACTTATCCAGACGTTCCATACACGACTGATTATTGGCGTAGAGGATAAATTGCAAACGCAGTTCAGTATTGTCATACTCATCCAGGCGAGCCTTGCGATAAGCATTCAGCACGCCGTCTTTTCCAAAACGTGTTTCCACATTCTCGCTCCAAGTATCTATATCCGACTCTGAAAGAATGAGTTTGCCATCCTCGCCCTCTTTTGCGCTTTTGCCCAAGGCATCAAAAGCTAACACCACATCGTTCATGGTGCGGATTTTCTCCATCGTCTGCTGGTAAGTCCCAGCATCCTGCAAATCCTTGACGAAATCAGTTATCTGACCGACGATATCATTCTTCAGCTTATTGACGGCATCTCTGCACAATCGAGTGCGAACCAGCAAATGGCAAAGTTTGAAAAGAGCTTTTCGATAATCCGTAACGCTTTTTTGCGGTATCGCATAATTATCTATCTGAGCGGCATTGATAGCCTCGAACACTTCCTGTCGTGAAAGTCCACAAGGCAAGTTGCCCCTAAGTTTCAATTCCTGCTTAGGCGAAGGATTGGTTTCCACATGAGTAGGAATCGTACCTTCCAATTCTCGCTTCACCCGTTCTACGGTAACCGCATCAAAATTAGGAAGGAAAAGCTGTACTTCATTCAAAGTATCATCAGTCTCTATTCGTTTCTGCAAAGGAGTGCGCACCATTCTTCCTAGCAGTTGGGCGATGTTGGTGTAACCTGATGCCACCTTGAACGACATCATCGTCTCAGCCCTTGGACAATCCCAACCTGTGGAAAGATTATCCTTGAAGAAGATGACTTTTACGTCCTTGGACTCCGATATTCGTGAAGGGTCGAGATAAGGCACTTCAAGCCCACTGACAGTTATGGATTCCTTGATGTCGAAAGTATGTACCACTTCACCACTTCTCAATGAAATCCCGGCATGAGCCTCAATGATGCGCAAGCACTCGTCGAGGTTGGTCTCAGACAACTTATCATCCTTTTTGTTCTTTACCTGAACCACCAAGGCTGGTCTCACTTCTACATCCTCATGTTGACGATACGCCTCCCAATGCTGGCATTTACTTTTCCAGTCCTTTGCGGCTTCCGCCAGATAGGTCATCTCGGCGAAAGCCTCTCCTGTCTGAGGATGGTGTATTTTGATCTCATCCTTCAACAAGCCTGACGCACGCACCTCATCGGGAGTAACCTCCACCTTAGGCAACAGCGTAGAATCAGCAGATTTCACCAATTCATTGAATCGTTCCAAGGTGGCACTCATGCCGATTATCAATGGCATGGACGGCATATTGTCTGTCTCCGAACCGAGAACAAACTTCTGCATGATACTCATCTGCGTACCAATCTCATTGGGCTTGGCACCACGATGAGCCTCATCAATGATAACCACAAGTTTGTCACCATACTCCTCTATCGTGTTGCGCATGAAGTCCCAACCTGTATAGTTACGGCTATCGCTATACTTCACAAGATTGCTGTTTACCCCAAATTTCTGGGTATTCACATAATAAATGGTACCCAACTGAAGTTTGTCGGCCTTGAAGTTCTGCTCATCAATAGTCACAACTTGGCGATTTCTCAACTTGTCTGCCACTTTGTAGAGTTTGTCCTTACTCTGCTCGTTCAGTTCAGGTGCATCGCTTATCCATAGCACGATGGCATCATTCTGAGTCCCTTGATAGGTGTCGCCAGTATAGAGAGCCTCGATGAATGCAGACATGATGATGGTCTTGCCAGCACCCGTAGGGGCTGTAAAAGGTATGATGCTCTTCTCACCATCTTGCTTATAGCGACGCTGTGCCTTCACCTGTCGCTCTCGCAGACTGCCAAGTGCTTTATTCTGAAATTCAAATAAATCTACTAACATACGTGCCTTATTGTTTTCTTTCTATATTAATCTTAAAGTTGTCGAGATAGTCACGGTAAAGCTGATAAGTCTGCTTAACATTCAGACTTGCAGCCAACGTGCGATAATTCTCCTCACTATCTTCAATGATGTAAACGGTCTCCACCTCTGGCTTGTCCCGCAATGCCTCTTTCAGCTCGTCTATGGCAAACTCATCGTTCAAGACAGCCATCTTGTTCTCGGGAAATACCATAAACTCACCATCCACATGAGTAGGACACACACCATGGGCACCTGCTTTCATCCACAAGATAGGCAGCAGTTCGTTCAACTGGGCGCCAAGCGAAACCTTATCTTTATCAAGGAAAGTCAACTTATAGTAAGCCGCATTTGCGACAAAGCCTTCAGCCATCGGAATCGTAACAGGTACAGTCTTGGTCTTTTCGGGCAATTCATCCAGTTCCTTTTTGGTTACGGTGAATGCCTTATTATTAGAAGTAACCACGTAGATGGTATCAATACTCTCATGAATATCCTCCATAAACCCGTCTATCTTGGTAACATCGAAGAGGATTGCATTATTAGCATCCTCTGGCACAAGATATGGGCATTCAGCCTTAACCGCATTTTGTGGCATCTTCTTGTCGCCAATCAAGCCAACGATTTGTTTCTTCAATTTTGTTCCCAAGGAATCATCACGAAGGTCAAGGCTAATTTGCTTGATACTTCTTTTTACCACCTTCTCTTCCGTATTGGAAGTAATGTAATCTCCCTGAATTGGGTTTCCATTCACATCCACACCAAGAATGGAGCATTTTGTACGTGGCCAGTTCACATAGCGAGCGATGCCAAACTTCTCCCATTCCTCATCACCCTTGTGCAAACCATTGGCTCGGAATGCCTTTTCCTCCTCGGCACTCACCTCATTGTTGGTCACCATGATGCAACGGCGATGTCCGCCATCCTCCTTATTCAAGAGATTAACAGCATGAAGGGTTGTACCACTGCCCGAGAAGAAATCGAGGATGAGAGCGTTTGGGTTGTTGGCTACGAAGAAACGGATGGCATCGTGGACGGCGTAAAGGGACTTGGGGAAATCAAAACGCTTTTCTCCAAGAAACTTCTTTATCAACAATGTTCCATAAGAACTGGCATTATGTAATTTATCTACCCAAACTCTTCTTGGACGTAAAGTATCATCATCAGTATTGAGATAATGCCCCGATATCACAGCGCCATATTCATCCCTACTATCGACTACTATTACCCCATTATCAATGTCTTTCACCATACCTTCTGCCAAATACTTTACAGACCCTGTTTTGGTATCTTTATTCCAATTTATAACTTTCAAATATCCTTTAGAAAGCAAAGCTTCAGCCGATTCTGGAACAAGACTCCAAATTCTTTCAGAACCACTAGGGTCTAACGGCCACAACGCAGAACATCCTTGTGGTATAACAACGTCCCCTCGATTAATATCTGGAGTAAGAGCCTCTCCTATCTTTACAATATGTCCATCCTCATTATCCACAATAACTGGATAAAATTGATGAGGTCTCGAAGTTCTAAAATTACCTTTATTTCTTCTTCTAAAACCGAGAAAATCAATAGCATTCTTTTTGGTAGGACTTTCTTCTTGAAGAACACTTAGCATATTCTTATCCAATTGAAGAACTGGCATATTTCCAAGACTTACAAAAAAAACGTATTCTTCTACTCTCGAAAATTGCCCATCTCTGGAAACACCCTTTCCACTAATAACAGAAGTCACCATCTGAATATTTGCCTCTGGAAACATTTCCTCCAACAAACATCCAAGATGCAAATACTCTTTCTCATCAATAGTGACAATCATCACCGAGTTCTTCGGATTCAGCAACTTCTTAGCAAGCAACAAGCGACTTTCCATCATAGCCAACCATTTACTATGACGGTAACTATCATTTCCATCCACATAATTATTGTTGTATTTCCAATCGGTAGCACCACTATTGTAAGGAGGGTCTATATAGATACAATCCACCTGTTGCGGATAAAGATAAGCCAAGAGCTGGAGAGCATGAAAATTGTCCGCCTCTATCAACGTGTGCCAAAGGTCGCTATCGGGAGCATTCTTTACAGAGTCCACATATTTGAGGCAAGGGTAAATAGGCTCACCATTCTTTGCCACACAAATGAGGTCTTGGCAAGAAACTTGCAGTTCCTCACCTGATATAGAATGGTGGCAAGTAGCCATCCCACGGCACACACTCATCACCTCCCAAAGAATATCCTCTGTGAGCCTTTTGTCATCATCCACCTTGCGAATCACCTTGCATCCACGGCTGATAGGATAGTCATAGAGCAAAGTCATCTCTGGCACATGATTCTCAAACACAAGTCCAAACTTTTTATGCTTGGTCAGCTCTTTCACCTCCTTTGCCACATGAAGGCGAAGTTCCGGATCTTGTATTCGAGCAATTAAATCATTAATCGCTGCCATCTTATAATTATTTTAAGTCGCATCCAACTATCAAGACGGCTTGCTGCAAGGAGAGAGCATCATGGATGGAAAAAAGGAAAAGGTGCGGACCCCTTTCCTTTCGCGTTCACGGGAAGCCTGAGAATGAAAACCCGACGTTCACATAGGATAGGACGTCCACACCATATAGGTATGAACATCAACTTATCAATGTGAACGTACGAGCAAACCTCCTCTTATCATACATTACACTGGGTAATGCACAAAGAGGCCTCCACTGCAAACAGCATTCCGATTACTCTTTCTGCGGAAAGATAGCACCAACCGAAAGCAATAAAGCTTGCTTTAATTGCTGAGGCGCAGCCTATCTTATGCAAAGAAATCAGTTTCTCAGGCTTTTTCTTTGTGAACGCGAAATAATAGTCAATGCTTTGTTTTTACTAAAATGTCTTGGAAATGGCCAAAACCAAATCCAAGTGCAAAGATACAAATATTATTTGAAAATCAACAATATTTTATGAAAAAGAATTTATAAAGAGACAAATAATGCATTTTTCCCGTAATCTTATCAAAGGAGTTCATTCGCCCAAATCCACCAAACAACAAACTTGGCACTATAACTATAACAAAAACGACCCGCCGATTTAAGCTTCATCGAGAGGCTTGGCGGGTTCTTGTTTCTGGCTGCAAATTTACAACATAAAATCTGAATCTCCAAACATTTTGGAGAAATAATTGCATTAATTCTGAAAATAATTTTTCCAAAACAAAAGTGCAATAATCTACAAGTCAACAACTTAACTTTATTTAACTATAAAAAAGTTTACCATTTCTTGCTACATTTGTATTATTTTCGTAACTTTGTACTTGTCAAGGAGTAATAAGCCCCGAACACCCCTATATGTGCGAGATTGTTACTGCCGAGAGAAGTTGAATATTTAAAAAGTAATTACATGCAGTATACAACCGTACTCGATGCCTCTGACAAAAGTTTTGAGAGCATCATTCAAAATGCAATGGCCTTTGAAGACAGCAAAATACTTGCTGCCATTCAAAGTCGTGACTACGAGGAAAACGATGTCTATCTTTTCTGTACCGACCTCAAAATTAGCACCGCAAGATTGGAGAAAGAATACTTGGCGCTCAAAGAATTTGCCAAGGTTTTCAATAAACTCTACGCCACAAACTACAACCAGTGTTTCAATACAGCCCTTACTTTGAGTCGTAAACTGAGAAGCACTATTTCTAGCACCAAGAAAATATTCAGAAAAATGTGCCCTGTAGTCAGAAAAAACACAGCCTATACCAAGGAACAAAACATCAAACTATCTGTATTCGACCATTCATTTTTGACAGGACTTCCCTATAGCGAGGATATGTTTGGGTTAGAAAATTACCCTGAATGTGTAAAAGATCTTTGCTTGTCAGCAAGAAACTTTTTCCTCAAATTGACGGGCATCATGTTGCTTTGTCGTGAAATCATCCAAAAAGAAAGATATATTAGAACTCATCCTGACTTATGCAACAAGATTTACCAAGAAAACTATCAAGAAGTCGCAAAAAAATCGCACGACACGATTAACGCCTTCAAAAGTTTAGGAACAACGCTCCCCATAGATGCTATGTCTAAAAGAATACATGGCCCTAAATCTCTACAACAGGCTATCTGCGATTGCTTCCATGTATTCAATCCGAGCCAATTCCAGTTATTTGTCATTTTCGACACGATTGAGAAAGGGAAGAAAGCTGGACTCACTTGTGAAGAGTCTATCCTATGGCCTAACAACCATGACCTTGCAAAACAAGTAAGACTAGTAATAGAACACTTCGATGAACTCGACATAGAAGGGAGATATAATAAGAAACTAAATAAACATCACATCAAGGCGAAAGTTATTGTCATGGTGATGGAATGGGCTGGTATCATCGGAAGCGGCAAAGAAGCTAAATTTATCAAGTATTTCCAAAACACATATCATGGTAAATACCTGGTTCCAGCAGGCAACTCAGGTTCCAATGGCAGCAAAAATAAGTTTACAGAAGAAGAATACGCTCAGTTTGTAGAAAAAATCAAACCCATTATCAATAGTAAAAAAGAGAAGGCTGTTGCGATTCCGATTCATGTCACTGCATAAAATTATCTAGATATTTTGTCTTTATCGCTTCAAGATATGGATTGTTCGAGTAACGAGCAATCCATTATTTTTTTTACACATTACCACTACCTTCATCCCAATCTCTCATTATCTGTATCCAAATTACTATTTATCTGTATAATTCACCTACTTCACCATACACATCTCCAGAACCTATCCATTTATCGGACTTTCTAAAATACAGATATTTCCTTATCTCTTAGACAGATAGCCTAACTTACGAGACATAACGTAATTTGAGCAAATACAGTCGCGTATTTTTATTTTGAATACTTTTGCATTACTTTTGCACCCAGAAACCTTTATGGGATGCATACCATATTCTTTATGAGCACTGCGGAACAGAAGTCTCACGCCGTGTTGGTTTCATGCAGATGATGCCTAGGGTGACTTCGGGAAAAACACATCTGCCAAAACATTATGGAGAAGAAATATCTCTCGATGCAGCCTTTGCAAAGTTTGCAAGGTTTGCAAAACGTGCAAAGTGTGCAGTCTACACAAGCCGTGCAAGCTCCTACCCTCACCCCACTCGACCAGTGGCACGACAACTATGAGGTGATGGAGATGTTTCACATCAGTCAGCGTACCTTGCAAACGCTCCGTTCCAACGGCAAGCTGCCCTTCGCCAAGATGGGCGGAAGATGCTACTACAAGGAAAGCGACCTGCAACAACTCATGGAGGAATCCTACAGAGACAGCAGAGTGAAGCCTATGCCAAAAGACAAGGTTATGCCAAAGGTCGAGCAACCAGCAAAGGAAGGAGGCACACCATGCCAATGACCATTGACCAACTCCACGAGCATCGGATGCAATATTACCGACATCCCATCTCTAACGTGTTGAGCCACAACCGTGTGAGCATCTACCATCTTTGGACTTACATCACCAATCCTCTGCTCTACAAGCAAGCCACGGACACGCTCCGTGGCATTGCCGACGAGAAAGAGCGCAAGGCTTTCAAGGCAAAGGAATTTGACTACATCCTGGCAAGCGGCACCTTCAGCAGTCGCAACGACCAAGGTCTCATCCAGCACTCCAGTCTGCTCTGCATCGACATCGACCACATCGGTTACGAACAGGTGGAAGACCTCAAGCAGCAATTCATACACGATGAGGTGATGAAGGAAAACTTCGAACTGGAACTGGCCTTCCGCAGTCCTTCGGGTGATGGACTGAAGCTCATCGTAGCAATAGACTTGCAAGAGGCTGACCATGCCACTTGGTTTCTTGCTCTGCAAAACTACATTCGATTGAATTATGGAGTGGACATTGACCCTGCTTGCAAAAACGTGAGCCGAGCCTGTTTCCTACCCTACGACCGACATTGTTACGTGAACCCACTCGTATGCCCTTTTTAAGTGAAGAACGAAGAGTGAAGAAACAGCGTTCGGCGGCCGAAGGGAAAGCCAATTCAAATGCCTTTCAAATGGCATCATAACGTTATTAAAAACATCAAAAGTATAAGGAGATAACAATTATGACAACTAAGAAATCATTCAGCCCAAAGCAATGGGCTAACATCAATACTGCGGAACAAATCCGCACAGTGACCAGTCGTATCGTGGAGATGGGTATCGACATCACCGCAGGCTATAACCGTTGGCGCAACATCGCCTTTGGCATCTCGCTCGAAATGGGCGAGGAAGGCAGAAGCTTCTTCCACGACATCAGTCGATTCAATGCCGATTACAACCACAAGGAATGCGACAAACTCTATGACGACTGTATCAAGCGACTCAATTCCAACAGCAACCATTCTGGCATCAGCATTGCTTCTTTCTTCGGTTATGCCAAGGAAGCAGGGGTTAACATTACTATGGGAGTTGCTAACAGCACAAAAAACGCAATCTCTACAAACATTGCAAATGATGCAAACCTTGCAAACTCTGCAAATGATGCAAACACAGAAGAACCCATCCCTCTGCCAACCTTCAGCGACAAAGTAGCCACCAACTTGCCCCCAATCTTCAAGGACATCACAACCTTGGGCAAGACACCTACCGAGAAAGACATGCTCTTGCTTGCCTCCATCACCATTCTGAGCGGAGCCTTCCCAGAGGTCTTCGCCATCTATGATGACATGCGAGTATATCCTAACCTCTTCACCTTCATCGTGGCAAACGCTGCCAGCGGCAAAGGACGTACCTCTGCTTGCCTCAAGCTGGTGAGTCCTATAGAGCAAGAAATACGTGAGGCCAATAAACAGGAGGTGGACGATTACCAACAGCAACTCGCCGACCTGCATGCCTTGGGCAACAAGAAGTCCGCTGCCATGCCTATGCCCAAGGAACCGCCTTATCGCTCAATGTTGATACCAGCCAACTGTTCCTCTACTGCTATCTACCAAGCCCTCCACGACAACCACGACCAAGGCATCACCTTCGAGACTGAGGCTGATTCGCTCGCCAACACCCTCAAGAGCGACTATGGCAATTTCTCCGATGGTCTGCGCAAGGGGTTCCACCATGAGGACATCACCTATCGACGTCGCAAGGAGAACGAGCACGTGGAGATTCACAACCCTAAATGGACGGTCTATCTCACAGGTACACCAGGACAGGTGAACAACCTCATCCCTTCACCTGAGAACGGACTTTTCTCCCGCTTTCTTTTCATGAAGGTGGATATTCCTGCCAAATGGCACAACGTGTTCAGCAAGGCTAAGCGCACCATCGATGAGGAAATGGAAGCCATCGGCAAGCGTGTCTTCCGCATCCATCAGCATTTGGTTGCTAGCAAAAGCATGAAGCCAAAGACTGGTCAGTCCTACTCGAATGACATTCTGTTTGAACTGACTGATGCACAAGGTGAGCAATTCAACAAATACTTCGACAGCCTAGTGGAGGAATACAAGAACATGTTGGGCAGAGACTTTGTGGCAAGCATCTACCGACTGGGACTGAGCACCTTCCGCATCGCCATGGTTTTGAGTATCGCAAGATTGGAGGAAACGCTTTCCGAAAGTCCCACAACCTCCATCTCTGAGAATGCAACAACCTCCATTATTTGCCGAGACGAAGACTTGGACAATGCCATAACCATCGCTGACACACTGATGCAGCACGCCGCAAAAATCTTTGCCACGCTTATGCCAAACAAGGAGGAAGACGGAACATTGGGAATCAAACTAAGCCCTAAGAGCGAAAGACTCTTCGAGAACCTTCCCGACAAGTTCAATCGCCAAACGGTTCTTTCTATCGGAAAAAAGCTTGGCATTCCTCAGCGCACAGCCGAGAAATATGTAGGCGAATATGTCAACAAGCACGGTCTATGCAAACGAACAGGAAACGGCGAATATGAGAAGGTTAAGCAACAAAACGCAGACGAGCGCAGCCTCCTACCGATGCTTGGAAAGTGCTGAAAAAAGTAGTATCTTTGCAATGTGGTTAGGAAACGAGGGCTACGGACCATGATTTAGCTCAACGGCGACAAGACTTGCTCCGTACCCTCTCCGTACCTGCTCCGTACCAAGTCTATACATGCTCCGAGAAACTTAGTTTTGAGGGGATAAAGATAGAATTCATTTAGTGTTTAACAATTTAATATTAAAGAAAGGAACAAGATTATGGGAAAAATTAAACAAGGTATCCTTGGTGGATTCAATGGAACCGTAGGAACAGTAGTTGGTGGTAGTTGGAAGGGCATGGCTTACATGCGTGGCAAGGCCCAGAGTATCAAGAACCCTCGTACCGAGAAACAGATGTCACAGCGCATCAAGTTTGGTATGGCACAGAAGTTTGTCAAGGTGATGACAGCCTATTTGAAAGTGGGTTTCCGCAACTACACCCAGCATCAGACAGCCACCAACGCGGCCATGAGCCACACCGTGCGCAACTGCATGGCAGGCAAGTATCCCGCCTTTGGTATCGACCCTAGCAAGGTATTGGTGAGTAGCGGTTCCTTGATGCCTGGCCGTTTCTGCACGGTGAAAGTGGCAAGCAACGTGGCGACCTTTTCCTGGGAGGACAACTCTGACGAGAGCCACGCCAGCATCGACGATTTCGCCATGCCTCTCGTCTACAATTTCACAAAGGGCGAGGCAGTATTCACCACCGAAGATGCGAGTCGTATAGATTGCAAAACTGTGTTGAAACTCCCTGCCGATTGGTCTGACGACCTTCTCTCCTGCTACATCGCCTTTGCCTCTGTGCAAAACTCAAGCGTGAGCAACTCTGTGTATGTAGGCGACGTGAAGAGCGATGGCAGTGTGGAGCAAGGTGCCAACGGCATCCTCTACAACGACGGTGTCATCGACAAGAACAAGCCAAACGAGGGTTCTAACAAGGGTGACAATGGCGACAGCAGCACTACCACCCCAACAAATCCTAGCGAAGGAAGCGGTGGCGAAGGTCTAGAGTAACCTCATTTCTAAACAAAAGGCAGACTAAAAAGTCTGCCTTTTTTGTTATCTTCATCCTTCTATCTGCGTATTTGGCCAATTCACCAGATATAGCATCTCTGTGGCTCGTGTAAATGCAGTATAGAGCCAGTGGATATAATCGGGAGTAAGCATTTCATCCGTCATATAGCCCTGGTCTACATAGACATGCGACCACTGTCCACCCTGCGCTTTATGACAGGTAACGGCATAGGCAAACTTCACTTGCAGAGCATTGAAATACGGGTCTTGCCGGATTGCCTTCATACGGTCTGCCTTCAGGGGTATGTCCTGATAATCCTCCTCTATCTTATGGAAAAGCTGCTCTTGCTGATCATGGGTCAAAGCAGGAGCCTCACTCGTCAAGGTATCCAGCAATACCGTAGCCTCCAGTTCATAATTATCATAATCGGGAAATTTCAACAGAAGGGTGGCAAAATGAAAGCCGTAGAGGTCGATGCGACGGCTCACCTTCATCACCTTCGCTCTATCACCATTCGCAAGAAAAGCAGGAATCTCATGACTTGGAACTTCGTTACTTTGAACTGTAGGATTAGCTAAAGTATTAAATTTTTCACTCTTCACTTTTCGTTCTTCACTTAATTGCCTTTCCTTTATCTTCTTCCTCTCCTCCTCCATCCAATAATAATTGTTCTTCACAATCATCAGCATGTCGCCACTCTCCAGTTCCTCTTCCCTATCAAGCACCATGTTGCGAATGCCCTGGTTGAAGATGTTGGCGCGCTTGTTGCTACGAGTCACCACAATGGTATCGTCAAGTCCTACATGATGATAACTGTCGCCAAGCGCCTCGATGAGTTCTGCGCCCGGCATTTCCCTGATATCCGAGAAACCGGAGAAACGGATTTTAGGCAGCTGGGTAATGTCATCGTGGGTAATCATCTGACGGATGCGGGTAGCATTAAAGAGAATACCCGACTGCTGACTCTGACGGACTACTTCGTTCAAATCGCACTCATAAACCGACAGTCCATATCCCTGGAGCATCGCAGCAGAAAGGGCTGGTGATTCTTCCTCACCAACAGGAGGCAACTGTGCCTTATCGCCAATCAGCAAAAGTCGGTCATTACGTCCCTGATACACAAAATGAATCAGATCATCTAGCAGACAACCGCTGCCAAAGGTGGTTCCGCCCAATCCCAGATTGGCAATCATCGAAGCCTCATCCACCATGAAAAGCGTATCAGTATAGAGATTATCATTGAGATTGAACTGTCCATCCACTCCGGCAAACGCCTTTTCGCGATAGATGCGGCGATGAATGGTATAGGCAGGCATCCCGCTGTTCAGAGAGAAAACCTTAGCCGCCCTACCCGTAGGAGCAAGGAGCATCACCTTCTGGCGAACAGCACGGAGCGTACGGACGATAGCACCCGAAAGCGATGTCTTACCGGTACCCGCACTACCCCGGAGAATCATCACAGCATGAGGATTACTATCCGTCATAAACTGCACGAAAACATCGAGTGCTTGAGCCTGTTCTGGGGTTGGCGGAAAGCCAAATTGCTGTAATATCTGATATTTTAACTCTTCAATGTTCATATTTCGAAAACTTTTAGTATCTTTGCAGAAAATTTACTGCACCAATTTGCTGTGCAAAAGTAATAATACTTTTTGAAATGAGAAAAAGAATAAAGAATAATTATATTTTGGGAGCATGCGTCATCATCATGATGCTACTCTGTATTCTGAGTGTAAGCCAGCCCCTCCGCTTCCAGAAAGCCATGGCTAGCAGAGAAGCAGAGGTGAAGGAGAAACTGATGCTGATACGTCAGGCTGAAGAGAAATACAAGGCGAAACATGGCGTATATACAGGCGATTTTCCGACACTGGTAAAAGGCAAGTTCTTACAGGAAGATGCCCAATACATTCCCTATGCAGACGGTAAGAAGTTTACACTTGCTGCCACGGTTATCGTAGGGAAAAGCGGTAAGCAGATTCCAGTGATGGAATGTGGGGCCGGTTATGAGACCTTCCTCGACGGACTCGATGAAGGTTCCATCCAGCAGAAGATAGAGGAGGCCAACTATGCCGGCAACTATCCCGGACTCAAGATAGGCGATTTAACGACAGATAATAACAACGCAGGTAATTGGTAACAGATATGCAAATAAAAGGTAACAACATTCAGCAAGCACGACTCACCATCCGCGTGAGCAGAAACACCCTCAGTTTTTCGGTAGTTGACCGTGAAGCTGAGCATCAGCTCATCTATGAACCTTACACAGTAAAGAGTGGTGTTTCGATGGCAGCCAACTTGCGTCAGGCTTTCAAGGAGAGTACTCTCCTGCAGCGGGGATACCAGAAGGTACGCGTATATCTCGATTCGCCTATCCTGCTGGTTCCTATCGAAGAATTTCATGAAGAGGATATCGATGTGCTCTATCAGCATGCCTTCAACAGTCATAACAGCGATGCCATTCTCTACAGAGTGCAGCCGGAACTGAATGCGGTAGCGGTATTCCCTATCAACAAGGATTTGAAGATGGTGGTAGAAGACAACTTCAAGGATGTCCGCTTCACACCTATCATGCAACCCATGTGGCACTATCTGCATCATCGCAGTTTCACCGGCATTCACCGCAAGCTCTATGTTTATTTCCACGACAAGAAGCTGGACGTTTTCGGTTTCGAGAAGAACCGTTTCAAATTCTTCAACTCGTTCAATGCCGAGCATGCCAAGGATGCCCTCTATTTCATTCTCTATGTATGGAAGCAGTTAGGATTCAACCAGATGCAGGATGAGTTGCATGTATCAGGCAATGTTCCTGATAAGGATTGGTTCCTCTACAACACGAAACTCTATATCAAGAAGACCTTCATTCTGAATCCTGCCGCCGAATTCAACCGTGCGCCCATCACAGAGATTAAAGGTCTGCCATTCGATTTGATGGCGCTGTACCTAAGTAAGTAAGACAAGAGTTGATAGTTAAAAGTTGACAGTTAAGAATTCAACAGAATAGCTTATCATAAAGTGCAATGTTCAACATTCAAAGTTCAAAGTAAATATGAGAATCATAACAGGACAATATAAGGGACGCCATTTCGACATTCCACGTTCGTTTAAGGCGCGTCCGACAACAGATTTTGCAAAGGAGAACATCTTTAATGTTCTGCAGGGATATATTGATTTCGAAGATACCTCTGCCCTCGACCTTTTTGCCGGTACGGGCAGCATTTCGCTCGAACTGGTATCACGAGGCTGCAGCCGGGTAATCAGCGTAGAGGCCGACCGCGATCATGCCAACTTCATACGCCAATGTTTTCAGAAGTTGGGCGAAGACAAAGATATTCTGATTCGTGGTGATGTATTCCGTTTTCTGAAGACCTGCAAGCAGAAGTTTGACTTTATCTTTGCCGATCCTCCATACGCCCTGAAGGAGTTGCCGCAGATTCCTGACCTCGTTCTGAATGGAGACTATCTCAACGAAGGAGGCATCTTCGTCTTTGAACATGGCAAAGACTATGATTTTTCCGAGCATCCACGATTTCTGGAGCACAGAAGTTACGGAAGCGTAAACTTCTCAATATTCAGATAAAAAAAGGGAGTGAGAGGGAAGTTAAGGGAAGTGAGAGGGAAGTTAAGGGACAAATGCTCTACGTTTTACACCAGAAAACTGTTGTCCTTTAACTTCCCCTTCACTTCCCTTCACTTCTCTTCACTCCCCCTCCTTTACAGCAGCGGCGAGAGTAATCTTACCGTACTCTCGAAAAGACGTTGCCGGAACGGACGTTTTACGAAATAAGATACATCATCTACCAGGATACTCTTCGCCTCATCCCGCAGATAGACAGCCTTCACGCGCTGCGCCATCCCCTCATCAAAGAAGAACGCATTCGCTTCGAAATTATTCTCAAAACTTCGGAAGTCAATATTCGTACTGCCTATCGTACAGAGATTATCATCACTCACCAGCAATTTACTATGATTAAAGCCTGCCGTATAGAGATAAACCTTTACGCCAGCCTCTATCACCTCCATCACATACGAACGCGATGCCCACTCTACCAGTTTGGCATCAGCATGATGGGGCAACATCAGACGGATATCCACACCCGCCAAAGCTGCTGTTCTCATGGCAAACAATACAGGTTCGGTTGGCAAGAAATAAGGCGTTTCCATATACACATACTTCTGGGCCTGAAGCAGGATGCGGACATAGCCCTGCATGATATCAGGCCAAGGACTGATAGGACTGCTCGTAACTATCTGTACGAGACAATTGTTGTGGATATGCGTACTGACCGGCGGATAATACTGGCGACTGGTAACCAACGTACGGTCTACGAAATACCAGTCTACCAGAAAGGCTCTCTGAATGGCGTAAACGCCACCGCCCTCTATACGGAGATGCGTATCGCGCCAAGCCTGTTTCTTATCACCCTTCACATAGCGTAGAGCTATATTCATGCCGCCGATAAAGCCCACCTTACCATCTATGACACAGAGTTTGCGGTGGTTACGATAGTTTACCTTACTCGTAAAAGCCGGAAAGCGGACTGGCATGAACGAATGTACATCAATGCCTGCATCACGCATACGTTCAAAGAATTCATCCTTCACCTTCCAGCAGCCTACATCATCATAAATCAGTCGCACCTCTACTCCCTGCTCCGCCTTATCAATCAAGGCATCAGCTATCAGATATCCCAAGGCATCGGCTTCGAAGATATAGGTATCGAGATGAATATGATGCTTTGCCTGTCCTATATTATATAATAAGGTAAGGAAGAAATCATAGCCATCAGTATAAATATCCACCTGATTATCTTTAAAAGGCAGCGCCCAACTCTGGTTGGCAAAGAGATTCATCAGCGGTTTATTGCTGTCTGGCAGGTGAAGATTCTCCTGCTCTACGAACTCGAGCATGGAGCGCTTGGTGAGCTGGTCCATGCTGCGGTCGCTGATAAGCCGTTCCTTGCGGGTATTCTGTCCGAAGAAAAAATAGAAGATGATACCCACAAAGGGGATGAAGAAGAAGACCAATATCCATGCCATCGTCTTGGCGGGCTGACGATTGTCCATCAAGACGGTAATGATAGCCGGAACGGTTATCACGACATAAAGCAACAGATATATCCAGTGAAAATAAATCATATAGCATTTCTCCTTTTAAATCTCTAATACTTCATTACAGAGTTCCTCCCCACAGGACAGGAGTTCCGGTTAATTGAAGATATTGTTTGCCTGACTCGCCAGAAGCGTGTTCATCTGCTTGAGTTTCATAAACTCCTGCAGCAGTTCACGATTGGTCGGATTCCTGGCAAACTCCTGCTGTACCTCAATAATACGCTGAGCAATATAATGAGTACGGAAGCTCAAGATGTCTTTAAAGACAAACTGACGGAGCTTATCGGCACTCATCTTCATCTGCAGACTAGCCGTAGATACCTCCTGGTCACCTGTAGGCAAACCTGCCAACCTGCTGATTTCCGGATTCGGATGATTGGCAAAATAAGTTTCGGCGACAAAATCATCTTCTTTTTCGAGATGCTCCACAGCCTCCTGCATAATCTGATTATATAAATCATTATGAAACTTAAAGCCATCTCCACCCAAATCAAGACTGATATACTGGGCCACAGCTACCTCCACATCATTTCCGTCTACATCCTGTACCGTGATGAGCTGGTCGCCATGATGAATAATCAACTGTACCAGAAGTCCTTCTACTTCCAGAAGTTTATCCAGTGGGGTAACCGCTCTCATCACCGATTGCGCCTGCTGCGCTGCCGCTACAGTCGAATCTTTCAATCCCGCAGCACGTCGCTCGGCCTTTACCTGCTCACTCATACCGTTGCGCACAAAATTATTCAAGGCATTCACGATAATTGCCTCGTTCACGCCCAAACGGTGAGAACAGTCGGTGATATAAGAAGCGCGCGTTATCTGATTCTTGATTTTCGAGATGCTCTCTACAATCGAATTGATAGCCTGGCTTCGCTTTACAGGGTCTGTCACGCCGCGTAGCAGAATATCGGTCTTAAACTGTATGAAGTCGGTCTGATTCTCCTGAATATATCTTCTGAATTCCTCTGCCGAATGACTGCGGGCGAAACTGTCAGGGTCATTACCATCAGGGAGGAAGAGCACCTTTACGTTCATCTCTTCTTCGAGCAACATATCGGTACCTCGCAGCGCAGCATGAATACCCGCATTATCGCCGTCATAGAGAAGAACGATATTACTGGTAAAACGGTGCAGCAATCTAATCTGATGCACGCTCAGCGCTGTACCCGAGTTAGCCACCACATTTTCGATGCCACACTGATGCATCGAGATAACATCGGTATATCCTTCCACCATGAAGACACAATCCTCCTTGGCTATCGCCTTCTTGGCCTGATAGAGTCCATAGAGTTCGCGCTCCTTATGATAAATAACACTATCAGGCGAGTTGACATATTTCTGGCTGACGCCCTTGGTTCTGCTGTCGAGAACTCGTCCGCCAAAAGCTACCACCTTGCCGCTCACGCTGAACCAGGGGAAGATGGCTCTGCCCGAGAAACGGTCAAGAATCTTATCCTCACCCGACTTATTGCCGGCTTCGTCCTTATCCACCTTGAAGCAGAGTCCCGTATCAACCAGATATTTCGGATTATAGCCAGCCGCCTTAGCCGCTTCAGCAAGAGCAGTACGCTTAGGGAGCGCAAAACCCAACTGAAATTTTCTGATGATATCATCCCTGAAACCTCTTCCTCGGAAATAAGCCATACCGATAGCGATACCATCCACATCATGCAAGAGAATATCCTGAAAATATTTCGCCGCCCAATCGTTGACGATAAACATGGATTCTCTTTCGCTCTCGCGCTGTTTTTCTTCATTGGTCAGTTCCCGTTCCTGAATCTCTATTTTATATTTCTTGGCGAGCCAGCGAAGAGCATCGGGATAGGTCATCTGTTCCAGTTCCATCAGAAAGTTGATTGCATTACCTCCCTTTCCGCAGGTAAAACAATGACAGATACCTCTTGTTGGAGATACAGAGAAAGATGGATTGGAATCGTTATGAAAAGGACACAAGCCGACATAATTGATGCCACGCTTCTTGAGCGTAACAAATTCAGATACCACCTCTTCTATCTTGGTGGCATCCATAATTTTTGCTATCGTCGGTCTGTCTATCATTATATATATTCTTTTTTCTGTTTTTACTATGCAAAATTACTATTTTTCTTTGAAAACACAAAGAGAAACGGACAGAAAAGTAAAAATGAAACATATTAAAAACTAAAGATTACATAAAATAAAGTATATCCGGATAGTTTTGGCTACCTTTGCAACCGGCAAAAACACATTGCTGACAATCAGATAAAATAACAACAAGATAAATAAACATGAAACTAAACAACATCAAGCAAACATTCCTGGCTGGCGCTGCCCTGCTCTCAACAATCAGCATGAGCGCCGCCGACAGATTTGTAGATTTCAAGCAAGGAGACTTGCTGCTGAATGCCAATAACCGGGTAGAAATCTACATGGACACCAACGACTGCAAAGGAGTGAGCTATGCTGCTCATGCCCTGCTGCAAGATATCAAAAGTGTGAGTGGAGCAACAGCCACCCTCACCTCGGATGCCGGTTTTCTGAAAAAAGCCGACACAGCCCGACCAGCTATCCTCGTAGGCACCATCGGCCATTCAGCAGCCATCGACCAACTGGTGAAACAGAAGCGCATCAACGGAAACCTACTGAAGGGCAAACGTGAAAAGTTTATCATCACGCTCATAGATGGTCAGCTCGTCATTGCTGGCAGCGACCGCCGAGGCACCATCTACGGCATCTACGAACTCTCGCAGCAGATGGGCGTATCGCCTTGGTATGACTGGGCAGACGTGCCTGTAGAGCACCACGATTCTATTTTCGTAAACAAGGGTATCTATACAGATGGCGAACCAGCCGTACGTTATCGCGGCATCTTCCTCAACGATGAGGCACCTTGCCTAACGTCATGGGTAAAGAACACCTACGGCACCGGATATGGCGACCACCGTTTCTATCAGCGCGTCTTCGAACTGGTATTGCGACTGAGAGGTAACATGATGTGGCCTGCCATGTGGGGTTGGGCTTTCTACGCCGATGACCCGGAGAACGAGAAGACGGCAGATGAAATGGGCGTAGTGATGAGTACTTCCCATCATGAGCCGATGGCCCGCAACCACCAGGAATACGCCCGCAACCGAAAGGGATGGGGACCATGGAACTATCAGAAGAACAAGACAAACCTGCAGAAGTTCTTCCGTGAAGGCATTGAGCGAATGAAGGGAACTGAACAGATTGTAACCATCGGAATGCGCGGCGACGGCGATGAAGCGATGAGCGAAGAGGCAGATACGAAACTGATGACCAACATCATCAACGACCAGCGTAAGATTATCGCTGACGTAACCGGCAGAAAGGCTAGCGAAACCCCACAGGTTTGGGCACTATATAAAGAGGTATTGGATTACTACGACAAGGGCATGAAGGTGCCTGATGACGTAACCCTCCTGCTCTGCGATGACAACTGGGGTAACGTGCGCCGTGTGCCGAATGCCAAGGAACGCAAGCACAAAGGCGGTTGGGGCTTATACTATCACGTAGATTACGTAGGTGCTCCAAGAAACTCAAAGATGCTCAACGTTACTCCTGTGCAGAATCCTTGGGAGCAGTTGACGCTTGCTTACGAGAATGGCATCGACCGTCTCTGGATTCTCAATGTGGGCGACCTCAAGCCGATGGAATATCCTATCAGCCAGTTTATGGACATGGCTTGGAATCCACGTAAATACGATGTAAACAACATCACCCGCCATACCCGCGACTGGTGCGCACAGCAGTTTGGTGAATCGCAGGCCGATGAAGCTGCCCGCATTCTGAACCTCATCTGCAAGTACAACGGCCGCTGCACCCCAGAGATGCTCAACAAGAACACCTACAGTCTGGAAAACGGTGAATGGCAGGAGGTGGTAAACCAGTATCTCCAGCTCGAAGCCGATGCGCTGCGCCAGTACAACAGTCTGCCGGCATCCTATCAAGACGCCTATCGTCAGATCATCCTCTTCCCTATCGAGCTGATGAGCAATCTGCATCAGATGTACTTTGCCCAGGCACAGAACCACGCCCTCTACAAGCAGGGCAATCCGAAGGCGAATGTATGGGCAGATGAATGCGAGCGCCTCTTCAAGCGCGATTCACTCATCTGCGACTATTACAACCATAAGATGGCTGGCGGCAAGTGGAACGGAATGATGACCCAGAAGCATATCGGCTATAAGAGTTGGAATGATGATTTCGAGAAAGATACCTGTCCGGAGCTTCTCCGTATTCCATCTTCCGAAGCTCCAGTCATTGCCGAACACAACGGCGTGGTAGAAATCGAAGCTCCTTACTATAGCAGCAAAACGGATGCTGCCGAGGCTAAATGGACAGAGATTCCATTCATGGGCAAAAGCGTATCGGGAATGACTCTGATGCCGTATACCAAGAGTGTAAAGGGAGCTAGCATCACTTACAAGTTTAAGATGCAAGTTAGCAAAACTTCGGATGGCAAGGCATTTAACGGCAAGCAGAAGGTTCGCATTCATGTGATTACCAAATCAACCTTGGATTATCTCAACAAGGGCGGCTTAACCTATGGTATAAGTTTAGATGGCGCTTCTCCTGTAGAGGTTAACTTCAACAAAGATTTGAACGAGAAGCCGGAGAACATCTACAATATCTATTATCCAACGATAGCCACTCGCATCGTGGACAAGGTGATAGAGCTAGAGCTGTCAGCCTCATCCGATGGCATCCACAGCCTCACCCTCACTCCTAACGACCCAGCCATCGTCTTCGAGAAAATCGTGATTGATGGAAGAGAAGGAAAAAAGAGAGTCAAGGTGATTTAGGCTGGCTGCATACAAACCTGCCAGCTTACATACGTTGAATAACTATTTATCCGGAATTTACAGTGATGTAAGATCAGAAATCCCCAGCCTTTTTTCTCAAGCAGGCTGGGGATTAGACTCTCCTGTCAGATGAACATTTTTATACATAACTTTCGCATGTGGGAAAGTTAAGGGAAGTAAGAGAAATGATATTCTTGTATGACTTATGCTTAGACATTATTATATTTGAATTTGTCAGACGCTGTCTAGAATATTTAATTAGTCTTTATTCATCTTGTACTCTTTTATTAAACATTTCTTCGCACCAATCAATATGTTTATCGTAGATTTTTTCTTGTTGATATTCTCAAACAGCGAACTTCTGTTATAGTCTCTCACGTCTGTATGAACAAAAGAAGCACATGCCTTAACGACATCAGCAGGATTGCCAACATTTATGACTCCGAAATAAGAAGAATTGCCCATACGAGAACTTCTTTGTATCAGTAGTATCAATGTCATCTATCACAAGAATCTCATTCTTGATATAAAAGTCCATTTCTCTTAAAAGGAAGCCTTTCAAATCCTTATGAATGAAATAGTCACAACGATTTTTCTCCGTATAAGTTGTAAGATGGCGCAGCAGCAATGTAGTGTGATTTTTCTCATCCACCTCCTTGGTCAACTCTTTGTATTCCACAGGGAGTTGTTCCAAAATATATGTATTTATATTGATTTTTCACTCCATCACATCCTCATTCTTAAGAAATTGGAACAGCCCCATAAAGACATAACCATTAGCATCCATATATGTGGCAATGTCATCGCCCACAATGATTATCTTGCGGAAAGAATCATCTATCTTCTTCAGCGAGGCAAGCTCTTGCTCACGCTTCTCTTCCGTTGGCAAAGAATATGCCGACTGGATGTAGTACTTGTTGAGACCATTCGTGGCAATGAAGTCTATCTCATACTGTTGGTAGGTACTCTTGCCATCACGCATCACCCGACTCTCCACCACACCGACATCCACCACATAGCCACGGATACGCAACTCATTGTAGATGACATTCTCCATGATGTGGGTAACCTCCTGTTGCCGGAAATTCAGTCGGGCATTACGCAAGCCGACATCCACCACATAATATTTCTTGATACTCTCATAATACTTCCTGCCTTTTACATTATAGCGGCGAGCACCCTCGAAGAGGAAAGCATTCTCCAAGCATTGCATATAGGAAGACACAGTATCCGCATCAAGCTTTACATGCTGCACACTCTCCAAAGTATTACGTATCTTGCTCGGATTGGTCAGCGATCCAATGGAAGAACATAAGGAATCCACCAAGCACTCCAAAGCCACACGATTCTTGATACCATTTCGCTCTACCACATCATCAAAGTATGTCTTTTGCCATAACCTTTGAAGATAACTCACCTTCTGCTCAGGAGTAGGATGATTACGAAGAGCAGGCATTCCTCCGTATGTATAATATTCCTTCCAAAGTTCGTTAATAGAATCAGACCTATCTGTGCAGAACTCCTTAAAGGAGAAAGGATAAACTCTCACCTCATCACCACGACCTCGAAAAATCGTATTGATGTCACTTGAAAGAAACTTGGAGTTACTGCCTGTGATATAGACATCAACATTGTCATGAGCATTCAAGCCATTCACAATACGCTCAAATCCCTCTACCATTTGTATCTCATCAAGAAATACATAATAGCTGGCATCTTCATCTATTATTTTGGAATAGAGATAGCGTTTCAGAACCATCGGATTGGTCAAATCCTCCCCAGTAATATCCTCATCCACATCAAAAGACACCATGATTATGTTTTTCTTAGGTACACCTTGACTAACCAAATAGTCATGATAAACCTTTTTCAGAAGCCACGACTTACCACATCGACGAGTCCCCGTTATGATTTTCACCTCACCATTGTCTCGCCGATGAATCAGCTTTTGCAGATAAATCTGTCTATTTACATACGTTGCCATAATCATTTATTCCGATTTTACTGCAAATTTACAATAAATTCCGAATAGGACAATCTTTTTGATAAGACAAAGTTATTTTTATAATATTTATTAACTAAACAAGCACTGAAAATCAGATAAATAAGGTATCTTTCCATCTTTTACCATAAAAGAAAGATCTACCCATAAGAGCTTATTCCATTCCGAATTTACTGTAAATTTGCAGTAAATTCGGAATGGGCAACCAACAAGTCATGCTTCCTTTATATAAAAGGATCGAGCAATGCCATCAAGTCAGCCTTCGACATCGCACCACTCTCCCGATACAGCACCTCGCCATTGCGGAAGAGCATCAAGGTTGGCACTGAGCGAATGCCATACTGTGCCGCCACATCATTGTGAGCATCTACATCTACCTTGATGATGCGAAGCTTGTCGCCCACCGTCTTCTTCAAGTCTTCCAACACAGGGTGCATCATCTTGCAAGGTTGGCACCATGTAGCAAAGAAATCAACCAATACCAGTTGATTGCCAGATATTACATCATTGAATGTTTCCATAAATTACCTTTTTTATAATATTTCACTTCTCTCTCAACATCCATTCCCACGTAGGAAGAACATGAACCTGCTTGCCATCTATCTCAAGTTCTTCCTTCTCCTCCATCGTAAGAATATATCCCTCAGCCAAGCCATAAGCATTCATGGCTTCCATCAGCCCCTCGATTTCTGGCTTGCGAGTTTTCTCATCATTCATGGCTATCGTTACCTGATAAGCCTTCATGATTCTCATGCCCTCCCTCACCACAAAGTCGCACTCCTTCTTATCTGCATGATAAAAAACATCATATCCGCGGCGTTTCAACTCGATGAACACGATGTTTTCCAACTTCACTCCCATATTGTCGGTGGCATTCAATCATTTATTTGCTTGCAAAAATACGATTTTTTAAGTAAACAACCAAACAAATCTTCATTTTTGTTCATTCAGAATGAGTAATTTCTATCATTTTTACTCATTCAGAATGAGTAATTCTGAGCAAAAATAGATAGTCTCATCCTCATCACATACCTCCCACTGCGAATTGCCAAGGGTGAGATGGATGATAACAATGTTGTGACTTATATGATGCAAGGAAGCAATTATGACGATACAAGGAAGCAATTATGACGATGCAAGGAAGCAATTATGACGATGCAAGGAAGCAATTATGACGATGCAAGAAAGCTATTATAAAGATTGCGTGACATTTGTCATGTGATTATACGACACTTATCATACGGTCGGATGACAAATGCCGTATACTCACATGACATATACCAATGTTTAAATAAACCTAATAGTTTACACCAAAAGATACAAGTTATCACATTATTATATATATTTGCATCATCTTTCATAGAAGACAAAGAATATAGAAAACAACGAACCATCAAACAACAAGAAATATGGAACTGAAATACGATATTTACACTCTCAACAATGCCCAGGGCACAGGAGAAAAGCGCCAATACGTTCGTATCGTGCAGCATGAACCTATGACCGAGAAGCAACTGCAAGAGAAAATCCAGAACCGCTGCTCACTCACCAAGGGAGATGTGGCTGCGGTGTTGGCAGAGCTTCACGACCTTATGGTGGAAGAATTCTCCATGGGACGCCGCTTTTATATCCCAGAGATAGGCTACTTCTCCATGTCGGCTAGCCTAGAGATGCCAGAGGAGAATCCAGACAAGAAGATTACGGGCAAGGAAGTACGCATCACCGGCATCAACTTCCGACCAGAAGGTAAGCTAATGGAGGAAGTACAGCGCAACGTCCATTTCGTCCGCTCCCGCTATTCCAACCAATCTACAAAATACTCTGAGGAAAAGCTATTGGCGAAAATCAAGGAGTATCTCCAAGAGAACCGCTATATCACCACTCGCATCCTGCGCATCCTCTTTGGCTTGACTCCTTACATGGCTCAGAAGTGGCTCAACCATTTCTGCGAGAAAGGCATCATGGAGAAGGAAGGCACCCAGCATGCTCCTATCTATTTCTTGAAGTGAAGGGCGGAAGAAATTCTATATTTCAATTTAATCATCATTATCATGACAAAGGAAGAGCTGATAGACAGAATCAACGACATCGAATGGGAGGACTTCGAGGCTAAGGAGGCCAAGAGCGAACTCCCTAAGAATATATGGGAAACCGTAAGTGCATTCGCCAACACTTCCGGCGGATGGATAGTGCTTGGAGTGAAGCAGAATGGCAAGAAGTTTGAAATATCAGGAGTTGACAATGCAGAGAAGTTGGAACAAGAGTTCTTGGGCACCTTGCGTTCCCAAAAGTTCAATGAGCCAGTCGATGCCAAGAGCATGCTCTATCATATAGATGGACATAAGGTTTTGGCATTTCATATCGCCTCATCACCCCACAAGCCTATCTACTATAACAATCCACAGAATACATTCATCCGATTTGGCAGTGGAGACCAGCGAGCAACCAATGGTGAGATAACCGCCATGTTTCATAACCAATCATTCGGCATCAAGTCTGAGCAGATACTCTTAGACTCCAATCTCTCCATGCTCAACGAGGATACCATTCGCGACTATCGCAATTACTTCAAGCTATACAGTCCTCGACCTAATCTGATAGGCAATGACATCGCCGACTTCTGCAAGCGCATCGGCATCGCCGATGATGAGGGACATCTGAATTATGGCGGCTTGATATGCTTTGGCAAAGAAGAATGGGTTCGCCGCTATGTCCCTACGTTTTGGATGGACTTGGTGGAGATTCCTGGCAGAAGCGTGAGAGAAGCACGAACTCGCTATACCTATCGCATCCCAGAGCAAGAGAACCTTTGGGAGTATTTTCAGATTATGATTAGGAGACTGCGCCTCATCGTGGATACTCCATTCATGATGAACGACGAGGGATTCAATGTGGAAGACCGCTCGCAATTCAAGATTCTGAGAGAGGCATTGGTCAATATGCTCTCCCACTTCGACCCTTTCAGCACCATTCACTCCTGCATCCATATCTACACCGACAGAGTCGAGTTCTTCAATGCAGGTGGCTATCCTGTGCCTATATCCCAACTGGGCAACCATCTCTATTCTAATCCTCGCAACCCGATTATCGCCAAGATATTCAGACTGGTTAATCTATCAGAGACTATCGGCTATGGTTTCGATATGATGAACGAGTGGAAAGAAATCACAGGCAATAACGTAACTTTCGAGAGTGATATTTGTACCAGCACTGTCACTTTTTGGCTGGATAGTGACAAAGCTAGTGACAGAGCTACTAACAGAGCTACTAACAGAGCTACTAACAGAGCTACTAACAGAGCTACTAACAGAGCTGAAGGTGATAATACATATACAGATGCAACAGACAAAGTTGTATCCATTCTTAAGTTCTGCAAAGAACCAAAATACAGAAAGGAAATATACGATTTAATTGGTGTTACGTATCAACAATGGAACTTCAAGGCATTCATCGAACCTTTGCTACTTCATGATTATCTGGAACTTACGGTACCAGACAAGCCGACAAGTCCTAAGCAACAATACAGAACAACCAAAAAGGGACTTTTGTTCTTGGAGACTGTATAAACAGTAACAGATCTAGTAACAGAGCTAGTAACAAAGCTAGTAACAGAGCTAGTAACAGAGCAATAGTAACTATGTCGGTAACCATGTTGGTAACTATGTCACAAAAAATATAATATACAATGAGCAACTTAACATTATCAATAACAACCATCGGTGATTTACTTCTTCGCCAGAAGATAACGAATGGTGATAAGCCCATAGAAGATGTTAGCCTCAACATCCCTATCTATCAGCGACCATATAAATGGACAGCACGCAATGCCATCCAATTGCTTGATGACATCATCGAAGCGATGAATAGCAACAAAGAAAAGTATAGAGTAGGCACTCTCATCTTGCACCAGCAAAAAGGAGACCGTTATGACATTGTAGATGGGCAGCAACGTACCATCACATTCTCTCTGTTATTAACTGCATTAGGCGAAAAGAATATCAGTTTCTTACAGCAGTCAGTTTACAACAATGAGCATAACTGTCGTAATATTCCAAACAATTATCAGGCTTTGTGTCGCCGCATAGGTAAGAAGTCTGAAGATAAAAATGATGAGCACGAGAAGGAAAAAGAAAGATTGAAAGGGTATATTGAAAATAATTGCGAACTGATTGTTGTAATTACAAAAGATATATCAGAAGCTTTCCAATTCTTCGATTCTCAAAATGCTCGTGGCAAGGCTCTCTATCCTCACGACTTGTTGAAGGCATATCATCTACGAGAGATGGCAGGTGTAAGCGAAGAAGAAACAGAAAAAATTGTCAAAGGATGGGAACAAGTCTCCCAAAGCAACTTGGCTAATCTTTTTGGCAACTATCTCTATCGCATCAAGGAATGGGTAAATGGTAACAAAGCTAATGTACTCAATGAACATAACATTCAAATGTTCAAGGGCATTACTCGTTATGCCAAAACTCCTTATGCCCAGTTCTTCAAGGCAGCATATTGCTATGCCGACATGGTAAATTCATCTGCAATGCCATTTGTATCAGGCATACGTAACATCAACGCTTTCCAATTGAATACACCAATCATTGCAGGTAAGCCTTTTTTCGAATATACCAAACATTACTATAACATCTTGAAAGATATTCAAGACAATAGTAAGTACGAAGGTTTTTACATCAACGACAATGAGATTGTAAAGACTCTCGATAAATATTTCAAGCGAGGAACGGGGAATGGCATAGCACGTTTGCTGTTTGACACATCAGTCTTGCTTTACGTAGATCGGTTCTGCCCTAAAACTTACCCATCCAAGGAAGATTTGGCACAATTTGAGCAATTCGTAGTCTATGCCTTCATTTGGGCTTACTCTCTGAGAGCACAGTATAGAAATTTGGGCTGGTTGTCTGCGCAGAATTACATTATGGGCGAAAGCAACAAATTTGGTATCATCAATGGCTTTAACATGTACCAATTAATTGCTCGACAAGATTCCCCAACATCCCTTCTCAGTGCCCTTGCCGACAAATTATGTTCTCTATCAATCGGAGACATATATGACGGTAGAGTACTTGAAAGCAGCAGTACTAGCAAAAATATAGATGCCAAAGATGAGAATGAAATTTCTTGCAATTACCTCTATTTCTTCAAGGAAAATGGATTTTATAAATAATGACAAGCATGAAAGATTTATCACATATTCTGAAAGAATGTTCTGTAAAAGACATCTATTATGTCAATAGTGGAACAGTTACCTACTACAAAATTCCCATCTATCAGCGTAATTACGCCTGGGAACGAGATGAGATTTCTGCATTAATAAAGGATATCTATGACTCCATGGTCATAGACAAGCCTATATACTATATCGGAACACTTGTAACCTTTAAACGTGACGAGAATGTATTCGAGGTTATAGACGGACAACAACGTCTTACTACAATATACATTATCCTCACTGCTATGGGAGAGAAGGTTACCAACAAACTTGCATATTCCTCACGCAAAGCTTCTACTCAAACCATAGAAGTCATGTCTAAGTTTGAGAAAAATAAGGAAGTAAAAGATTCTGATTTTGGGGAGGAATATGACCTTGGCATAAAGAATGGCTATAACTTTGCCAAAGAAGCACTAAAGGAAATAGTAGGTGAAAATCAAGTTGATATGGACAAATTCAAGGAGTATTTTTTGAACCATGTGCATATCATACATTATCGTGTGCCTAAGGATGTTGAGTTGAATCATTATTTTGAAGTAATGAACTCTCGTGGCGAGCAACTTGAAAAGCATGAAATTGTAAAAGCCAAATTGAGTGATCAACTGAAGAATGACAATAAAGCGATGGAAAAGTTCTGCAAAATTTGGGAGGCTTGTAGCGATATGAGTTTCTATATCCAACAAAAGTTACCTAACATGACTGAGATATTCGGTAAAGATATGAGCAACTTCAAGTTGGAGAGATTTGACGATTTTCCTATTGCGCCACAACAATTAGACAACTCCTTTGGGATGAAGACAATAGAAAAACTACTCGATATTCCTGTAAAAAAGGAAAAGGAGGTGAGCGAAATTGACTATAACGATTCGTTCCAACCAATCATTGATTTTCCAAATTTTCTGTTGATTGTTCTCAAAATTACAAGAATGCAAGAGAAAGATTTTAATCCATCAGACTTCACACTCGATGACAAGGAACTTATCAATGAGTTTGACAAAGTCAAGCTCACTCCAGAATTTGTCAAGCAGTTTGCCTATAACCTGCTATTGGCAAAATATTATCTCGACAACTACATGGTGCACCACATAAATGGTGAAGATAAAGCCATTGAGAATCCTTGGAAACTACAATATTACTGCAAGAAGGGCAAGTCTGCCTACATGGCAGATTTGATTGACAATGACAAGTCTAAACAAAGAGAGTTGGTTCATCTTTTATCTATGTTTGAGGTGGCATTTACAGCCAAGCAACGCAAGAACTATCTCTTCTACTGCTTGTTGCACCTATTCCAGGACTGGAATGAAGATAACTATTTGAAGTTCGTGAGAAATTTAGCAGACAAGTACTTCTTCGATGTATATTTGGATGCAAACAAACTGAATGAAAGAAACCAGCCAAAGCCAAATAGTTTCGATGAAACCATCATTCGAAATGGCAAACAGAGTGTTGAATTGGAAAATGTGGATCGTCCCTTCGATGATGTCTATCCCAAAGGTTCAAGCAATATACCTCTCTTTGTATTCAACTATACCGACTATAGATTGTGGAAGAAATACGCAGAAGAATTGCGAGGAAACAGAGCCAAGAAAGGTTCAAAAGCTAGAATTGAATTCTTTACCGCCTTGGGATGCAGCGACTTTGGCCTTGATACATTTGACAATTTCTATTTCTCTCGAACTCGCAAAAGCCTTGAGCATTACTATCCTCAGGCAAAAGCTGGAGAAGATAAGCCTATCACATCAGAAGAGATAAACTGCTTTGGCAATTTTGCCATGATTGGTTCCGATGCCAATAGTTCTGGCTCCAACTGGAATCCTATAGATAAGAAGAATCGTTATCTTGATTCCAAATCAAATCAAGTAAGCGTGGCTTCCTTGAAATTTAGAATCATGCTACAGATGTGTCAAGACAATTATGATGAAGGCATAAAAAATGGTATCAAGCGTGAATTTGGATACGAGTGGAATGCTGAAGATATGCAAAAGCATCAGGAAAAGATGCTATGCATCATCATGCAACCAACGCACTAGAATTACGCAATTTAAATAGGAAGGAAATATGAAACATTCATTAAATAGAGAAGAACTTATTGAGCAGCTAAAGGAATTGGCTGCTCAAGAACTGCCAACGTATCTTGCAAATAATGGAATCATGAAATAAAAGGGGAAAGTGCCAAATCACTTTCCCTCTTTCTCCTCCATCCATTCTTCCAACACCTTGCAATATTCATCGTTTTGCTCGACAAATGGCATGTGGCGGGCTCCTACGAAGAGATGCCACTTGGAATCGGAGATACCATCATAGAGGGTCTTTGCCACCAAAGGAGTGCAGAGGTCGTTGGTGCCACTCATCACCAAGCATGGCACTTGTATCTCGCCAAGGCGGTCGGTGTAATCATAATCACGGAGCGTACCAGTAGGAGTGTATTCATTTGGTCCCCAACCATGGAGATAAGCCTCAGCACCAGCACGCTTCTTCCGGCGAAGACACTCAGGACTATCCTCCGTCACCTCACCGGCACAATGCAGGAGCATGAAGTGTTCATTCGCCTTGGCATACGCCTCGCTCGAAAAGTCATCCTTCGCCTCAGCCTCAGCGATGGCACGCTGGTCTTCCTCCGACATAAACTTAATCATGCGATGTTGCTCACTTGCCCAAAGCTTGCTGCTCGAAAGAGTGCTGCTGAGGATGGCTGACTTCACGCCCTTTGCTTGCTTCTCTATCAGATAGATGATGGCGAGCATGCCACCCCACGACTGTCCCAAGAGATGAAAATGGTCGATGTGGAGATAGTCGATGAGCGCACAGAGTTCGTTGAGCCAAATCTCAGGAGTCCAGAGTTCGGGATGTCCCTCCACAAATGAGTTGCCACAGCCCAACTGGTCGTACATGATGACAGCTCTACCTGATTCCGCTACCCTATCCAATAGCTCGAAATAGTTGTGGGTACTGCCTGGTCCACCATGCAAGAGGATGATAGGGCTCTTGCCCTCCTCTGTTTTACCTACGATACGATAATATGTTTGATAGCCCATGAAGGGCATATATCCTTCCTTGATTTCCATTGTCTTCAAATGTTTTTATT
The DNA here is from genome assembly GCF_025151535.1 of Segatella copri DSM 18205. Classification (NCBI taxonomy): domain Bacteria; kingdom Pseudomonadati; phylum Bacteroidota; class Bacteroidia; order Bacteroidales; family Prevotellaceae; genus Segatella; species Segatella copri. The sequence goes on from NZ_CP102288.1 coordinate 1,973,384, forward strand.
GTTACCTAAACTGTGTTATCTAATTTTGCTGCTCCTATACCTTTTATATAGTCTTCATTATTCTTCATATTCGGTGGAGTTTTGAAAAGACATGTATATCACATTTATCATGTGCATATATTATGATGTGCAAAAATATAAAAAATATGGCAATTAAACAAATATATCTTGCTTATTTTATCAAAAGAACTTAAATAATTTGGCTGTTTCTAGCTAATGCAATATCTTTGCATTCTAAATAATAATGAAATCAAATAAAAATAGAATATATGTTTAGTGGAATCGTAGAAGAAATGGCTACCGTCGTAGCTATCAGACATGATAAGGAGAACATCGACTTCACATTGAGATGCTCTTTTGTTGATGAACTCGGCATCGACCAGAGCGTGGCCCATAATGGTGTGTGCCTCACCGTAGTGGAAATAAAAGATGGCACGTATACCGTTACCGCCATGAAGGAAACCCTGGACCGCAGTAATCTGGGACTGCTCAAGGTAGGCGACAAGGTGAACGTAGAGCGTTCTATGGTGATGAACGGCCGTCTGGATGGTCATATCGTACAGGGACACGTGGACGAGACTGCCAAATGTATCGCAATGAAAGACGCTGATGGCTCTACTTATTTTACTTTCGAATATGAGCTCAATAAGGAAATGGCAAGAAAAGGCTATTTCACGGTGGACAAGGGCAGCGTTACCGTTAACGGCGTTTCGCTCACCGTCTGTGATCCTACAGACAACACATTTACCGTCGCTATCATCCCTTATACCAGAGAGAATACCAACTTCTGCGACATCGAATTGGGAACGGTAGTGAATATAGAATTCGACATTCTGGGCAAATATATCGCTCGACTAAAGAGCTTTGAATAAGCCAGCAAAGTGAAGTACGGACGTTCTAAAAAACTTGCACATTTCTTGCGTTTTGCGCACAAAGCAAGACTAAATGGGCATTTTTTTTATAAAATATTTGCGTAAGCCATAAAAAAGTGTTACTTTTGCCCCGTGTTTTGTCCCAAATTGAACATTGGACAGTAACTTATTGGACGATAGCAAGTCTGACAATCGCACTAGACGACGTACAACTTGAGTACTGAGCACTAACAAACTTAGGAATTATAACAATAACCATTTTTAAAAATATGAGTTTAAAAATCGTAGTACTTGCCAAGCAAGTACCTGACACAAGAAATGTGGGTAAGGATGCGATGACCGCCGAAGGCACCGTAAATCGTGCTGCCCTTCCTGCAATCTTCAATCCTGAAGATTTGAACGCATTGGAGCAGGCTCTCCGATTGAAAGAGCAGAATCCAGGTTCTACAGTTGGAATTTTGACCATGGGTCCTCCACGTGCTGGAGAAATCATCCGCCAGGGTCTTTATCGTGGTGCTGATACGGGTTGGTTGCTTACCGACCGTCTCTTTGCCGGTGCTGACACATTGGCTACTTCCTATGCCCTTGCTACTGGTATCCAGAAGATTGGTGACGTTGACATCGTGATCGGTGGTCGCCAGGCTATCGATGGTGATACAGCCCAGGTAGGCCCGCAGGTGGCTCAGAAGTTGGGATTGAACCAGGTAACCTACGCAGAGGAAATCCTCAAGGTAGAGGATGGCAAGGCTACTATACGCCGCCTCATTGATGGTGGTGTGGAGACTGTTGAGGCTCCATTGCCATTGGTTATCACCGTAAACGGAAGTGCTGCTCCATGTCGCCCATGCAACGTGAAGCTCGTAATGAAATATAAATACGCTACCTGCCCTATGGAGCGCAAGGGTGATGAGCCTTGGGCCAACCTCTATGAAGAGCGCCCTTACCTCACTCTGAACCAGTGGAGTGTTGCCGATGTTGACGGCGACCCTGCACAGTGCGGTTTGAGCGGTTCACCTACCAAGGTGAAGGCCGTGAAGAACATCGTGTTCCAGGCTAAGGAAAGCAAGACCTTGACCAGCAGCGATGAAGACATCGACGGACTGATGAAGGAATTGTTGAACGAAAGTATTATCGGATAATTTTGAAAAGACAATGAACAACGTATTTGTATATTGCGAGGTAGAAGGCACAACCGTTGCCGAAGTATCTCAGGAATTGCTCACCAAGGGTCGTAAGCTCGCTAACCAGCAGGGCGTGGAGCTCCATGCCATCGTAGCTGGTACCGGCATCAAGGGGCAGGTAGAGGATCAGATTCTCCCTTATGGTGTAGATAAATTATTTGTTTTCGATGCTGAGGGATTGTTCCCATATACTTCAGCTCCTCATACAGACATTCTCGTCAACCTCTTCAAGGAGGAGAAGCCTCAGATAGCATTGATGGGTGCTACCGTTATCGGTCGCGACCTCGGTCCTCGTGTTTCTTCTTCATTGACCAGCGGTCTTACCGCCGACTGTACAGAACTTGAAATCGGTGATTACGACGACAAGAAGAGCGGCAAGCACTACGAGGGTCTGCTCTATCAGATTCGTCCTGCCTTCGGTGGTAACATCGTGGCTACCATCGTAAACCCAGACCACCGTCCACAGATGGCTACAGTCCGCTCTGGCGTGATGCAGAAGAGCATCTACGAGGGTGAGTGCAAGAAGGAAGTAGTTTACCCTGAGGTAAGCAAGTATGTTCCTGCTGAGGACTTCGTAGTAAAGGTACTCGACCACCACGTAGAGGCTGCCAAGCACAACCTGAAGGGTTCTGCCATCGTCGTAGCCGGCGGTTATGGCGTAGGAAGCAAGGAAGGCTTCGACCAGCTCTTCGAATTGGCTCATCTCCTCCATGGTGAGGTAGGTGCTTCCCGTGCTGCAGTAGATGCAGGTTGGGTAGATCACGACCGTCAGATTGGTCAGACTGGTGTTACCGTTCATCCTAAGGTATATATCGCTTGCGGAATCTCTGGTCAGATTCAGCACATCGCCGGTATGCAGGATTCAGGCATCATCATCTCTGTAAACAACGATCCTGATGCTCCAATCAACAAGATTGCCGACTACGTTATCAACGGCAATGTTGAGGATGTGGTTCCTAAGCTCATCAAGTACTACAAGCAGAATTCAAAGTAAATAATATACAAGGAGTTAAGAAGTTAAGGAGTTAAAGTAGTTAAGACAATAGTATTTGTATGTTTAGATTCGAAGATATTTATGCTTGGCAGAAGGCTCATGCTTTTGTATTACTCGTTTATCGGGTAACAGGACATTTTCCTGAAGTGGAGCAATTTGGATTGATTTCCCAGTTCAGAAGAGCAGCAGTGTCTATCGAAGCAAACATTGCAGAAGGCTATAAGAAGCTTAGCAAAGCTGACAAACTCCGTTTCTTCAATATTTCGCAAGGAAGCCTTGAGGAATGTAGAGATTACATTATCTTATCAAGAGATTTAAATTTCTTGCAGAAAGGTGAATTTGAGGCATTATGCATGAGTATTGAAGAAGCTAGTAAACTTCTAAATGCATATTGCAAAGGTGTTATAAACAATAGTGCTATCAGCTAGCATTTTAGGAGATAAAGGTGTTGTCTTAACTCCTTTAACTCCTTAACTCCTTTAACTCCTTCCAAAAATAAAAAAATATGGCTAATTATTATACAGACCATCCTGAGATAGAGTTCCACTTGAATCATCCGCTTATGAAGCGTGTTGTGGACTTGAAGGAAAGAAATTATGTAGAAAAAGACCAGTTTGAAGATGCTCCTGTCAACTACGAGGATGCCATCGAGAACTACAAGCGATTGCTGGATATTACCGGCGATGTAGCTGCTAACATCATCGAACCAAACTCTGAGGATGTTGACCTCGAAGGTCCACACTTGGAGAACGGCCGCATGATCTATGCCAGCAAGACATTCGAGAACCTCGATGCTACCCGCAAGGCTGGCCTCTGGGGCTTGTCAATGCCTCGTCGTTACGGCGGTTTGAACTTGCCTAACGCCATCTTCTCTATGGCTTCAGAGATCATCGCTGCAGCCGATGCCGGTTTCCAGAACATCTGGTCGCTCCAGAGCTGTATCGATACTCTTTATGAGTTCGGTTCTGAGGAGCAGCGCCAGAAGTACATCCCTCGCATCTGCGCTGGCGAGACCATGAGTATGGACTTGACTGAGCCTGATGCAGGTTCTGACTTGCAGCGCGTGATGCTGAAGGCTACACAGGATGAGGACGGCACATGGCGTCTGAATGGTGTGAAGCGTTTCATCACCAATGGTGACTCAGACATCCACCTGGTTCTGGCCCGTTCAGAGGAAGGCACCAAGGATGGTCGTGGTCTTTCTATGTTCATCTACGACAAGCGTGATGGTGGCGTAACCGTTCGTCACATCGAGCACAAGTTGGGTATTCACGGTTCTCCTACCTGCGAGTTGGTTTACAAGAATTCCAAGGCAGAGCTTTGCGGTAACACCCGTCTCGGTTTGATTAAGTACGTGATGGCTTTGATGAACGGTGCCCGTCTGGGTATCGCTGCTCAGAGTGTAGGTGTTGAGCAGGAGGCTTACAACGAGGGCCTGGCTTATGCCAAGGAGCGTGCTCAGTTTGGTGAGAAGATCATCAACTTCCCAGCTGTATACGACATGCTTTCAAGAATGAAGGCTAAGTTGGATGCAGGCCGTTCACTCCTCTACTGCTGCGCTCGCTACGTAGATATCTACAAGGCTTTGGAAGACATCGCCCGCGACACTAAGCTCACTCCAGAGGAGCGTCAGGAGATGAAGAAATACACCCGCTTGGCTGATGCATTCACACCATTGGCTAAGGGTATGAACTCAGAGTATGCTAACCAGAATGCATACGATGCCATCAGCATTCACGGTGGTTCTGGTTTCATCATGGAGTACAAGTGCCAGCGCCTGTTCCGTGATGCCCGCATCTTCTCTATCTACGAGGGTACCACCCAGCTTCAGGTTGTTGCAGCTATCCGCTACATCACCAACGGCACTTATCTCAGCATCATCAAGGAGATGCTGGAGAGCGAGGTTTCAGAGGATTTGAAGCCATTGAAGGAGCGTGTTGCCAAGCTCGTAGATCTTTACGAGGCAGCCATCAACAAGGTGAAGGAAGCTAACGATCAGGCAATTCACGACTTCCTGGCTCGCCGTCTCTACAATATGACTGGCGACATCGTAATGTCTCTCCTCATCCTCGACGATGCTACTAAGGCACCAGAGATGTTTGCCAAGAGTGCCAACGTATATGTTCGCATGGCAGAGGAGGAAGTTCTCGGCCATTCTGCATACATCCAGAACTTCAAGGCAGAAGACTTGGAAAACTTCAAGGCGTAAGATATTGACAGGAATTAGATAATTAAAAAAGTCCGTGGGCTATGAATGCTGACGGACTTTTTGTATTTTATATCAATATAGTTTAGCAATCTCTAGAATACAACAAATTACGGGGGAACAGAACATTTTTACTTAAAAAAATCGGGGGAACGGAATATTTTTGCTTAAAAAATTTCTGGGAATTGAACTTTTTTCATATATCCATCTCATTTTCAGTTATTTTTCGTATCTTTGCAGCAAAATAAAAGAAAGGAATATGGAACAAAGAATATTTAAACGTAAAATATACGATAAGATTCTCAAATGGAAAGAAGAGAATCATGGTAAGACTGCCCTTTTGATAGAAGGTGCTCGTCGTGTGGGAAAATCGACGATCGTAGAAGAATTTGCCCACAAGGAATACCAGTCATGCATCATCATCGACTTCAATAAAGCAAGAAAAGAAGTGAAAGAGCTTTTTGAAGACTTGATGGACATGGACTTGCTATTTCTGAAATTACAGCAAATGTATCACGTAGAATTGATTGACAGAAAATCTGTCATCGTTTTCGACGAGGTACAGCAATGTCCCTTTGCCCGCCAAGCCATCAAATATCTTGTGCAAGATGGTCGCTACGACTATATTGAAACTGGATCGCTAATTAGCGTAAAAAAGAATACACAAGGCATTACCATTCCAAGTGAAGAAGACAGAATAGAAATGTATCCCCTGGATTACGAGGAATTCAGATGGGCTGTCGGCGACCCTACATCCATGAGTATTCTTGCTAAGTTTTGGGAGAAAAAGACACCTTTGGGTGCAGCACATCGGGAAGCTATCAGAAACTTGCGTCTCTATATGCTAGTAGGTGGTATGCCACAAGCCATCAACATCTATCTTGACACCAATAACTTGAGCAAGGTCGATGAGAAGAAACGTAAAATTATCAAACTCTACGAGGATGATTTGCTAAAGATAGACCCATCTGGGCGAGCATCCAAAATGTTTCTATCCATACCAGCTGCGCTCTCTCGCAACGCTTCACGTTATGTTCCTTCTTCTGTAATCGGCAAAACAAACGAAGGAAAAATGATAGAACTGCTCAAGACATTGGAGGACAGTAAGATTATAAACATGGCGTACCACGTAGACGATCCAAATGTTGGGATGCCGTTGAGCACAAACTTTGATAAGTTCAAAATGTTTGTAGCTGATACTGGTTTGTTTGTAACTCTTGCATTCTGGGACAAGTCATTTACAGAGAACATTATCTACACCAAACTTCTAAACGACAAGTTGGCAGCCAACTTAGGGTACGTATATGAGAATCTTGCCGCTCAAATGCTTGCTGCTTCTGGAAACAGGCTCTTTTACCATACATGGAAAATGGACGAAAAGCATTACTTTGAGATAGATTTCCTCATTTCACATGGCAATAAGCTATGTCCAATCGAAGTAAAGTCCTCTGGTTACAAGACTCATGCCTCGCTCGATAATTTCTGCGAGAAATATTCGAAGGTCATAGCACAACGCTATTTGGTCTACAATAAGGATTTACAAAAAGATGGCAACACATTGTTGATACCTTTTTATATGGTACCATTCATCTAAGGAAAGTCCGTGAACAATTTTTTGTCACGGACTTTTTATATTCATTTTACAAGCAAAGTTCAAACAACCGTTAAAAAACAAGCCTAAAAGAAAAATTTCTTTGCAAAAATGATGCTATTAGCAAAGAAATGACTATATTTGCAATGTCTAGCTCGGCTAAAAGCCCTTAATGGGCAAAGGTTGGGCAGACATACATATCGGTAAAAGGCGTTTTTGGACGCTTTGGTTTTGATGGTGTGAGAATCTCGCAAGTTCATCGACAAGTCAAGAACAAAGCAACGGGAACGCCCCAAGGGATGTATTATATACAGCCCTCATTGTCTTCGGATGCCAAAACATTCGTTGGTAGGGAGGGTATACTATATACTTACATCGGCGTAGGGGCTTTCAGCGTTGTTCGTTTCAGACTTGTCGGGCAATGCGAGAGCCTTCACATCATGATGCGAGCAACAGAATGGCTCTACGCTTTTTTCGTATGTATCAACCAAAGAAACAATGACTAAAAGAAAGCAACGGAGCCTTTGCTTAATGATTTTCCTATGGATAATACTTTACTAGAAAAACTCAAAAATGAAATCTCTACATTTTTTGAGAATTCCATCTCTATGCAGGGTTGGAAGAAAACGGTTCTCTCTGCATTATTTGTTCTGTTTGCAGGTATTTCTAGCTTTGCTCAAAGTTCCACCATTTTAGATGGTCAGGACCTTTTGCAACAGATTTCTGGTTGGGAATGGGTAGCTTGCGAAAAAAAGGAGAATCTTACGACTACTTATCCTGTAGCTCTAGAATATTCGTCTTACTCATCCCATCTACAGTACAAGGTAATAAAAAATAGGGCTGTCTATGCTGAAGACGGAAATCTGAAAGGCATCATATATTGTTTAAGATATGTACAATATTTTGAAGATCCTAGCCGTATATCAGAAAGAATAGATAGGGAAGTGGCCTCTGAGCACGAAAAACAACAAGAAGAGTATGAAAGTAAGGAGTTCGACGAGTGGGTGAAAGGTATCACCAATAAAATACATAATTCCACATCATTTCCTGAGGGATGTTTCATTATGAATTTGTACTCGCAAGGCAGTGAAGAACTTGGCCCTTCTCAATTCAATATTACAAAGCAGTGGACTATTGAGGATATTAAGCGTTATAACGGCGGGCAACCTCTCCCTCTTTTTGCTGTTTTCAGGATAGTTAAGAAAAATGCAAAATTAATGGGCGATATCCCTAGCTATCTAAAGTCTATAAGGTTGAAAGAAAAGGACTTGAAGGCTCTTAATGAATATATCGACTTACTTAACGCCGATAGCAAAAACTGCACTTTTTCTATAGAAGAGAGTGAAAATGGTGATTATGCTGTAGTAGGAAAACGTACAAATGTTGTTGACAAGTTGCAATTTGATGATAGCCAACTAAAGAAAGACATGTGGAAAGAACATTTAAACGGTATAGTTGGTCCAACCAGTACTGAACTACAAGAGGTAAAGGAAGCGACCGATTCGCTCAAAATCGCATTGGCTATTGCCGATTATAAAAATAATAAATATAACATTAATAAAGAATCGCAAGCTGTTCGTGTCGAAATAGAAAAGCAATTGGGAATAAGAAAACCTGAAATAAAGTCATCAGGAGATACTGAGGCTAAAAAGAAATGGGGTGAGACCCAGGCTATCAAGATAATGTGCAGACACTTAGGGGTGGCATACGCAACTGGAATGACCAAAGAAAAATTGGCTGCCGCGGTAAAAAGGAAATATCAGAATCTTGACGAGATGGCACTTGCTGCCAAGTTGCAAAAAGCTATTTTTGCTGCACAAGTTGAACTTGCAAGTAATGCTTCCGCATTGATTAACAGTATGCCTGCTGTTGATAATGCTAATGTGTCAACTGCCAATCGCTATATACAGCAACTAAACCATGATAATTCAAAATGGACAAGCTACATAAAGAGTATAACTAGAATAGATGACACATCTTTTAAGCTTACCTATGGAGAAGGTAATGACAATAAATATGTAACGATAAAGTATGAAACAGATATGCCGTTCTGTTATAAATATGAAATAATTGTCGACTAATTCTGAGGCTGTAAAAGAGTGTGTTACCCTGTTTTTATCGACCTTGTTCGATGAAAGCAGGGTAGACATATACATATTGGTAAAAGGCGTTTTTGGACGCTTTAGTTTTGATGATTAGAGATTCTTGCAAGAATCTTTCTATCGTGGAACAAGCAACAAAATGGCTCTGCGCTTTTTTCGTATGTATCAACCTTATAAGCAAAAACTTAAATGAAGACAATGGAGCCTTTGTCATCAACGACACTTATATTATGGATCAAAATATCACTTTCAATCCTGTATATACAGCTACTCCTCCATGTGAAGAACAAGTTTTGTTTACATTGAAACCATCCATTCTAGGCTATTGGCCTCTCGTGCTAGCAATTCCTGCAGCAGGATTATTTTCTCTTTGTGCACTAGGACTGGTTGGCGCTATGTATAACGAATGGTACTCTAAGCCTCAATGGGCTAGGGATATTGCATGGCAATTTGCGTCGGAAGCTAAGAGGTCAGAGATGAGGCAAGAAATGTTCTTAGGCGTATTTTTGTTATTGTTCTTTTCAGTTCTTGCTTATTTCCCAATTAAGTATATCGTTAAGTCTGTCAGACAATTAACAGGAAAGAGAGTCATAATAACGAACTCTCAAATATATTATATTAATAAAGGTAAGACCAAGGCATATTCTATAGGGCAAATTGTGGCCTATGCAGGAGATAAAAGTGGTTTCTTCAAGGATATTAGTTACTCCCTAAATACAAATGAAGTTATCTCAGTTGAGAATGTCAAGGCATCAGATGTTGATGCTGCAAACAACTATATAAGCAATTCAGTAAACTCTAAATAGAAATGAAGTACATTATATTAATGATAACTTTTATGTTGTCTTACGGCTATTCTCTTGCTCAATCTAAAGTCTATGGTGATTTTGATGGCGACGGTAAGAAAGAGTATGCTTACTTGGTTTATCCGAAGACTTATATAAATAAGGATGGAGACTTTGTTTATGAAGGAATGCCAAAGCCTGCATATACTTATATCAAGTTTTCCAAAAAGTCAATACCTGCCATAAAGATAAAGGACTGTTTGGGTGGGAAACTTCAAAACTTGGGTGACTTGAATGGTGACAAGCGAGATGATATTGGACTGTGGTATGACTGGTTATCTTCTGATTGGAATCCTTATGGTGCTTGGATGCTAAGAGGAAAAACATGGCGCATGGTAGCCAAACCATTAGAAATTCATGGTATGATGTGGGATAAGAAAGGGAACAATTTCAAGCCTATACAAAAGGCTGGATTGGGCAAGGTTAAGGTATACTATAATAGTTGGAGTAAAGATTACGAACAAATTCTCATCAAACAAAAGGTTGTTAGTATCTACCCTTAACATGATTTTCTGCTATTACTTCTCGCCATCGAAGGGGCAGCAACATACTTTTGAAGAGGATGATTTGTCATCTTCGGTATCCAATAGAAGAGCTTGTTTACTAATCTCAATGGTGAGCTCATAAACCAACCAAACGCCTCAACAACGTCATTTCAAAATTCCCCTTGGATTGCCTTTGGCAGTCCAAGGGGGATTGATATTATTTTTTCTTGCTATTACTTCTCGCCATAGAAGAATTTGCCACATACTTTTGCAGTGGATGATTAATCATCTCCGGAATCCAATAGAAAAGCTTATATAAATACAAGTATTAGCTTCTGCACTTTTTACTTACCATTTTTTTTGTATATTTAGCTCCTATTTTTTACTACTTCCATCTTTTTATGCAAAAAATGCCATTTTGTTTTGTCGATTTAACAAAATAATCGTATTTTTGCAAAACAAATTAAACAATATCGGAAATATGATACAAAAAGAAGTTATCAGAGAAATACTAATATAGAAGTAGATTTTTATATACCAGATGCAGCAATGGCTATACAAGTAAGCTACAATCCCAAAAAATCTACAGAAACTTGGGAAAGAGAATCTACAGCCCTTATCAAACTTTCCAAGGTATTGGATTGCAAGCGTCTCATAATCCTAACTTACGAGTTGGAAGAAGAGATTGTTGTAAAAGACAAGAAAATAGAAGTGATACCTGTATGGAAATGGTTACTTGATTTATAGCTATTATCCAGAACGTCAAGGCGTAAAGATTGTATCTTTTCTCCCAATGTACCATGCTGAGGTGGTATCTTTTCGTCTAATATACCATGCTGAGGTAGTAACCTTTCGTCCTAAGGTCGTAACCTTTCTCCTAAGGATACCACCTTGGAGGTTCTTATATAATAAGTGCTACGACCTTGCCCTTTCTTCTCGATAAATCCAAGATCGCAGAGCTTATGAATCTCCAAGCGTGCACGGGCATGAGTAATCGAAGAATCCAGCTGGCGATAAGTAGCATTATCTATCACACCCACTTCTCTCACGAAGACTAGAGCCAGCTTCTGCTCATTCACCAAGCCAAACTCGGCATATTGAGCCAACCACTCCATATTCTCCTTGCTGAGGAAATGATGGAGCAGAAGTCTTGCCGTAAACTTATTCGCTTCATGGTTCGACCCTAAAGTTGGTATACAGTTGTACAGCTAAAAAGTGTATAGTCGTACAACTAAAAGGTGTATAGTTGTACAACAAAAAGGTATATAGTCGTACAACTAAAGGGTATATAGTCGTACAACTAAAGGGTATATAGTCGTACAACTAAAAGGTGTATAGTCGTACAACTAAAGGGTGTATAGCCGTACAACTAAAGGGTGTATAGTCGTACAACTAAAGAGGGTTGTCACTAGGCTCAGCAGACCATCCGACTGCAGTCAGCAGACCTGCTGACTAGGCTCAGCAGAGCTGCTGACTGCAGTCGGAATCTTCTAGAAACAGGCTTCGTATACTTAATATATTAGTTCATTGAATCTGATTAAACGCCTTTCGTTACTTACCCAGTCGTCTCGGTGCGTTTATTCAGTCATATTAGGCTTTAGCAGTAAATGATAATCTCTTTTTATAATCACAGCCATTCCCGAAAAGTGAACCAAATAACAAAAATCAGGAATAGGGATTTTCCCTTCTACTTTAGGGAATCCTTCTCTTTTTATTTCAAAAGAAAGCTGTACTTTTGCAACCATAAAACAATATAATAACTTATAAAAACTGTATCGCTTATGAAAAAAAATGAAGTGATGGCACTCATCGCCACAACCATATTGATGTTTTCCGTATGCCTCTCGGCTTCGGCTAAAGGAAAAAGAAACGTAGAGCGCGGAATGACCAAACAGGAAGTGATTGCCATCTTGGGAGAGCCTAAGCTCACCAGTTTCGACATGTTTGGGGACAAATGGGAATATGCCAAATATAATAATCTGTTTGGAGATTCCAAGTACATCACGGTCTTCTTCGACAGAAACGGAAAGGTTGTGCAGTACGATACAAGAATCATAGAACCCAACAGCCAGACGTCGAATGTACAGCAGCCACAACATCCTACTCCACCCATCTACGATGGAAGATGTGATCCAGATAGCAGAATGGATTACGGCTATTGTCTCGATGATGCTTCCTTCACCAAACTATATAATAAGGTGAAGAAGGCAAGCTTTGATGACAACAAGTTCGACCTGATAGAAATGGCTAGCCTCGGCTGTTATTATTCCTGTGCCCAAACCGTCAGTATGATGAATATATTCACTTTTGGCGACAGCAAGATGAAAGCCCTCAGACTGATGGCTCCCCATATCATAGATTTGCAGAATGCCACTATCATCTATCAGCAATTCAGTTTTGAAAGCGAAAAGCAAAAGGTAGGAGAAATATTAAGAAGCAGCAGAATATCTCCTCAAAACTTGCATATTCAATGAAAAAGCATTAATTTTGCACTCAAAAATTGCAAAATAAATGAATACAAAGATATTATCAAAAGACAAAGACCCGATGGGTGCCGCTATCCTTGATTATCAGAAATCGGGAAGAGCAGAAAGATTACGTGTGCTCTCTTCTATGTTCGAAGAGGACGAAATGCCGGTGAAACATCTCTTCAGAAAAGTTGAAGAGATGCCGATGCTGGAGCAGAAGGCCTTGCAACTCACAAAAGGACGTGTACTGGATATCGGAGCCGGCAGCGGCTGCCATACGCTCGCCTTGCAGGAGAAAGGCTTGGAGGTAAAAGCCATTGATATTTCTCCTCTGAGCTGCGAAGCGATGGAACTGAGAGGAGTAAAGAATGCGGAATGCATCAATCTTTTCGATGAACATCTGGAAACAGGGTTCGATACCATCCTCCTCCTGATGAACGGAACGGGTATCGCCGGAAAGATAGAACATCTCCCTACCCTCTTCAACCGTCTCAAGGCTTTGCTCAACAAGGGCGGACAGATTCTTATCGATTCCTCCGACCTCAAATATATTTACGAGAATGAAGACGGAAGTTTCGACATCAATCTGAATGGTGCCTACTATGGTGAAGTGGATTATCAGATGATTTACAAAGACATTAAGGGAGACTGTTTCGACTGGCTCTACGTAGATTTCCCATTGCTCAAATCCATCGCCGAAACCTGCGGCCTGCATGGCGAACTCGTGGCAGAAGGCGAACATTACGACTATCTGGCAAGAATTTGCTAAGCATATAAAGATAAAAGGAGTTAAGATGATGGTCTTAACTCCTTTTTATCTTTTCTTTCTATTTAATCGTCGAAATCGTGACGTCCGAGAAATCATTCATATAATCCAGAATCTCCAGCGTATGGAACCCCCGTTTGGCTTTTATTTCAATGCTCGCCTCCACAAATTCTTCCTTAGAAAATCTCCGTTCTTTCAGTTCGTAAGAATGAACTTCCATGCCTTTCTGTTTGATTTTACTGATGAATTCCTTCACGCTGTCCCTTGATGGAGCAGAGAAATTCAGTTCGATGGTAGAGGTTCCCAACTGCGGTATCAGATAATTCAGCACCTCCAGTCCCATCAACACCATCATCGTAGTAATAGCTGCAGCCACATACATTCCCGTACCGCACGCCAAACCGATGGCTGCCGTCACCCACAGGCCAGCAGCCGTAGTCAAGCCCCTGACCACATTCTTCTGGAAGATGATTGTACCGGCGCCCAGGAATCCGATACCCGAAACCACTTGGGCAGCAACGCGCGAGGAATCCTTCAGATCAAAGCCAAATCCATACTGGGAAACTACACAGAAAAGGGCACTACCCAGGGCTACAAGGAAGTGAGTGCGGAAGCCCGCTTCCTTGGCACGGTATTCTCTTTCGATGCCTATCGCTCCTCCTAAAATGAGAGCTAGAGACAGGCGAAGAGTCAGGTCTATATAGGTTGCATCCATATTATTCCTTTCTTTTTAAAAGATGAAAGAAGCATCACAAAATGCCTCTATTTGATGTTATCGTTGCAAATATACAACTTTTCTTTGAAAGAAAGGCGAGAATTTCAAAAAAATAATGTATCTTTGCAACTGTTAGTGCCAAACTCGGCAATTTATTCACAAATACACATTTATTTATATACATGGCAACAGTTGACGACAAGAAGATCATCTTCTCAATGGTGGGCGTATCTAAGATTATCCCACAAAACCAGAAACAGATTCTGAAGAACATCTACCTATCGTTCTTCTACGGAGCAAAAATCGGTATCATCGGTTTGAACGGGGCCGGTAAATCTACGTTGATGAAAATCATCGCAGGACTTGAGCAACCTACCCAGGGTGAGGTGGTTTGGAGCCCAGGCTACTCTGTGGGCTACTTGCCTCAGGATCCTCCGCTCGACGAGAACAAGACCGTGAAGGAAAACGTGATGGAGGGTGTGCAGAAAATCTATGATGCACTGGCAGAATACGAGGACATCAACAATAAGTTCGGTCTCGAAGAATATTACGGAGACCCTGATAAGATGGACAAGCTGATGCAGCGTCAGGCTGAGGTGCAGGATATCATTGATGCTACCGATGCCTGGAACATCGACTCCAAGCTGGAACGTGCGATGGCTGCCCTGCACTGTCCTCCTGGCGATTGGCCTGTTACCAATCTCTCGGGTGGTGAGCGCCGCCGTGTGGCTCTCTGCCGCCTGCTCCTGCAGAAGCCGGATGTACTCCTGCTCGATGAGCCTACCAACCACCTGGATGCTGAGAGCATCGACTGGCTGGAGCAGCACCTGCAGCAGTATGAGGGTACCGTCATCGCCGTAACCCACGACCGTTACTTCCTCGACGACGTGAGCGAGTGGATTCTGGAGTTGGACCGTGGCGAGGGTATTCCATGGAAGGGCAACTACTCTTCATGGCTCGACCAGAAGACCAAGCGAATGATTCAGGAGGAGAAGACTGCCTCTAAGCGCCGCAAGACATTGGAGCGCGAGTTGGAATGGGTTCGCATGGCGCCTAAGGCCCGTCAGGCTAAGGGTAAGGCTCGTCTGAACTCTTACGAGCAGATGCTCAACCAGGAGCAGAAGGAGCGCGAGGAGAAGCTGGAGATCTTCATCCCTAACGGTCCTCGTCTGGGTAACAAGGTGATTGAGGCGCAGCATGTAAAGAAGGCGTTCGGCGAGAAGGTTCTCTTCAACGACCTCAACTTCATGCTTCCTCCTAACGGCATCGTAGGTGTAATCGGTCCTAACGGAGCCGGCAAGACTACCCTCTTCCGTCTCATCATGGGCTTGGATCAGGCAGATGGCGGCACATTCGAGGTGGGTGAGACCGTGAAGCTGGCTTATGTTGACCAGCAGCACAAGGACATCGACCCTCAGAAGACTGTTTACGAGGTGATTTCCCAGGGCAATGAGACCTTGCGTCTGGGTGGCAGAGATGTGAATGCACGTGCTTACATCAGCCGTTTCAACTTCTCAGGCACCGACCAGAGCAAGCTCTGCAGCGTTCTCTCGGGTGGTGAGCGCAACCGTCTGCAGTTGGCCTTGGCATTGAAGCAGGAGGGTAATGTTTTGCTCCTCGATGAGCCAACCAACGATATCGACGTGAACACGCTGCGTGCCTTGGAGGAAGGTTTGGAAGCATTTGCCGGCTGTGCAGTGGTTATCAGCCACGACCGCTGGTTCCTCGACCGTATCTGTACTCACATTCTTGCCTTCGAGGGCAATGGTGAGGTCTTCTTCTTCGAGGGCAGCTATTCTGAGTACGAAATCAACAAGGCGCGCCGCCTGGGCGATACAGAGATCAAGAAGGGTCGCTATCGCAAGTTGATGGAGGAATAAAGATTCGAAAAAGAAAAAGAAGAACTCGGTTTTGAAACAATAAAAAACAAAAGAAAAGGTGTGTCTTTGCTTAAGACACACCTTTTTTGTTTCTATGCAGCCGTTTTCAAAAGAAACTATCGCTATATCAGATTTACTTATAGATTTCTACGTCATCTACAGCTATATAAGCAGGCGCATTATAACCATACTGCCCCTTCATATCTTCTGAAGCCTCATAGTTTACCTTCAAGCTGCTAATCTCGCCAAGAGAAGAGAGATCAACATACTGCCAGCTCTTCAAAGAGTTTGTACCATTCTGAACTGTGTACTTAACTGTACCTGTAGATGTAGTACCATCAGCCTTGAAGCCTTCGAACACGACAGAGATTTGGGTAGAACTTTTAGCCTTTGCACAGAAGCCATTGCCATTAGCCATCACATTGAGGAAGTAGGTACCATTGGTAATCCAAAGGCCTTTCATGGTGTGAACCTTACTATCCTTAAAGTCAAGAACAGGAGCATTATATCCATCTATTGAACCAAAAATCATCAAGAAGTTGCTGCCAGAGTGAGCTGCAAGATCTACAGGAATAGAAAGCTGTGTATTAGATGTACCTTCAGCAATGGTACTATGATAGTTAGAAACAGCAGCACCACCATTCCAATAAGCCCATGAGCCATAGCCATTATTTATCTTTGAATGCAAAGAAGTTGTAGCATCAGTCCACTCATACACACCATTATCCTCTGTAAAGCCGCTACCACTCTCTCCATAGAGCATCTTTCCACCATACTGAGGATTATCTATCAATGCATTCCAGTTACTACCCTCGAAAGTGATGGTCTCATACTTAGGAGTGTTGTCATCGTCGTCGTCACTACATGCTGTGAAGAAACTAGTGGCACACACAAGTGCCAACAAATAAAAATACTTTTTCATCATTGTTGTTTTGTTTATTACTAAAATTATCTTATTATTTATTATCTCTTTTTCTACTCTTGGCACTGATTGACTTTTGAAGATGCAGGTCCTCAGCCCCACTCACCTCGGTAGAAGTCTCACCTAGCCAACCACACATTTGATTCTGTGCACTATACACTCTCACGAAGTCGATGTGATCGAGCGCCACAGGCTTACGATTCTTATCAACTGCCCACGAAATATCGAAGCTACAGCCATCGATGTCACTATTGCTCACATTGTCAACATATCCATATCGGAAGGCATCACAAACCCAATGGGTTCCATTGCCGCTGGTATCATGGCCATTAAGCGGCAAAAGGGTACCCTCGAAGCGTAATGGACTTGACAACCACAAAGGGAAATATTCCTGGGCATGAAAAGTGTTGCGATTAACAACTCCACTCCTTCCCTGATTGTCTGTCCATGGAATATCTTGCATGGCATCTTTGGTATAGGTTATCTCATAGCCATATACCACCTTGCCCACACTGTCAACATCAGCACTGCCGGAAAGTTCATACCAAGGATCGTCGGGCAAATCATTGCCATTCACATCCTGAGATACCATCACGATGCCAGGCTCGCTATTGTCCTTGAAAGCATTGCCCTTGATGTAAAGGTCTTTCTCACCTTTCACATTCGCTATAGAATGATCGAAATGAAAGGTGATGTAACCACCATAGGCACCCAGACTCACCAAACCGCCCTTGTCTCCACCGATGGCTTCTGTACATTTTCTTGCCATCTCCTTAGCATCGTCACCCTCCTCATATTGAGGCATCGTATTGACGAATTGTCCTGGAGCCGGCACATACTCATCTACCGCCAAGATATACTTGCTATACTTCTCGGCTGGTTGGCTCGGCTCAGATGGCAACTGAGGTTTGCGATAAACAAATGCTGCCTCTGCCGGAATATCACCTGTCCATACTCGCCAGTCGAAGGTGCCATCCGCCTTGAAGTGAAACAACTCACCACTTGACACGTAATTTTTAGCATCCATCAGATAGAAATCTTTCTTCTGAGGATTGACGATGATGCCGTATGGCATCTCGATGGATTGTATCTCCGGAGCACTAGACAAGGAATGAGCAATTACCTTGTGTTGGCTGACATTCACGATACCATACTCTATCGAATTTTTCTTTGAAGTCTCATTCCACTGCACACCTATATAATATAGTGAATCACCCACGATACACATGTTGGAGACCGGCACTTCCAGTTCACCTCCCTTTTCCATCTGCCCTGCAGCATTAGGCTTGAGCCAATACAATCGTGAAGTCACCTCCTTGTAGTCGCCTCGGGAACTCACCCATAGCTGCCCATACTTATCGGCACGACAGCGATGCAAGTTGATTGCCACATCAATCTTCCGCTCCTCCTTAAAGGTCTTGAGGTCGATGACGCTCACCGTACGATCGTAGTTGGGATTGCGATAACCGCCACTGTTGGCAACATACAGTTTGCCATGCACAACAGCCAATTCATCGGGCTGATAGCCCACCGTCACCTTGTCCACTACCTTCATGGTCAGCGTGTCCACCTTATAAACAGCTCCCACTTCGGCATCCTGGCGCATATTCACAGGAGCCACATAGGCACTCACATAGGCAAATCCCCCATCAAAGGCAAGGTATCGACAGTTGGGAATGTCTATCTTCGCTACTTTTTTGCAAGTATAGGCATCTGCCACCTCCACCTTGTTGGAGCAGTTGATGACCATCCACAGTTTGGAGCCATATATCTTGATATCATTGCCCACATCACCCAGTTCCTTAATCTCGTTAGGATTGCGTTCAGAGTAGATGTTGCGATGATAAATGACGTTTTCACTGTTATCACCCGACAAGTCCAGATAGTCGAGGGTAGCCTTGTTGCTGCCCATATTGCCCTGGTTGAGCAAGTAGAGTCCCATGACATCGCCCTTCTCTGCCTTACTGCCTGTATCCTCAGGCTCAGATGAGATGACGGTGTCGCTATCCCGACACGACTGCATACATAGAGCCAGAAAACAAAGCAAGGCTAAGAACCAAGACTTCGCCAGATTGGGTTGATGATATATCTTATCCTTCATTTTTTTCAAAAGTTATATTCCAATGTCAGCATATAATTGCGCTTCGGCATCGGATAGTTGAGTATCACGTCATAATCCTGACTGAAGATGTTGTTGACATCCAGTCTTGCCGACCATCTCCTGGCATGATAAACCACGCTCATGTCGTGCGTATACCAGGGCTGGAGATGGTTGTAGAGGATGTTCTCTTGCTGCGAATAACGTTCACCGGAATAGATGAAGCTATACGCCAAGTCCAACTCCCGCCATGACAGGCCCAAGATAGCAGACCCACTGTGCCATGGGATATAAGGTATCTGGTCCTTATAATAAGAGGTATTGGGATCGGTCACGTCGCGAGCATCCTGATAAGTGTACTGCAAGCGGGCCGTAACTTTCCAATCCTTGGCTGGTTCCAGTCCCACTTCAGCCATGGCATCGACGCCCTTGATGTGTACCTTGCCCAAGTTGAGCATCGTCCAACGGAATTGCTGCCCCTTAGGATAAGCCACAATTTTGTCGTGCACCGTATTGTAATAGCCATCCACCTGTAAGCGGAAATGGTCGAAGATGCCTTGCTTCCAATCCTTGTTCAGCACAAATCCCAGGTCATATTGCAACGCCGACTCTGGATTCAACTTACTGTTACCCATGTCGGCATAGTAGAGGTCGTTGAAGGTCGGCATGCGGAAGCTTTTCTTAGCGAAGGCCCTCACTGCCAGCAACTTGGATTCGAACGGATAGACATTTACAAAGAATGCTGGCGTCAGTGTGCTGCGAGATGACGAAGACGCCCCATACTTCACATGGTCCTTGACCACCTGCTCCACCAACGAGGCTTGTGCCTGGATGCGTGACAGCGTCAATGCCGTGGCTAACGACACAAAGTTGGAGTAACGATGAGGGAAAGCAAAATCCACCATATTGGCATTCAACTTGTTCCACTTGAAGTCATAGCTCATTGAGACACTCCACTTTGACAATATCTCATAAACATTCGAAGTGGAGAAATACATCTCCTGCTGACGATAGGTATTGTCTACATGTATCTGCGTCTCATCATTATTGACATAGCGCGTCACATAATAGGCATACTTAGCCAATGCCTTGGTAGAGAATTTGTCACCAAATGACTTTTGGAATACAGCCTGTCCGAAGGTATTGTGGTCCCACTGGCGTTCGCCTCGTCGCCACACATTGTTGACGATGGCACCAGGTATTCCCTTTTCCGAATGGTAGGTATATGCCTTCACGTTCCAATATCCATCGGCAATGCCTCCCCTCACGTTTTCCTCGATACGGAAAGCCCAAATGTCACCATTGTGGCGCACGGCGGTGGTATCATAAGCCACCGTATTGTCTTCGGTCACTCGCCTATAACGGAACTTATAGCGTCCGCTCGACGTCAGCACACCTGTACTTAACGAGGAAGATATATGATCGGAGAGTTTCTGCTCCCAAAGCGATGAAAACCGGAAGGTATCGCTCGACCCATACTTAGCCCTCACCAACAAGTTGTATCGCCTGCCCATCATGAAGCGGGGAGCCTTGGTACGGATATAGACGGAGCCAGCATTACCAAAGTCGCTCGCTGGTTGGAAGATGGCACTACGCTGACCGTTGTAGAGCGAAATCTCCTCCACATTGTCGAGCGAGAACTGCCCCAAGTCTATCTGCCCATTCTGTGCATTACCCAGTTCGATGCCGTCATAGAAGATACCCAAGTGATTGGTACCCATACTGCGAATGTTGACTGTCTTGATGCCACCCACGCCTCCATAATCCTTGAGCTGCAGGCCCGAGAAATAACGCAAGGCATCGGCCACCGACAAGGAATTCAACTTTTTGAGTTCCTCACCTCCCAATGTCTGTGATGGAATAGTTTCCCTGGATATCAATCGTGAGGTAACCACAACCTCTTGGATGTGATGCACTCGTACAGAGTCCTGCGTTTCGCCATTGGCAAAGGCAGACCCTGCAACAACACCCAGCATGGCTATTGCAAACAATCTTTTCATCTACTATTATGTTTTTATCTTCATTCAAAAGCCTAACCCACGAGGCTCAATGATTTCATCCTCCATCACTTCCTGATGGTAGAGATGGCAACGGCAGGTCTTCTGACTTGCGTCCTCAAACTCATGGCAAGCGGTCTTCCCGAAAAATTGTCAGTGACCATGATGCTTGCCGCAATAAGACGCTTACAGCAGCGGGACTGTCCGGGCTTCTCACCCGATTCCCTTTTAATCACTACGCACAAACCATGCCTGCGGCGGCAGGAAGTGGCAGCAAACCAATTGCGGGTGCAAAGGTACTATAAAAAAATGAATAAAAGATTATTTTACCTGCTTTTTTATTCTACAAGCGATAAAATAATCTTTTATTCATTTCCTGTTTTATTCTTTTACTTCTTGATTTTATCTTTTTACTCCTTGAGCATTTTATGTTTTCAGAAACATTTATTCTTTTACGATTTCCAAGAGTTCTGCGAAATCATCGATGATCCATTCGGCAGAGGCGAGCTGCTCACGGGTTCCGTTGCCATAAGTCACGGCACAGGCCTTGCAGCCGGCATGATGCGCCATATCTACATCGAAGTTCATATCGCCTACCACGAGGGTTTCATCTGCCGTTCCCTTCATCTCCTTCAATGCTTTGAAGACCATATCGGGTGCCGGCTTCGCATGCTCCACATCATCGCCTGCAACAATGGAAGAGAATATATCCTCCAGCTGCATCTGATGCACGTATCCATCCAGCGAGCAATGGTTTCGACTGCTGGCCATACCCAGAACATAGCCCTGACGGTGCAACGCTCTCAGGGTTTCTATTACGTGAGGGAAGGGCTGCACGATCATTGTCTTCTTGTTATCCAGGAAAATCTCGCGATAGGTTGCCGCGCATTCCATTCCCTCCTCATCGCTCATTCCGAAGAGCGAGACGAAAGCCTCATCCAGTCTTAAACCGATGGTCTTGGCACAAGCCTCCTCCGATTTCACCTCCAGTTTTCTTGCACGCATCGTATCCTGCAAGGTCTTCACAATCAAACTCTGCGAATCTCCGATGGTTCCATCAAAATCAAAAATTATATACTTCATTATTTCTTATTCTTTTTACCCTGTTTTGATAATCGGGCGCAAAGATACGGATAATAACTGAAACTACAAAGCAAATTGGGGTCACCAGTAAAAGTGTGTGGATTAGGCATAGATCTTCATTAGTCTGAAGAGAAAGAACTTACGGTCAATAATACCTCTGAGTTGTGCTCTGAAATGCTTGATCTTTGCATTGAGGGATTCTGCTGATGCATTGGTAGAGCGATTGACAAAATAGTTAAGGATCTCATCCTCACGGTCGTACATGGCGGCAGCAATATCATTGAACGATTTGTTGCCGAAATCACCGACCTTCGAGTACCATGAATGCAGGCTGACAGCACCTTGCTCCTTAGTACACCTCTGCGAGAAAATCATTCGAAGAGAGTGGGTAAGCGAGAAAGCCGTCTTTATGTCCGGAAACTCACGGAACAGTATTTCTGCACGTTCCTTCTGTGTGTCTGTCCATTTCTCGGGTGACATCATAAGTAGCCCCTTACTGCGTGCAAGGAGTTCTGCACGAGTCTCTCCGTTCTCAAGTCTTTCGGGATAGTACCTTGCATTGCGCCTTATGGCATTGCCCTCCTCATCCACAAATGGACCATCGTTCTCCTGCAGCTGGCGCATCATCAGACGGTGCTCTTCCCTAGCATTGGCATCAAGTGTCATCTGCTCACGCCTATACTCTCTGCGTACCTCTTGCAAGGCTTCAAGACAAAACTGCTGATGATGGAACCGGTCGAGCGTACGCATAGCCTTCGGAAAGCATGTCTCTACTATGTTGTGCATACTCTCAGAGAAGTCGAGAGTAACCTCTTCCACGCTCATTCTCAACGCTTCTGGTATCTTCATCAATGCCTTTATGACATCCTTTGCCTTAGTGCCCTTGACTACAGCAATAAGGCATCCCTTGCGACCATGTGCATCCTTGTTCGAGGCTATTGTGTATACCTCTCCCGTGGACAAGCATGTCTCATCTATGCTGACGTGAGGACTTATGTTCTCTGGGAAGATGAGCCACTCGTCAGCATGGCCTAGTTCAGACCATTCACGATAGCCGCTTAGGTGGTCCTTGTAGGCTCTGCCATACTCATCACCGTCTATGTGATAGTCATCCTCAAACGAACGGGCCGTTATAGGGCGCGTCTCCAAACGCTTCTTTTAAAAAATCCGCCAACTCGGTTGAGCAGCGGGTGGACTCCTGAATGAGATTGCATTCGGTCATCACGTTGTGACCATCTGCATCAAGCCATCTGCGACGGCGCACGTGAAGCAGTACTTCCTGACCTCTAATCGGAAAGTCGTGAAACACACTTTCGCGTGTAAATCCATTGGGGCGCAGGTCTTCTCCGTCGTCAGGTTTCTGCTCGTTCTCATCGAGATAAAGGTGAATCACCTGTGTGTCACCTTTCTTCTCGACACGTACAGTCTTCAAGTCAAACCAGTCAAGCATGCGGGCTGGCAATAGGCATTCCGCTAAGAGTCTATACTGTTCCATTTTCTTCTAACGTTTACTCTATAAACGTACACCTGCTTGCTTTTATTGTGCTATGCTATCCACACGCTTTTGCAAGTGACCCGCAAATTGCCTACGAATCACCTTGATGATATTGTTACGGGCCACATCCGGCTTCATCGCTTCTTCTAAAGGCATAGAATCAGGAGTAATCTGAATCACTCTATCAAAACCTGCATCCAGCATCACCTGCCTGTCGCTTACGCCACCCGAGACGAGCCAGATTTTCTGATTGGCACCATGCTCAAGAATTCTTTGCGGCAGCTTCCCCATCAGGGTCTGACGGTCGCTATGACCTTCGCCCGTAATCACGAGATCAGCATTCTGAATGAGCACATCAACCTCTATTTTCTCAAAAAGCAGTTCAGCCCCTGGACGAGCCTCTGCATTGAAATATTGCAGGAATGCATAACCCAGTCCTCCGGCCGCACCAGCCCCAGGAACCTCACTCCTATCATATCCAAAATGCTTGGCGCTTACCTCGGCAAACTTACTCGCTCTATCATCCAACATCTGCACCATCTTAGCATCAGCTCCCTTCTGAGGCGCAAAGACGTGAGCCGCCCCGTTTTCACCACAGAGCGGATTGGTAACGTCCGAAGCCAGCACAAAACTGCATTCCTGTCGGATTTTCTTCCAGTCGTCGCCCATCGCCTTGAGCATTCCTATGCCGCAATCAGATGTGGCACTTCCGCCCAAGCCCACGATGAAATGGCGCACGCCCCGGCGATAAGCATTCATTATCATCTCGCCCACGCCCCAGGAAGTAGCCTTCATCGGGTTGCGCTGTTCAGGCTCAATCAGAGCCAGTCCGGCAGTCTGCGCAATCTCGATAATCGCCGTATCATCCACGATTCCGTATTCCGCCTCAATCCATCTCATCAGCGCATCATGGGCATGAATCTTCACTCGCTCTCCCTTCATCGCCGAAAGAAAAGCATCGAGCATTCCCTCTCCCCCATCACTCATTTCCAGGGTAATAATTTCGGGAGAAGCAGCATCCGCATTCCATTCCTTTACTCCCGAAGCAATCGCCTCGTTCACCTCTCTGCTCGAAAGGCAACCCTTATAAGAGTCGCAAGCAATTATTATCTTCTTATATCCAGCCCCATCCATCAGTCTGAGGCCATCATTTTTCCTATCCATATCCTATTTATATTATATCATTCCAAGAATCATCGCCTATCAAGCGATTCCCCTTTCAGCCCGCAAAATTAGCCATTATTCCTGAAACCACAAACCTTTTTGGGAAAAACTTTCAAAAACAGATGCTTCAGATATGAGCTGATAGAAAAAAGAGGTTAAAACATTTGGCTATTAAAAAGATTCCTCGTATTTTTGCAGTAGATTTTTCAAAGGTTTTCTAAAGGTTAAAGGCTTATGTGCAAATATGAAGAAATAGAAGGTTGGCGACTCTCGAATGGCAAGACGATTCGGGAAATCAACAATGCCGTACACGATGAGGTGGAACGAATCTATCTGGAAGCGTGGGCGAAAGGTATTTCCGTGCCGTATTTTGAAAACGGAAAAACCTATCTTGCTAATCCTGATGGAAGCGATGTAGAAGCAACTCTTGATTTTGCGACACGCGAATATACTATCATAAAACAAGTTGCAGCTCCAGGAAAGGGGAAAATGAGTTACTTACTCCATTAATTACTTCATAACACCTCTTTTTCTATTAAGATTATGAAAAGAAGACCTGAATTTACAATTATAGCCGGTCCAAATGGAGCTAGCAAAAGTAGGCTTGGAATATTTTATTCTACAGTAAAAGCTTTTGACGGAGACCTTCTAGCAATGTCTCTTCGAAACGAACATCCTGATTGGATAGAGCGATGGATAGATGGAACTGTTATCTCTTCATTGATGAAAGAAAAAGAAGAAGCCATTTCACAAAACAAGAATTTTGCTTTCGAAACGAACTTCTCTACAGATTTGCCAGTCAATCTTGTTCAGGATTTTAAAGATGCAGGTTATAAAATCAGCCTCATCTTTTTCGGCTTATCCTCGAAAGAAGATTCTCTATCTCGTGTTATCCAAAGATACACAATGGGCGGTCATAATGTAAACCAAGACGTGATAGAATATAACTTCACGGAAGGCATCAAACGAGTAAGAGCCTCTCTACCACTTTTTGAAAACATTCTTTTCATTGATGGCACTTCCGATTTTGGCGACATTGTTGCCATTCACATCGAGAAATCAGGCAAGCATCAGATAACAGATCACCCAGCCGAGTGGTTCGACAAATACTTCAAAGAGGCATTCGATGCGCTTGTTGATGGATAGGAAGAATAGTTCTTTTACAAGATTCTAGCAAATCATTTTATACCCAATTCCCCTCACATTGATGATTCTGATATTTTCATCGGCAGATAACTTGTGGCGGAGCTTGGTGATGAAAACATGGAGACTGCGGGAATTGAAGAAGCTGTCATCGCCCCAGAGTTGCAGGAGAATATCCTTGCTCTCTACCACATTGTTCTTGCTCTCCACAAGCATGCGAAGGATTTCTGATTCACGATGTGACAGTTCTGTATCTTTACCATCCAACTGCAGAATCTGACTGGTAACATTCAGGCGATAACGACCGATGGAGAGCCATTGATCAGCAGCATCCGGATTATCAGGAGAAACATTCCCCCCTTCCTGTTCTTCAGAAGAAATATTTCCTGCAGAAGCCCGATGACAAAGCGACTTAATACGGACGATGAGCTCCTGGATGGCAAACGGCTTCTTCAGATAATCATTGCCACCCAATTCAAATCCCTCTACCACATCATTCACCGCCGAACGAGCCGTGAGGAAAAGCACAGGGGTACGGGAATCCGTCTTGCGGATACGGCGCACCATCTCGAAACCATCCATTTTGGGCATCATCACATCCGCTACCAGCACATCAGGCTTCTGTTCATCAAACATACGAAGCCCCTCTTCGCCATCACGCGCCGTGCGCATCTCGAAGCCCTGTGCCTCCAAGATGTCGCTCAGAATCATCGCCAAGGATGTTTCATCTTCTACCAGTAATACATTTATCTTATTCATTGTTTCTTTTTTACTTTTTACTTTTTTACCCTTTTACCTTTAAGAAAATGCAGGGTAAAGCAGCTTCCTTTTCCCGGCTCGCTTTCTACGGAAACAGAACCGCCCATTTTATCCATCAGGCTCTTGACATAGAAAAGGCCGAGACCATAGCCCTTGACCGTATATTTATTGCCATCCGTCACCCGATAGAACTTGTCGAAAATATAAGGCAATTTATCGTGGTCAATACCGATTCCATTATCTGATACGGAAACCAGCACTTCATCCTCGGCTTTTTGGAAAGCCTTGATTTCTATCTTCACGCTATCTTCAGAATACTTGATAGCATTGTCTATGAGATTGCTCACGATGTTTGAGAAATGCATCCGGTCGGCATGAACCATCAGATTTTCAGGTTCTACAGACAACGAAACATTCACTTTTTTATCCGTTCTTACTCCTGAATTCACTTTCAGCTGATGCTGGGAGATTAATGGTTCAATCACCTCCTTCATTGGAACTTCCACAATATTGAGAAGCATCGATTTCCGTCGTTCCATACTCATCGACAGAATCTGTTCCACCAATCCGCTGAGCGTCTGCAACTGCTCCTGGGCGATGGTAAGATACTTGTGCGCCTTATCAGGATGCTGGAGCATTCCGTAGTTCAGCAGGGAGTCGGTGGCAGCATAGGCTACGGCTATCGGAGTCTTCAATTCGTGCGTGATATTATTGGTGAAATCACTCTTCATCTCATCAAGCGTCTTCTGCTTGAGCATCGTATGAATCAGGAACCAGAAGACGAAAGCCAGGATGAGCATGATGAAGAGCGATGTGGCAAGGATGCCTGCCATCTGGCTGAGCACAGTCATCGTAAGCGGCTCTAGGGTGAGGACATATTTCTCCTCATTCGCCTCCCCCTCATTACAAGCCACATATTGGTATTGCTTGGCATTGGCGGAAGGCACATACCCCTTCGTCGTCACTTTCGCCAAAACCTTCTTTCCTGCAAAAAGCTGAATCTGATGCGGAAGCGGATGAATATCGTCGCCTACCAACAAACTGTCTGAAAGCATCTTGGCAACCCATGCACTGTCATAGTCATTGATGTCAGGTTTGGCAATTTCATTCAATTTGCCAAACAGCGCTTGTTGTACCATAGTTGCCAGCTTGCCCGACATCATCATCATCAATTCCTGGTCCTTGTCATCTTCACGACGCTTCTCGTGCTTGGTAAAAGTTGTTTGAACAGACTGAACGATTTTTCCTCCACGAACCTTTTTAACCTTTACCTTTTGATCAATATCATCGTCTTCATCCATAGAAAAAGCAACAGAACCCGTCAGTTGTCTATGAGGCCCTTTATCATCATTGCGCAATCGTTCGATTCGCTTCTTCATCTCCATGAAGTGAGCGAACTCCATTCCACCCTTGATTTTCGCTTCAACCTCCTTTTTCTGAGACTGATAAAGCCCCACGAGCCAATAGGTCTGATATGCGAAGATGCAAACCAGAGCCGCGATGACGAGCGTAACTATGTATTTAAGATGTAATTTCATTCTTTCCTTTATTAAAGATTTTTCCAGATGAATTCAATACTCATTTTCTGAAAATCGGATAAACCTCCGTGGTATTCTTCCATCCCCATTTACCATTCTTTTGTGGCGCAAACTCTCGTCCCATCTTGGCTCCTATCCCCCAATGTTGATTGAACATCACTTCCATGAAGCCACCATAGCTGCTCTTGGGATTGAAAGGAGACATGATGACGCTTCGAGGGTCAGAGGTTTTCGTTGGAACATATTGTCCATAGAATCCCACTGTGAGCCAGTCGTTTACTTGATAAGCCATTCGTCCACCAAAAGAAGCTTTGGTGAGATTACCAAATCCATATACTCCCGTGTTTATCTTTTCTATCCCGACATAAGGAGAAAAAACAAAACGCCCGAAATTTTGTTGATAAACAACCCCTGCAGTCTGCCTATTCATCAGTCCTGGGACTTCAATACCCGAAGAATATACCGCCATCGTACCCAAATTCGGGGAAAGAAGAGAAATATGAGGTATTGCATTCGGCGCAATCTCCAAAGGTTTTCCTTCTTCCGACATCCAAGGTGCATTCGATTCAGAGTAATAAGATTTGCCTTGAAGTACAGGAAATCCACCGAGCGAAGGACGAGAATATTCCAACGACATACCTTCCTTAGGTAAAGATGCCTTCGGAATGGAATCCAAGGAAACACTCTTCACTTCCTGTGCTTGCATTACCAATGTACAAAAGCAAGCCATAACTGTCAATATGAATATTCTTCGTTTCTCTTTCATGCTTGCAAAAGTAATAAAAAAGAAGATAAGTAAGATACTTTTCAGGGAATTATTTCTGATTTGATAAGACTAAATAACACTTCTGATAAGACTTGATAATCAAAATTCCTTGCTGACACGAGATATTTGCAGTACTTTTGCAACCGAAATCGGGAGTTTTTTTCCGAAAGAACGATAAAAAGATAAGAAGAATATGAAAAGATTGGTTATATTAAGCGCTTGCCTGGCCATTAGTCTTGCCGGCTGGGCACAAGGAAACAGAAATGATTCCCTGAGAATGGACAGCATCATCCATTCCCTCCCCGATGTGATGGTAAAAGGCAACCGACCTATCGTAAAGGTGAAAGGAGCAGCATTGACCTATGACCTGCCTCAACTCATCAAAAACCATCCGGTGGATAATGCCTATGAAGCCATCAAGCAACTGCCTGGCGTGAGCGAACAAGATGAAGCCTTGACCCTCAACGCCCAATCCGTAACCGTGATGATAGACGGCAAGGCTACCACCATGACGAGCGAGCAGCTCTATTCGCTTCTGAAAACGATTCCTACCAGCCGCATCGCCAACGCCGAAGTTGTCTATTCAGCCCCAGCCCGCTATCAGGTAAAGGGACAGGTCATCAACCTCCTGCTGAAGCACAACACAGGCTTTCACTCCCTGCAAGGCGAGCTCTTCGGCGGCTACACCCACCAGAACCGCAACAGTTACACAGAGCGCGCCTCCTTGCTCTTCACCAACAAGAAATGGGAAATAGACATGCTCTATTCCTTCGGTCATGGCAAGAGATATTATTACTATGAAAATGAGTTTGCCCACACCTTGACTGATGGCACTTCCTATGCCTTCTCTACACATAGCGACAATATCAAACGCCATCTCAACCACAACATCCGACTGGGCATCAACTATCATCTGGCGAAAAATCATCAGCTCAGCTTTGCCTACACCTCACAACTCAATAACACGAGAGGAACGTCAGAGGATGATGGCGATTTCACATCCCTTCTCAGAATCCATGCCAAGAGTCAGTTTCACAATTTCCGCCTGGATTACTCCACACCATTCGGCTTCTCGGCAGGAGCAGAATACACCTATTATAATTCACCGGATGAACAATGGCTGAAAAGCAGTCTCTACGATGAGATTTACGACATCACAAGCCAGCAACGAATCGACAAATGGTACGCTTACCTCAAGCAGGAGCACGACTTAGGAAAAGACTGGGGCTTGAACTACGGCATCAATTACACCACATCAAGAGACAAGAGTTCGCAGGAAAACAACAACAAGTCTTCTGATGGCAACACCATTCAAACCGAAGACCAAATGTGTTTCTATATCGGAGCCAGCAAGTCGTTCGGCCAAAAACTCACGATGGAAGCATCGCTCATGGAAGAATATTACCACACCCCAATCTGGGATGAGTGGAACCTCTTCCCTACACTCTCCATCACCTATCTTCCAAAGGCAGGACACATCATCCAATTCGACTTTGATTGCGACAGAGACTACCCTACCTATTGGTCGGTGAAGAACTTCACCACCTATAATGCGGGCGGATATGGAAAGATTGTAGGAAACCCGACGTTGAAGCCATCACGAGACCTCAGCCTCTCGCTTACCTATATTCTGCACAGCAGATACGTGGCAAGTCTCTTCTTCAACAACTCGAAAGATGAATTTCGTCAGCTTCCTTACCAGAGCGACAAGAAGAAGGAGATGGAATACAAGTATGTCAACTTCGACCATGTAAACCAGGTAGGCTTGATGCTCACAGCCCCAATCAACATAGGCAACTGGTGGCAGAATCGCCTTACCTTCACTGGCGTTTATCAGAACGATAAGAATTCCCACTTCTATGATCTTCCATTCGACCGCAGCAAATGGTTCTGTCAAGCCCAGTGGAACGGCACTTTTCTCTTTGGTAAGCATGTGCTTCTCAACCTCGATGCTTCCGTTCATACCGACGCCATCCAGGGAATCATCGACATCCCAGCCTCAGGCTATCTCAACGCTGCCCTCACCTGGAAGCCTCTCAAGGATGACAAGTTCCAGCTGAAAGCCTACTGCAACGACATCTTCGAGACAGGCGACAACCATCTGCACGACACCTATCGAGGTCAGCACGTCATCAACAAAATGTACTTTGGCAGAATCATAGGCCTCTCCCTCACCTATCGATTCGGCGGCTACAAGGCCAAGCAGCATGAAGAAGTAGATACTTCCAGATTCGGGAAATAGAACGAGAAAAGCTCACCAAGACCATCAAAGTCCTGGCGAGCTTTTCTCATATACTCTATTCAAGTTTCTTTACTTCAAAATATTGACATATCCCTTATTCTGTACCAATTCAGAATTTAAATCGATGCATTTCTGAGGAATCGGGAAGACGGTGGTGTAGCCGGAGGATTCACCCTGAAGAGGCGTACGGAGATCGTAGGCACCGGTGAATTTGCCGAAACGGATGAGATCCTGACGACGCCATCCTTCCCATACCAACTCCAGCAACCGCTCTTCCAGAATGTTATCGAGCGTAGCCTTACGGTAAGGCATTCCCACACGGGCACGAATTCTATTCAACTCCTCATCACCATTCTCTCCGTTTCGGACCTTTGCCTCTGCCTTCATCAATAAAGCATCTGCATATCGGAAAAGAACGATGTCGTTACTTTGCAACTTGCCGTCCATATAAGAGGTTCTATCCACCTCATACTTCGCCATCCTCGCTCCAGCCGTCTTGACAAACTTACTGTTGGTCAGGTTTTGAGCCACTTCAAAAGGCTGATACTCCAACGGCTTTCCATTATCCATCAGCAGTTCATGACCATCTACCTTTACCACTCCCGCCACAAAGTTCATCTTGCAACGGGCATCTTCACCAGCCTCGCCATAATGATTGGCTTTCATCGTAGAAATCGTGGCACAGGTACCATTCTCACTTCCCCAGCCCAAGGCACCGCCATGCGTATAATGGTAAGAGCGGAAGAGATAATGGAACTGGTTGGTATAGATATTCTTATCCATCGGAATCGTGAAGATATTCTCCTTCGATGTCTCATTATGCGTAGAGAAATTGAATGAATCATCCGACTCCAGGACATAGCCTTCTTCTGCCAGTTTATCACAATAATAAATGCAGGTTTCCCAGGCATTCAACTTTCTGAAGTCCACCTGATCGCCATTACGCAAAGAGGCATCAGAAGCCGGCACAGAGAAATGAATGTCACTTCCCTTCGGACGGCTCGCATAACCCTGGGTCCAGTCATCATACATATAGATTTCTGCATTCAATGCCAACTTTGCCAACAGAAAGTTGACTACCGGCTGGGTGATGCGACCATAATAATTGCCTTCCTTATTGCTGTGCTGGTCGGGAAGTGAAGGCAATACCTGCTGCAACTCCTGAAAGACAAACTGGAAGATAGAACTGCGATCTGTCTGACCTTGGAACAGGCTGGAATGGAGCTGTTCTGAACTGGAAAGGACCAATGGAACCCGACCGAACATGTCCATAGCATAATAATAGAACATAGCCCGGATGGCTCTTATCTCAGCCCGATATTCCTCCTGCTGTGCGGCAGAAAGCAGGGCCGACTTGTTGCTGATAATATCCAAAGACTTATTAGCCAGCACGATTACCTTATAAAGGTACTTCCACGTATCATAAAGAGACTGGTCATCGGCACTCCACCGATGCTGGTACATGGCATTCCAGAGGCCACCATCATACCAGTCGCCGCCTCGAATCGGAATCATCGCCTCATCTGTGGTCAGCGTATTATAATCGTAAATGCCACGGCAGGTGCCCTGGATGCTCTCACTCTCGTTAGCTCCACCTATATAATTATAGAGAGAAGCCACGGCATTGATATAAATATCAGATGCAGAGCCATAGATGGCATCCTCGTCCAACTGATCCTTAGGATGTTCGTCCAGGCAGGATGTCATAGACAATGCCGCCAGCAGCAGAAATAAAAATCTATATCGTTTCATAACTTTCTGATTTTAGAATTGAATACTTAAACCCAATGAGAAGGTTCTGTAAACAGGATAAGTCCGCTTATCATCAATACCCATCGTACTGTTCACCACGTAGCTGTTAATCATCGGAGTCAAGCCGCTGTAACTGCTGATAGTGGCAAGATTATTGACACTCGCCGAAACTCTGAGCGACTGCACCACGCCCTTTCGGATAGGGATATCATAGCCCAGCGTGAGATTCTCAAAGTTGAGATAATCGCCCTTCTCCAGCCAATAATCAGAAACATTCTGGTCAACGATATTCTTCTCAGGAGCTCCCTTCAGCACATTATAATCCGGGAAACTCGACATATTGGTGTAGGCTAAGCCCGTACCATTGAATATCTTATGTCCGAAGGCTCCGTTCATCTGCAATGAAAGATACCAGTCGCGATAACGGAAACTAATATTGGAACCCAACGTTACTTTAGGAGTAGCCTGACCGGCAATATATCTGTCACCGCCATCACTCAAATCTACGGTTCCGTTCTTGTCCAAATCTTCGATATCATAGCGGTAATACCCATTTCCATCTTCTATAATTCCCTTGCAATGAGGAAGATAGAATACCCCCAAAGGCTGACCAACTATCTGATAGACCACATTGTTGTAACCACCATGCTGACCGGCACCCGACAAGGCACCCATCGCAGTAATATCGACTGCCGACATCTGCATTCCGTCATATTCACCACTCAGCGAGAGGAGTTTGTTCTTCTGCCAGGAGAGATTCATATTGATATTCAGTTCCATGTCCTTCTTCTGGATAGGAGTGAAGGAAATGCCGACCTCCAAACCCTGGTTGCTCATAGAACCCAGGTTTGCCAACAATTTATCATAGGCAAAAGGCGGAACCGGCACATCATAGGCATAGAGCATGTCGGTGGTCTTGGAATAGTAATATTCTGCCGTCAGAACCAGCCGGTTGTTCCACAATCCCAAATCAGCTCCGATATTCCAGGTAGCGCGGGTTTCCCACTTCAGATCAGGATTGTTATTGCTAATCATTCCCATCGTAACCGTAGGAGAACTGTTCACCGAAACAATACCATTCTGCCGTACCGTATTCAAAGTGGTATAAGAAGATATTCCGCCAAGATTACCTGAGCGTCCATAGCCCGTACGCAGTTTCAGCATGGTAATTTTCTGGAGAGAACGGAGCCATTTCTCCTGCTTCATATCCCAGGAAAGAGAGACGGATGGGAAGAAACCCCAGGTATGGTCATTGCCCACCATCGAAGAACCATCGCCACGCATGGAAACCGAAAGACTATACTTATTATATAAGGTGTAGTCGACATTGCCCATCACAGAAGCCAGAGTCGGATCTTCGTAATTACTGTCTGTCCCACCGAAAGGCCGTGATGCAGCAGCACCTATGTTATGGTAATACATGTCGTTGTTGGTGATTCCCTTCGCAGAAGTCCAGAATCCCGTTCGGATATCCTTCTGATATTCTGCACCCACCATTGCCTTCAGATTGTGGATTCCCCACGAATGCTGATAGTTAAACGATACATTGGCAAGCCAGTTCTCGCTCTTGAACTCCCCACGATAAAGATTGCCCTGCGCCCAAACCCAGGTAGGACAGAACTGGTTGTTCTCGTTGGAAGCATAACTGTATGCTCCGAAGGCAGAAACACTCAGAGAATTTGTCATATCATAGTTCAACTTCAGATGAGCATTGAAGTTCATGTTCTTCGTATCATTACGCTCCTTGAGCAAGGCACCGGGAGGATTCACCTGAGATGCAGCCCCATTCTTCACCCAACTGCCGTTCAGCTTATCATAAGGATAAGTAGGATTCATGGCATCGGCAGAATAGAAAAGCATCTGACTGTCGAAGATATCATTGTTCTTGAAAGACGAACCGAACACGCCGAAATCTCCCGTCAGTTTATCGCCAAACGCCTTCTGGGTGACATCAATCTTAGCCACCAGATTACGATAGCCCTTGCTCCGAATAATCGTGTTATGGTCAATATAGCCAAAAGAAGCGCGGTAATTGCTCTGCGGAGTGCCACCGCTGAAGGCCAGATAATGGTTCTGGATATTTCCGGTTCGGGTAATCGCCTTGCGGAAATTGGTATCATATCCCTTATTGTTATACTCCAGCCCATACTTCTGTGCAGCAGCTATGTATTCGGCGGCATTGAGCATCTCCATACTTTTGTACATCGCCTCTATACCATAGTTTCCCTCGTAAGAAATCTGAAATCCCTTACCCGTACCCTTCTTGGTGTTTACCTGGATAACACCCGAAGCACCACGGGAACCATAGAGTGCCGTTTCGCTGGCATTCTTCAGTACTGTAAAGCTCTCGATATCGGCGGGATAGATTGTAGCAAGCGTCGCCACATCAGAAGTAACACCATCAATAATCACCAGAGGATCATTGCCGCCCATGATAGAAGTTGTACCGCGAACCCGGACGGAGTTCAACATAGCGATACGGTCAAGACCATTGGTAGTGACGTTAACACCTGCCGTCTGTCCGATCAAGGCATCCAGGGCATTATTGAGCACACCCTTCTTCAGAAGTTCAGGCTCCACTACACTCACCGAACCTGATAAGCGCAAGGAGTCTAGGCCTTCGATGTTCACAGACTGAGCACAGAGGGTTTGGGGTGCAAGAATCATCGCACCCATCGCATAAAATATGTTTTTTAAGTTCTGTTCCATAACTATTTCATCGTTTAGTCAAGGTTCAAATCGATTTTCGATTGCAAATATAATAAACCTTAATTCCGCAACACTTTGATTTAACTTTATTTATAAGTTCCTGAGCAACAATAAGTTGCCTAGGATTTTGCCGTGTCAGATTTTTCACTTATCTTAGTGTTGCAATTAGAAAACAAGCGAAAATCGTAACAAGGCGCTGCAAAGGTACAAATAAAATCCGAAAAACTCACACCTTTTGGAGGAATTTTTTCAATCATGGAGAAATTTGACTCCATGCTTTCACCCGTTATCGACTCAACACTGGGTCAGAGATGCCGCAGTATCATCGGATATCAGTTCAGCGAGATAGTCCGTTCGCTGATGAGCGATTATTTCTGTGGCGGCTCATGCGTGGAAGATGTAACGTCACAACTGATGCGCCATCTCTCGTATCATCCGACCTTGCGCACATGCAGCTCTGATACCATCCTCAGAGCCATCAAGGAACTGACACAGGAAAACATCTCCTATACTTCCGACCAAGGCAAGACCTATGATTTCAATACTGCAGACAAACTCAACACATTGCTTATAAACGCTTTGGTTTCTACAGGCGAGTTGAAGGAAATTGAGGAATACGATGTTGACTTTGACCATCAGTTCCTTGAAACGGAGAAGTATGATGCAAAACCGACCTACAAAAAGTTCCTCGGCTACAGGCCTGGCGTATATGTTATCGGTGACAAGATAGTCTATATCGAGAACAGCGATGGCAACACGAATGTGCGTTTTCATCAGGCAGACACCCATAAGAGATTCTTCGCTCTTCTGGAATCCCAGAACATCCGTGTAAATCGCTTCAGGGCAGACTGCGGTTCCTGCTCGGAGGAAATCGTCAGTGAGATAGAGAAGCATTGCAAACATTTCTACATCCGTGCCAACCGATGCAGTTCGCTCTACAATGACATCTTTGCTCTGAGAGGATGGAAGACGGAGGAGATTAACGGCATCCAGTTCGAACTCAATTCCATTCTCGTTGAGAAATGGGAAGACAAGTGCTATCGTCTTGTCATCCAGAGACAAAGACGCAACAGTGGCGACCTTGACCTGTGGGAAGGCGAATACACTTACCGTTGTATTCTGACCAACGATTACAAGTCATCGACAAGGGACATTGTTGAATTCTACAATCTGCGTGGCGGCAAGGAACGTATCTTTGACGACATGAACAACGGATTCGGTTGGAGCAGGCTCCCCAAGTCATTCATGGCGGAGAATACTGTCTTTCTTCTGCTTACTGCATTGATACACAATTTCTACAAGACCATCATGAGCAGGCTTGACACCAAGGCTTTTGGGCTCAAGAAAACGAGTCGCATAAAGGCTTTTGTCTTCAGATTCATCTCCGTACCTGCCAAGTGGATCATGACTGCAAGGCAATACGTGCTGAATATCTACACAGAGAACCGAGCTTATGCAAAACCCTTCAAAACAGAATTCGGATAAGAATCCTTTCTTTCCGGTTTGAATCTGCGTATTACCTCAAGTCGCATCGTGGGGTAAGGGGATGGTGGCTACATATTGATGTTGTGCTGTTGCTTTTT
The DNA here is from genome assembly GCF_025151535.1 of Segatella copri DSM 18205. NCBI lineage: Bacteria > Pseudomonadati > Bacteroidota > Bacteroidia > Bacteroidales > Prevotellaceae > Segatella > Segatella copri. Next base: position 2,010,740 of record NZ_CP102288.1, read on the forward strand.
ACTGAAAGCTGCTACTAACGACTCATAAATCTACCCTTAATCGTGTATTGGATGATAGTTGCGGATTTTAGGATAAAAAAGAGTGATTCAAAGTCCATTTCCTTGAAAAAACTTCAAAAAACCGCAGGCTTAAGAGTTAAGACAGAAGAAAAGCTCGCCAAGACGTTCAAAATCTTAGCGAGCTTTCTCTTTTAATATTTGCCGGGAACCACACGCATGGTATTGGTCTGGGAATCCCAACCCTCGAAACTCTGGCGAGGCAGACTGATGGTTTGTCTTAAATGTTATAATCTTTGTTCTTGTGATTGTTTTCAATCTCGGTGACAAAGTTACATTTTTATTTTTGAAACCGCCTCCCATTTTGGCAGCAAAGTTTAAATCAATTATACTTTGCTGCCAATATTGTCATCAATCCGACACTGGCACGCAAGTTGCTCAACATAAGAGTGAAAGCTGAAGCTAAAGACGAAGGAGTTCGAAAGAACAACGGAGTTTCGAGGCGAAGGCAATCAAAAGAACAGATAAATAAATAACAAACAGAAATCCCGACGGAGCCGTAAGGAACCGAGAGGACGAGTAAAATAAAATGTGGAGGTTTTAATTATGTTGTTAGCACGTAGAAATAATGATTCAGATTGGTTGAGTAACTTCTTTGATGATACTTTATTCAATACCGAAGTAATGTCACGTATGAATGCTACTGCTCCTGCCATTAACATCAAGGAGACAGATAAGAATTATACCATGGAGGTTGCTGCTCCTGGCTTGAAGAAAGAGTGGGTTCGTGTAAACATCGATAACGATGGTAATCTGAACATCGCCATTGAGAACAAGATGGAACACAAGGATGAAGACAAGCACGAGCACTATCTGCGCCGCGAATTCTCTTACAGCAACTACCAGCAGTGTTATACGCTGCCTGAGGATGCTGATCGTGAGAAGATTTCAGCAAAGGTAGCTGATGGTATACTCGAGGTCGAGATTCCAAAGCTTACTCCTAAGGAGGCTAAGACTACAAAGAACATCGAAGTCAAATAATCATCTCCCATAAATGATGGAGGCAGATTCCAAAGCAATTTGGAACCTGCCTTTTTTTGTGTCCTTACCTGAACCATCGCATTTTTCATCTACCTTATTATCATGATTTTCATGGAGCAGCCAAAAGTTTTTCACCATAAATCTTTTTTCTTCCATAATTAATATGTAATTTTGCAGGCAGAAAAGCAGATATGAAAGCTTCTGCTTATAGAATTCAGAACATTTATATAAGAAACAGATGAAGAAAACAATTCCAGTAATAGGCATGGCTTGCAGCGTATGCTCTGCCAATGTAGAAAAGAAGCTGCAGTCGCTAGAAGGCATCAACTCCGCCTCGGTATCCCTGGCGAGCCGAACTGCCCTGGTAGATTATAACCCCGATATCATCTCTCTGGAAGATATGAAACGGGAAATCAGCAATGCCGGCTACGACCTCGTTATCGAAAACGACAGAAGCGTGGAGGAAATCAACCGCCGTGAGTTCACCCTCCTGCGCCGCCGAACCCTCGTTTCCTGGCTCTTCGCCATTCTGACCATGTGTTTCTCCATGGGCTGGATTTCCCTGGGCATGGAGCAGAATATGATTTCAGATGGCGCTGCCTCGGCTCATCACTCGAGTTCCTTCGCCAACCAGATCTGTCTGCTCCTGGCACTCGCCAACCTGCTCTACTGCGGCAAACAGTTTTATGTTTCCGCCTGGAAGCAGCTTTTGCATCATACGGCAAACATGGATTCGCTCGTAGCACTCAGCACCCTCATCGCCTTCCTCTTCAGCACCTTCAACACCTTCTTCGGAGAAATGGTATGGGGAGCGAGAGGCATAGAATGGCACACTTATTTTGATGCTTCCGTGATGATAATCACCTTCGTGCTGACCGGCAGATGCCTGGAAGAAAAGGCAAAGGACAGTACGGCGAACAGCATTCGCCAGTTGATGGGAATGCAGCCGAAAACCGCCCGACTGGTGACTTACGAGAAGATAGAAGGCACTAACGACTACAAGATGGAGGAAGTTCCGATTTCCACCATTCAGATAGGCGACATGATAGAAGTTAGAGCCGGAGAGAAAATTCCGGTGGATGGCGTGGTTACCCAGGCAGAGAGTTTCATGACTCCCGATGCAGCCTATGTAGATGAAGCGATGATTAGCGGCGAACCGACTCCGGCGATGAAAAAGGCAGGCGACAACGTGCTGGCTGGCACCATTCCGAGTCAGGGAAAGCTCCGCATGAGAGCCAAGCAGATTGGCGAGAACACCGCCCTGGCACACATCATCCGCATGGTTCAGGAGGCGCAGGGCAGTAAGGCGCCCGTGCAGCGCATCGTGGATAAGGCGGCTCTGATTTTCGTTCCAGCCGTGGCAGCCATTGCCCTCATCACCTTTTTAATATGGTGGCTGATAGGCGGCAACGCAGCTCTTCCACAGGCCATCCTTTCAGCCGTAGCCGTATTGGTCATCGCCTGTCCATGTGCCATGGGCTTAGCTACTCCTACCGCCCTGATGGTGGGCATCGGCAAGGCGGCGCAGAAGCAGATTCTTATCAAGGACGCGTCGGCACTGGAGAATCTCCACAAGATCAACGCCCTCGTCATCGACAAGACCGGCACTCTCACCATTCCTAACCAGAACATCGATTTCACCAAACAGGAGGATTTGGATCTGGAGACGAGAGAGACCCTCAAGCCTCATGCCCAAGAAGCAATGAAGCAGTTGCAGGAAAGGGGAATAGAGGTCTATATGATGAGTGGCGACAAGGAGGAAGCGGCTCACTACTGGGCTGAGAAAGCCGGCATCAAGCATTACCAGAGCAAGGTGCTGCCTGGTGACAAGCAGGCTTTGGTAAAGAAACTTCAGGACGAAGGCAAGCAGGTAGCGATGGTGGGCGACGGAATCAACGACACCCAGGCTTTGGCCCTTGCCAACGTGAGCATGGCGATAGGAAAGGGAACGGATGTGGCGATGGATGTGGCACAGATTACGCTGATGAGCGACGACCTGCTGGCGCTTCCGGAAGCCGTAAAACTGAGCCAGAAGACGGTTCACATGATTTGGCAGAATCTCTTCTGGGCGTTCATCTACAATATCATCTGCATCCCGTTGGCAGCCGGCGCCCTTCATATCTTCGGCATTGATTTCCAGATAACCCCAATGTGGGCAAGTGCCCTGATGGCCTTCTCAAGTGTAAGCGTAGTGCTTAATTCGCTGAGGCTGAGATTGGCGTAAAATGATAGAAAATGGGAAAAGTCTGAGACTTTCAAAATATATAAAAGCGACTTCTTGGCATTAAAACCAAGAAGTCGCTTTTATATATTTTTACTTAAGTTCTTTCTCTTTTCTCAATTCATCAAGTACCTTACCTTTATAGGAAAAGTACTTAGCTCCTTGATATGCGCCAGAAGGAGTTTGTTTCTCTATCGGCAAGAAAGTTCCTACAAAAGGAGAGAGTTTGTATGACAGTATCGGCGAATCGGTACCACTGTAGCGCATGAATCGGTACCATCATAGCACTGCATTCGGTACCATCGTATCACTTGAATCGGTACCATCATAGCGCACCAATCGGTATCAAAAAGATGTAAAGTTCTGCTCATGTATAATAATCACCGCCTATCTTTGCAGAAGAATTTTAAAATCTGTATAGATATGGCACAAAGTAATGTAAACATGAGCAAATTAAAACGTTCATTTCAAATGCTAGCGGCAAAAATACCGCAACGCACCATTTGCGAGCAACTACACATGGGACGTGGCGTACTGAATCGTTACAAGACCCTGGCGGATTCCCAAGGTTTGTCCTATGGCGTGATAGGCCGCATGAGTGACGGGGAAATAGAATCTTTCCTCCAGTTGTCCAAACCCACAGCAGCCCCATCCTCCCAACGTCAGGTGCTGGACGGGCTGTTGCCTGAATATGTGTCAGACTTGTCGCATAACCGCTACCTCACCATTCAAGCCCTGCACGAGTCATACAAGAAGGAGCATCCCGACGGATATGGATACACCCAGTTCAAGAAGTCAATCCGTGAGTATCAGTACTCACACAACCTCAGCTTCCATAACACCTATATTCCTGGGGAAGAGATGCAGATTGACTTCGCCGGCGATGCCCTGTGGCTTACCGACCCGAAGACAGGTGAGCTAACCAAGGTTGTCGTCCTGGTCTGTATCCTGCCATACAGCGGTTTGGGATTTGCCAAGGCTATGTACAACGCTTCCATGGAGAACTTCTTCGGCGGTATATCCGATGCCTTCTCTTACTTCGGCGGAACAACTCGCATAGCCAAGAGTGACAACATGAAGCAGTGGGTGAAGAAATACGACCGCTACGAGCCAGCGTTCAATGATGCAGCCGTGGAATGGGCCGCCTACTACGATACAACCCTCCAAACCTGCAGGGTTCGCACTCCCAGGGACAAAGGTCCAGTCGAGGGACTCGTCCAAAAGACATACAATGCCGTCTACGCTCTGCTACATGACGAGGTGTTTTACAATCTACCGAGTATGAATGCCCGTATCTATGAGTTGATGGACGGCTTCAATGAAAAGCCGTCCAGAACGACAGGGAGAAGCAGACGTGACATCTTCGAGGCGGAAGAGCAACCAACGTTGGGTAAACTGCCCATGGCTCCATACCGCTTCAGATATCGCAAGGAGGTGAAACTGTCCGGTACCTATCACGTCATGGTTGACAAGCACAACTATAGCGTGCCATACCAGTATGTCGGGCAAAAGGTGAGCGTACTGTGGGACTTGGATACCGTGGAGGTTTACTCCGGGAGTTCTCGCATAGCCATCCATCAGCGTCGCCAAGGATCTGGATACAGCACGCTTGACGAGCATATGCCAGACAAACATCTTGCCTACAAGCACGGACAGGGATATAATGCCGCCTATTTCCTGGAGGAGGCGGCATTGGTCGGCAGCAACACCACTGCCGCAGTCCAATCCATCCTCAATCGCACGAAGCATGTCGAGCAGTCGTACAAGTCCTGCCAAGGAGTCCTGTCTCTCAAGCGCAAGTATGGCAAGGAGCGCCTGGAGAAGGCCTGCAAGCGTCTGGCAGGTTGTTCATCCATCACCTACACGACCATCCGCAATGTGTTGGAGAAGAACCTTGACCAAGTTGACGGGGAAGAAACAGTCTCAAATGTGCCACAGAACGACTATGTGAGAGGCGCGGAGGCATTTATGAACATTTAAACATATATAGTAACATGAACTTACAAGAAACCATCATACAACTCAACGAGTTGAAGCTCAGAGGTATGTCATCCTCCTTCGAGGCCATGACCAGCCTTCCTGTACAGAACCGCCCATCCCTGGAAGTCGCCATCTCCAAGATGGTGGATGCAGAGGTGCAGGACAGACGAGATCGAAAGACCGCCATGTATCTAAAAATCAGCAAGCTTAGATATACGGCACTCTTAGAGGATGTCATCTGTGGAACAGACCGCAACTTCACCAAGGATGACCTTGCCGCCATTGCCGACTGTGCCTTTATACGCAGGCATGAGAACTTGCTCATACAAGGAAAGTGCGGCTGCGGAAAATCCTTCCTTGCCTGTGCCCTTGGAAGACAGGCTTGCATGCTAGGCTACAGAACTCTCTATCTCAATATGAACAGCTTTGTGGAGAAAGTTGCACTCAGCAAGCTGGATGGGTCGTACCTGAGGATGATAACCAATCTGGAAAAGTATGACTTGCTCATATGGGATGACTTCGGGTTGCAGCCAATGGATGACAAGACCAGACTCGCAATGCTCCAAATCCTAGAAGAGAGATACGAGAGAAAGTCCGTCATTATCGCCTCACAGCTTCCCATTGCCAAATGGTATGATTACATAGGTGATCCTACCTTGGCAGATGCCATTATGGACCGTTTGGTGGCAAATGCAAGTAAAATAGAGTTAAAAGGCGAATCTATGCGCCAGAAATTGAAAAAATAAATTACCTTTGCAAATTGAAAAGCAGAACTGAAATCTTGGTACCGCTTGCAGCGATACAAGCGGTACCGATTGCAGTGATAGCATGGTACCGATTACACCGCTACGCGTGGTACCGATACAGCGCTATCGTCATTTGTAGATTCTGTTCTGATACTCCACCGTATCATCACTTGCCACTCTAACCTCAATACCAGTTGGAATAAAAGTAACTATCTCACCTATTTTAATACCAACCATGCTAAACTTAAAACGTGGACGTTTATGAGTTTTCTCCACATCCTTCTGCACTTTCGGCTCATTAGAAACCTTTGGCTTATTATCCTCATACTCCGTAACCACCGCATCATCTATGGTTTGAGCAATATCTTTGAAGATATCCAGAGCTATTTGTGGGGCGACATTGAAGAACTCTCGGTTCTGTCGGATACGCAAATCCGTCAAACGATCTATCGTTTTATGCACCAACTTCTCCACCTCGTTATACTTTGCAGTCTTCATGGTTGCAAAGATTTCGAAAGGCAGAGGCACAGCCGTATTATCAAGTTCCTTCGATCGGACATCCACCGGACGGGAACTCTTACCTATCTTCACCCAATCCTCGCGAAAGCTCGGATTGGTGAGGATATAAACGTAACCGATATTATCTTTGTTCATTGTTTCGTTACTTTAAATATTTGTCCAAGATGGCTTGCTTGGCAGAGGAAGCATTGGCAACGTACTGCTTAGCCTTTGAGATTTCTTCATCTATCTTGCTCAACTTTTCGACGACTTCTTTTTGGACTTCTATTGATGGAACCTGAATTATCAAAGAACGTATTCGTTCTGTCGAAGCTCTGTTAGCACGAGAAAATCGTTGCTTTTCGCCTTCTTTTTGTAGCGGATATACAAGATAACGAGATAAAACTTCGTTCTCATTCAATACTCGAATTACGCCACAATGATCTGTAGGACAGAATAACTGATCTTTACCAATAAAGTTCACCATCCAATCACCATCTATACCCCATAAAACAGAAGGTTGAGAGAAATCATTTAAAACAGAATGCTCAGACTTTCCAAAAGACTCAAAAACATTGGCACTATAAATGTCAAAACGTCCCGTATCTACAACTTCTTTCTTCAACACTCTTCGTCCAATAGATATATTAAAAACAGCAGAATCCAATCTCAAAGCCCTATTAGCTTTTGATTGTGCATCTTCAAACAAATGTAACTTTCGTTCTTCATTATATTGAATTTGCTGCAAGAGCTCAACCATTCTGTTATTAACCTTCTCACATTCCTCCACGATTTTCTTTTGAATATCCATTGGAGGAAGTGGAATCTCAAATGAACAATACTGTTGAGAGTTGATATTTTGTCTTGCAGTTCCACCCTTTGTCTTTTCTACCCAATCATTGTATTCTTTAGAACACAACAAATTATATACAAATAATGGAATTACTTTACTTTCATCAAATCTAAACCTAATGAGATAACCTGCATATAAAGCCTTTCCATATTCATTTTTATAATAGAAAGCTTTACCGGCAGTCGCACCAGATCTTGCAAAAAGCACATCTCCTTCCTTTAATATATATTGCTTTTCTACTTCTGCAACAGTTTTCCAATCATCATTTAATGTACCATCCTCATTAATATCTGTGATTCGTATATAACGATAATCCATAAGAGGATTTCCTTCTACAGCCTTTTGGTTTGCGCCATACTGAGGCGTACCATTTATGAGACTCCCAAGCTTTACCAAAGGAAACTTACTATCAAACTTTTCAACGGAAGAAACACTTGTCTTAAACTCTTTATTAAATGCTGTACGAGAGAAATCAATCATATCCACCAATTTTGCCTTACTTACATATTCAGCTAAATCGCTAGGAATCATTATATTTTCTCCCATAAAGTTTTTGCGAATCAATGTATTAATCTTATCATCATCAGCAAGATTAGAAGGATTAAACAAAGGAGTTTGAATTCCACCAATACCACGAATCTGATTCATTGTATCGTCTTCTTCCTCATCCTCACTATCTTCATCCGTCTTACTTTTGCCAACATTGAGATATTGTATTCCCTCATTACCTTTACTGCCACTCCATCCATAGCCTAAGAATGTCTTGATTCCTGCAGTTGTTGTAGGAGTCTTTATCAGTAATACCGGTTGTGATACAGTATAAGCCAAGACATAATAATAGACTTTTTCTTTCTCAATAGCAGTTACAAAATCCAAGAATGCCTGCTCCTTGATTTTATTCTGCTCCAACAAAGGTAAAGCCTTATAAGCTTTTGTATTTGCACGTGAAAGATATTTATTTCTGATAGTCTTCGCTTCATCGCTAACATCTTTCATCGCATTTCTCTGATTGCCAAAGAATGAGACATAATAAGCCTGCACAGTCTCTGTATTCAAGAAACTATCATTTATCGAGCCACCAATAAAAGCCTTGTAATCTTCCAATTTGTAATCACAATGTTTGCAATAGCAATCCAACAGATACTCATCTTTATAGACTGCATTGGTTTCGTTTCTCTGTGCAAACCAGCTATCTACTCTATACTTATAATGCTCATAATCAGGAGTATTAGTCTCCTTACGACGTAAGAACATAGTTACTGTATTCGTACCCGTTTGCCCAAAAGTACCACTTCCAAATTCCGCCAAAGCAACAATATCGAAGTTTTTTAAAATAATTTCACGAGCATGAGCATGCATACCATTTCTATTAAGCATAGACACAGGCAAGATGATACCAGCCACACCTCCCGTCTTCATCAATTGCGCAGCTCTTTCTATAAAGAATGCCTCAATGACATTATTCTTATCAGTATTAACATTCGCATTATACAAAGAATAATGCTTGCGCTGCTCATCCGTAAGTGTATCCAAGAAACCAGAAACGGCATAAGGAGGATTAGCTACCAATACTTCGTATTTTCCATCATGCACATCAGGATGCTTTACCAAAGCATCTGCATAAACGATATTTATGTCATCCTGTCCATACATGAAAGCTGAAACTTTTGATACTTTTGAAAGACGATACTCCTTTTCAATACCTGTGATTCGAGCATAATACTCCTCCAAAGGAATATCCTTACGATATTTTTCTACAAACTCCTTTATTCTAACAGCATACTCTGTAAGGAAATGGCCTGCTCCACAAGCATAATCAATAGCCCATGGAATATCTTCATTGTCTCTAATGATATGTTCCAAAGGCAAAGAAGAAACAATAAAACGAACAATAGGCATCGGAGTGAAGAATTGTCCCTCACTCTGCTTAATACCTCTATTCAAAAAACCTTCAAACAGATCTCCCAAAAACTGATTTTGCTTTGTACCATCTGTTTTCAAACGAATATCCTGGAGCATCTTCACCATTTTTCTAAGCACAACTGCATTTTGGCGGAAGAGTTTCTCATTATGCACGCTAATGAAAGAAAAATCATTATCTGAGAAGAATTTCAATGCACGGAAATACTCCTTAATAGTCTTCTTTGTTGCATCGGGATCATTCTTAAATCGTCTGAAAGCAAGATCTATCTGCTTATTTTCGATGTAAGTTACCTCTTCTTTCAAGAAACGCATCATACCATCGCGATAAAGTCGCTGCAAACGATCCTGAAGCTGGAAATCATCATCGTATGCAGTACCTTTCCAGTAGAAATGCAAATCTTCTGGATTATTGGTTTCGTCAACAACTTTTGCCAAAAAGAGATTGACCAGCTTATCAAAAGCATTCTCACGTCCACTCACATTATGCTGACGTAAAATTAAAGCAAACTCATGATACTTCTTCTGGATTTCATTATTATCAACCTCTGTCAAATCTTTGAGTGTATATTTATTTTTACCTATTTCGTATGGCAAGATATCACTTTCAAACAAGCCTCTTGTTGCATGCTCACAACTATAGGTATCTCTCCATACACGATAACGTTGCTTGTCATTTTTATCTTGATAACTTTGGGCAGACTGGTCTGACTCCAACAAATCTTTGTTGTCTTGAACATTTATCAATTTATACTCAGACTTTATCTTTCCATCTACTATATCAGAAGTATAAAGACACAAAAACTTAGTCTGAGGCTCCTGCTGAAAATAAGAGAATAGCTGCGCACCATCGTCTAAAGTATCATTCCAAGCGTCAGTAAATTGTGCACCAGCAGTCTTGCACTCTATGATAAGCAATGACTGTTTATCCACTTCACTACCAATTATCACATCATCAGAATATGTACGCACCCAAATGTCTGCAAAGCCACCTTTTTGACTATGTCCCAATTTCCATTGAGGTTCCAGCTCTATATGATTTGCACTATACCCCATAGACAACAATCTGTCCACACACTCTAAGACAACCAGATTTTCCGGATCACTCAGATTGGAAGTTGTCTCACGAGTTACAGTAATACCACTATTCTCATAATAAATACGTCCTCTCTCCACATCAACCTGTAAGGGATGCAGAGTAGTATCATACTTCTTTATATATTTATTACCTTCCAGTTTAAAGCCGAGAAGGTTTAACAATTCTCCTATTTGTTCTTTTACCATTTTAAGCAGAGCTTAGTTATTCCAAATTTGTTGCAAAGATAGCAAAAATAATTAAGAAAGAACCCGATTTTAGATTATTTTCGCTTCATAAAATCAAAGTTTCTTCCTCTACAACTCTTATCATCTACTACTTCACCATTAAGTTTGCCTTATATTCCTAACACATTTTGGAGATTTGAATCACAAGCAGCACTTCATATTCGGGCAATTTCTCCTCTATACATTATATAATAGTGAGGTGTTCACAGATTTGAGACCAACTTATTTTTCTAGACACCATCTGGAAAATTTGAAGAGTCATCTTCTTTACTTTATCCATAAAACTATTTCTTTATATTTATACAAAATTGAGCCCACTTTAAAAAGGGGCTCAGTTCTTCACCATTTTTTCTCCCCATACCTTTTCCTTACCCTCTTTTAGAAAGAAAATCCTAGAATTTCTTGGCAGATTCAATAAAAAAGTGTATCTTCGCAGCAGATTTACAGAATCTAAATTGATAATTTATGGGTAGATACATCAACCCCTTTACCGATTGGGGCTTCAAGCGTCTCTTCGGTCAAGAGTTCAGCAAGGACTTGCTGATTAATTTTTTGAACGACTTGTTTGAAGGTGAGTTTCAAATCAAGGACGTAACATTCAAGGATAAGGAACAGCTTGGAGATACTAATGATCTCCGTGGCTGCATCTTTGACATCTATTGTGTTACCGACGATGATAAGCATTTCATCGTTGAGATGCAGAACAGATGGGTACCTTTCTTTGTGAACCGTTCCATCTATTATGCTAGTAAGGCTTTTGTTGCCCAACGCAAGAAGTTTGATGAAGCAGGTAACCGCACTGCTGTTTTATACCAGTTTGTACCGGTGTATGTGGTTTGCATCATGAATTTTATGCCAAGGGAGCATGAGGTGACAAAGTTTAGGACAGACGTTGCTTTGAGGGAGAAGTCTAGTGACTCGATGTTTTCTGACAAGCTTCGTTTCATCTATCTTTCTCTTCCTTTCTTTGATAAGAGTGAGGAAGAATGCGAGACAGGTTTTGAAAAATGGATTTATGTTTTAAAGTATATGGAAGTATTGGAAAGATTGCCTTTTACGGCACAGAAAAAGATATTCGATCATCTTGCTAAATTGGCGGATGTTCGTTGCTTGAGTAGTGAGGAGCAGGAAAAATACGATGAAAGTATTAAGGCTGTTGATGATTACTACTCCGGCCTTTATGGCTCGTATGTTGAAGGCGAGGAAAAGGGTAGAGCGGAAGGTGAACTGTCTAAAGGTTTGGAAGTAGCCCGCAACTTGTTGGCAATGGGTATTTCTTGGTCTCAAATCATGCAGGCAACTGGATTGACAGAAGAACAATTGAAGCAACTTCAGTCGTAGTATTAGATTTCTGCCTGGTGCTTTGCCGGATTAATCCGACAAAGCACCAGACAGAAATCTCCTTCAGCTCTATACACATTATATAATAAATAGGCAGATAAGTAATGCCCAAAGAAATCCAAAATACACTTTTCCGATAAAACCAATAGTCGAAAACTACACTTTTCCTATGAAAATAGGGGGTTGGAAACCACACTTTTCCGAAAAAAGCGGTATTTTACCCTTATAAAACATGGATTTTAACCCATAAACTACCCTTTTTAGTAAAGGAGTTTTTCATGGCATATTGTAAAGTACTTTTAAGGGATTAGAAAACCTTAATGACCGATAATGACCTTGACCTTAATGACCTTATCCCCTAAATAGCCAGACTCCATTGTCAACAGAAAATCACATTACCCAAGCAAAAAATGACAAGAAAGACAGAATTGTTTTTTTCAGAGAAAGAAGGAGAAAAATGCTCTTAGGAGCAAGAAAAAGTGGTTCCGATGGCACTTTTCACCCCTTCAGAAAGCTAAAATAAGAGGGGTAAAAGGTAGGATGAAAGGGGAAAAACGAGGAATTTCTTGATATATTTTGTCAAGATTCTCGTAAAACAGCAAGAAAAGCTTGGGTAGAGCGAAGGCGATTCCGTGTGTTTTAATAGCATTAAACGAGGGAACCAGAACAGTTCTACAAGCTACTATCAAATTGATTATCAACACGATACATTCAATACCACATTCTTCCAGAATAGCTTTCAGAAGCTCTATCGTGTCATTAAGGGTCAGGGTCATTAAGGGTCATTAAGAAAAAGCAAATGTCATTTAGAGCCATAGTATAATATAAATATATATTTATTATTATACTATAGAGACATTTGCGCCCCCGAAAACCTTAATGACCCTTAATGACACTGACCCTTAATGACACCACCCCACATTTCCCCGCTTTTCAATCATCAAAAGCAATCCAAGGTTACTTTTGCAATCAGATGCACAAATCAAAAACACTTATACCTCTACACATCAGCTACTTACGCACTATTTTTCAACATTCTACCGGAAAAAGCTTGCTTTCTGCTTAGAATTTTTGTATCTTTGCACCGGCAATCGAAAGAACAGCCTTCTTGCCAAAAGTCGGTCATCTATGACGACCGAGGCTGGTCTTAATAGATGGCAGGCGCCGGTCATCAATGAAGACCACAAAAATGGGCAGGAAACGGCTTTCTGGGGAATTGTGATTCAAGGAACTCTTAAACGCAGACTGAGCATGATCAACTTTAAGAACTTTCAAAACTTCAAGAAAGACTCCAGCATTACAAACAAGTGGGGAGAGTTATTCCTCCCCCTCTACCTTGCAGCAGTCGAACCCCATCTCCTTGGCTTTGTCAGGACCGAAGGTGAAGTAGATGGCTTCGCCCTCATCACAAACCTCGCCTTTAGAGTTCTCCAGAGTCAAGTGGATGGTGACGATATTGCGGCGCTGACTGGCGATGTGACCACGCACCGTAATCTGCGAATCGGTGGTCATCACAGGTTTCTTGTACTTCACGTTGAGCTGCATCGTCACACCCGTGGTCTGCAGTTTGCGGTTGATAACCCAGCCTGCCACTTCATCCATCAGCATACTGATGATTCCGCCATGCAGGGTATTGATCCAGCCCTGGTAATTCTCGCCGGGATTCCAGATGGTAAGTACATCCTCACCCTCTTCCCAAAACTCAAGATGCAATCCTACAGGATTGTTGGGGGCACAGCAAACGCAGTTGTAGCCCTCCTTGTTCAAATATGGATTTAATATCTTCTTCATTTTCTAACTTTTTTAAACAATGCAAAGGTACGAATAATATCTGATAAGACAAAGTTTTTAAAAAATATTATTGTTGGTAGCCGTTTAATACCTAAAAATAAGGACAGAACCTTCCATCCATATAAGAGAACCACAATACCTAGAAATGAGGATAACAAAGAGCACTTGTCTATTTAGACTAAATAAAAATGCTAATTATTAAGTATTGCAGGATTTTGAAATACCCAGTACCTTTGCAGCCTGAATTAGAACGATGCTCGCAGACGGCGGGCAAGTGAACAAGAAATTATACAAAACATTAAGAAATGAAGAGAATTATTTTTATTATTTTAGGCTGTATCCATATCTGCCTTGCTCATGCACAGAACTTTAACGGACAATATATTTCTGAATGGCAATGGGACCTGAACAAGAATACCAATCTGACTAACCAGCTGAGACTGGAACTGAGTGTTCCGATAGGAAAAGGAAAGGACTCGTTCGAGGCGGCAACGCTGCATGTGGCAAAGACCAACGATGGCATTATTGACGACTGGCAGGGCTTTTCGAACATAGATGCGGATAATAATTTCGCCATGCTTGCCGTGCTGGGCTACATGCACGAGTGGAATTCGGGCCATCTGTTTGTGGGTGTGAGAAACGTGAACGAGGATTTCTTTACCTCTGATGTTACGGCACTATTCCAGAACAGTTCTGAGGGAATTTTTCCTACGGTTGCTTCAAGCTATCCGATAGCCAACTATCCGTATTCGGGCTTGACCCTTTACTTTGATGTAACCAAGGGAGGATGGACTTTCAGAAACAGTCTGTATAATGGTGCGGGATATAATGGCTGGAAAGCCCACGACAATCCTTTCCTGGTTCGCCCGAAGAAGGATGGAATCTTCAATATGTCGCAGTTGGTGTATGAACATAAAGGTGGAAAATATTTTGCGGGTGCTGCCGTCCATACCCGTCAATATCCGATCAACGAGGATGGCGAAATGGTTTCTGCCGATGAATCCAAGGGCAAGACCACCTGTGCCTGGTGGATTTACGGAGAGCAGAGCGTTTGGAAGTCAGGTGACAAGAACATTTCGTGCATGGTGCAATATTCCGAGAACACCAGTCATCAGAATGCCTGCTACCGATGCGCAGAGTTGGACGGTGCCTATCAGGACGAGAAGAACGAGTGCGGCTTGTCGGGCCAGTACGCCCGCTTCCAGCAGGGTTCAGAATATTCGCTGGAAGTAACGTGGAAAAGACAGCTGACGGAATCCATTTCCCTTCAGCCATCGTTCCAATACATCAAAAACGACAATGGAGATTTCACGTCGCTCAGTGCCCGACTCTATGTCAGTTTCTAGCAATCCATTTCGGTAAGACCAGGGTGCCCATCACCAGGAAAGGGTAATAGAAGATGGCACGCCAGAGCATGGCGGCAAGGATGGCTACTGAGGCATCGGGCAGGAAATCGGCATAATAAAGGCGGAACATCAACTCTGCCACGCCACTTCCGCCAGGCGTAGGACTCAGAATGGAAATCATCCACATCACCCATTGGCGGCACCAAGCCACCAGCATGTTGCCCTGACAATGAAAGGCAATGAGAATAGCTATCACGATGGCGAATCTCGACAGCCACGCCAGGGAAGTATAACCCATCAGCTGCAGCCAGAATCTTCCGCCCTCCAGCTTTGCCTCCTCCGAAGCCATCGTCATCTCCTCGGAAAACTTCTCTACCTTGGGCAGGAATCTGCGAAGGAAAGGAATCTTGCAGCATCCCTTCAATACCCAGCCCAGAATCTGAGGACGATGCAACAACAAGAGGTAGAGGATGGCCGTCCAGACAGCCACGATAAGGGTGCTGACTATGAAGATAACCTGCACTCCGCCCTTAATCCATTCGTTCGTAGCATCCGCAGAAATCCCCACTCCATCAGCCAAGCTGAACAAGAGATGCGATGGAACACAGAAATAGAGCAGCACGCAACTGATGGCAAGAAAAGCCTCATCAGCCAGCAGGGCTGCAAACATGGTGAAGATACTTCTGCCCATAGAAACTCCCTCGCGATTGAGATAGACAAAAGCCAAACCACTTCCCCCCACCGCCGAAGGAGTGACAGCAGAAGTAAACTCGCAGAGCACATTGATGCGGAACGCCTCGGCTACGGATAACTTATGCTGGCAGAGATGACGGAAACGGAGGGTGAGCATCAGATTCTGGACCGCAAAGAGCAACACGCCCATTACTACCCCCAGAAAGAACCTAGGAGACAAATCTATCCTGCTCAGAACTTCCACATCAAACTCCCGAATCATCATTCCAACAATGACCACCAGTCCGATGGAAGCCGCCAACCATAAATGCCATTTTTTCATATTATTCTCAAAATAAAACTATACCTTATTATATATAGTAATATAACGATTAAATGGCTAATCTATTTTGTTGTCTGTCAATTAAATGCTGATATCTGTCCAAAACTTCTACAGCAATGTCCTCCCAAGAGCACACCAGAGTCTCCGCGGCTACCGTATAGTTCATCTGCACCCAACTGCTCGCCGTCTATCGCCGCCTTTGCCAAATCAATCGTCAGCGAATTGCCGAAAGGAGTTTTGCGGATAATGCTGTAATACTTTATACCGCTGCAAAGATATTTAAAGGATGTTACTTTCGTGTTACAAAGAAATGAAAGAAGAGTGAAAGCATTGCCTTTTTACAAAAAGATTTAAAAAATGGGACTGAATAAGACAAGGTAACGATATTTTGATTATATTTGCAGTATTATTGCAAAACTAACAGATTTAAGATATGAAAAAACTACTCTTATCCATCGCCTTTCTGCTCTCTGGTATGGGAATAATGGCGCAGACTCAGGTTACGACTGCCGAAGGTATCCTCGAAGGAAAAGACCTCTCAGGCATCACAGTATTCAAGGGTATTCCGTTCGCTGCCCCTCCTGTAGGAAATCTCCGCTGGAAGGCTCCGCAGCCTGTACAGAAATGGCAGGGCGTACGCGAGGCTAAGGAGTTCGGACCGAACCCGATGCAGGAACCCATCTTCGGTGATATGAACTTCGGTACGAAGAAATACAGCGAAGATTGTCTGTACCTTAATATATGGACTCCCGCAAAGACCATGAAGGAGCATCTGCCGATACTCATTTATTTCAACGGCGGAGGATTGATGGCAGGTAGCGGAAGCGAACCTAGATATGCGGGCGATGCGATGGCGCGCAAGGGCATCATCTCCATCACAGCCAACTATCGCGAGGGCATCTTCGGATTCTTCGCCCACCCACAGCTCTCTAAGGAAACATCCTACAAGGGTTCCGGCAACTATGGATTCATGGACCAGGTGGCTGCCATCCAGTGGGTAAAGGATAACATCGAGGCTTTCGGCGGCGACCCTAACCGCATCACCATCGTAGGCGAATCGGCAGGTTCCATGTCGGTCAGCGCCCTGATGGCTTCCCCTCTCTGTCAGGGACTCTTTGCTCAGGCAATGGGTTCCAGTGGTTCGGTGATGGGATTCAAGAAGGTGGCTACACAGAAGGAAGCCGAGGAGAAAGGCGTGCAGCTTGCCCAGAAAATAGCCGAGAAGATGGGTAAGGAAACCGGAAAGAAGGTGAAAAAGAACGTAGGAATGAAGAATCTCAACGACCTTCGTGCCCTTCCTGCCGAGGAATTGATGAAGCTGGCGGGCGTAAGAGCGGTTCCGGTCTATAACATCGACGGATATTTCATGAAAGAACAGCCTGTAGAGGTATTTGCCAAAGGCGAGCAGACCAAGGTGCCTCTGCTTATCGGCGGCAACAACCAGGAGATGACTCCATTGGCGGTATTGATGGGCAAGCAGCCAACCGTTGAGAATCTGAAAGCTGGCGCCAAGGCTACTTTCGGAGAAGAGAACATCGATGAACTCTTCCGCCTCTACGGCATCAATAGCGATAAGGATGTATTGGAACAGCTGGGCGTGAATCTGGCTTCGGATATCTTCCTCGATTATTCTACATGGAAGTGGGGCAACATGCACAAGCTGACCGGCGGACAGCCTGTTTACCGCTACCGCTATTGCCATCCTCGTCCTGCTATGGCCATCAAGGGCAAGGTGGCTGCATTGGCTGGCGGCGTGGTAGATGCCAAGGAAGATGCGGCTCCTGCGCCACAAGACAAGGGAGCCGTTCATTCTGCCGACATCGAGTATGCAATGGGTACATTGCCAACCAACCGCGTGTTCAACTGGCAGCCGGAGGATTATATGATCAGCGACATCTTCAGCCAGTATTACGCCAATTTCGTAAAGACCGGCAATCCGAATGGTCTGGGTCTGCCTGAGTGGCCATCCACCAACGGCAAGGCAGTAGCCCCTGTGCTTCAGATAAACGTGAATACCGTCGTAAAAACTGATGCACAGATGGAGAAGCGCTATGATTTCATAGACAAACTGTTTTGGGAGAAGAAATAATTCTCTCATTACATTGAATCAATCGGAATACAGATTTCATTGAATAAACCAGAAATAGAGATGTTTCAGAAATTCATTATCAACAGAGACGGAGTACTGAAGTTCGGGCGTGTCTACCTGCACCGTGACATGCTGTTACCCGGCGAGCAATGCACCTACGGGGGCGGTTTGTGGAAGATAGATGAAGGCAGAGGCGCCATCGTGCTCTACGGCAGAAGTTTCGACTTCGGTCCTCCCGATTTCGACTTTGTGAAACAGATAGACTGGACGGGCTTGGGCGGCACCCCTCGCCCGCTCTTCTATCTGCCTCATTGGCCTAGCGAAGAAGAGATTGTGCCAGTCATCATCAATTAAGAAAATAGTATAATATTCTATAATTTTCTGTGTAAAACTTGCGGATAACAGAATAAAACACTATTTTTGCGAAGAGAAATCCTTCTCGGGGAAAGTGCTCTCTAAGAGAAGAGATTCCGTAATAAGTAACAATTAAAAAGCAGTATAGTATGAAAAAGAAATTAGTTTTGACAGCAGCCGTCATCGCTGCATTGTCAGTTGTCTCCTGCAATGGCAAGAAGACAAATAGCCAGGGGGCTGACCAGGATAGCCTCAGTTATGCTGAAAATGATTCGCTCAATTCCAACGATGTCATTCTCGATTCCATCGCCGGCACCTACGAGGGAACTCTCCCTGCTGCCGACTGTCCGGGCATCAAGACCGTTTTGACGCTCAACGCCGACAGCACCTACCAGTACTCAGCCGACTATCTGGAGCGCAAGGATGGTCACGACGAAGCGAGCGGTATCTTCAAGGTATTGGCTAACAACGTGGTAGAAATCACTCGTCCATCGAGCGGCGAGACATCTTACTACAAGGTAAAGGATGCCAACAGCCTCATCATGACCGATTCGCTGGGCAATGAGCCTGAAGGTGCCATGGCTAAGCACTATGTGCTGACTAAGAAAAGGTAAAACGCCTTTTTTGCCGGTTCTCACAGCGCCATTATTACAAACCTGTTACATTCCTGCCTTTCAAGTTAAAATCAATTAAGTTTTGCACCGGAACCTTCGCTATTCCAGATATTTTTCCTAATTTTGCGCCCACGTTTCTAACAGATGAAATGATTTTAAGATTCAATGGTATATACTAAATAGATTAAGGATAAAGAAAAATGGAACATGTTTTTACTGAATCGATGTTTTTGGTAGGATTCGTGATTTTCATCGCAGCCATACTCGTATTAGACATGCTGGTCATCGACCGAAAGGCACATGTGGTGTCTATCAAGGAAGCCGGTTCATGGACGGCTGTATGGATTATTCTCGCGCTCGCCTTCGCAGTATTCATCTATTTTCATGGAGACATGGTGCACGGCATCGAGAACTTCGACGACCTGAAGCTGATAGCCTCGCGCTATGCTTCGCATCTCAAACTGGACCCGAACGACTATGAGGGGAGTCTGCAGCAATACCGGCACTATATGACCATCTCCTACATCTCGGGTTATCTGATAGAGAAAACACTCTCGGTAGATAATCTCTTCGTGATGATGATGATTTTCACCTCGTTCGGAGTAGACAAGAAAGATTACCAGCACGTACTGAACTGGGGTATCCTGGGAGCCATCGTGCTGCGCTTCGTCTTCATCTTTGCGGGTGCTGCGCTTATCAGCCGGTTCGCCTGGATATTACTCGTATTCGGAGGATTTCTGGTTTACAGCGGTGCCAAGATGTTCCTCAACAGGAACAAGAAGGAGGAAATCAATGCCCTGGAGCATCCGGTAGTGAAGTTCATGCAGAAGCGCCTGCATCTGGGTCCGCTGGTGATGACGGTGGTGTTCATCGAGTTCTGCGACCTGATTTTCGCCTTCGACAGCATCCCAGCCGTATTCTCGGTATCGCTCGACCCGTTCGTGGTGTTCTTCTCGAATATCTTCGCCATCCTGGGCTTGCGTGCCCTCTTCTTCCTGCTGGCAGCGATAGCAGACAAGTTCCGCTATCTGAAGGTGGGTGTGAGTGTGCTGCTGGTGTTCATCGGTGTGAAGATGCTCATCCACGATTTCTTCGAGATTGATGCAGTCAGTTCGCTGGTATTTATCATCCTCGTACTGCTCGTCAGCATCGGGGCTTCGGTGGTGATTCCGCAGAAACAGGAAGCGTTGGAAAATACGAAATAAGCAAACCATTCGTAAAGGAGATTATCATCAGGTAATCTCCTTCCAGGAAAACATAAAAAGGGCGATTGCTATTCCCCACGCAAGGGATAAGCAATCGCCCTTATCTTTTATGAACTCAGTTTAGAAAGAAGAGCAAATGAATTGGCTTTCCCTTCGGCCGCCGAACTTTGTTTCTTCACTCTTCCCTCTTCACTCAATTTACTTCCAAGGATTCTCTGTTGGGTAAGGCAGGCTAGCTGGCTGGTTGTAAGCGATATCCTTGATGCCAAGATACTTGAATACCTCGAACAAGGTCTTACCTACGTGAGAGAATGCTACGGCTCCGTGGTGTGGATAACCCTTCTGAATCAATACGTGACGATAGAAGCGGCCCATCTCGTTGATGGCGAAGATACCGATACCACCGAATGAACGGGTAGGAACATCGAGAACCTCACCCTCTGCGATGTAGCTGCGGAGGTTGCCCTGAGAATCGCACTGCAGACGGTAGAATGTGATATCAGAAGCTGCGATATCACCCTCCAAAGTACCACGGGTGAAGTCTGGTTTACAACCATTCTCCAACAAACGGTTCTGGATGAGCTGATACTTAATCTTACGGTTTGAGCACATCTTGCACTGTGGAGTGTTACCGCAGTGGAAGCCCATGAAGGTATCAGTCAACTTATAATCGTACTTGCCCTTGATGTCCTCATCATAGATATACTGAGGAACAGAGTTGTTGATATCGAGCAATGTAACGGTATCGTCAGAAGCACACATACCGATGTACTCAGACAATGCACCATAGACATCAACCTCGCAAGCTACAGGAATACCGCGGCTAACGAGACGGCTGTTTACATAGCAAGGCTCGAAACCGAACTGGCTTGGGAATGCAGGCCAGCACTTGTCAGCGAATGCTACATACTGGCGAGAACCCTTGTGAGCCTCTGCCCAGTCGAGCAATGTCAACTCAAACTGTGCCATTCTGCGGCTGAGATCAGGATAGTAGCAGCCTTCGCCCATCTCCTTGGCCATATCAGCGCAAACCTCGTCGATACGTGGATCGTTCGCATGCTCCTTATAAGCTACAAGGAGGTCGAGCTCTGAGTTCTCCTCAATCTCTACACCCAGTTCGTACAAGCCCTTGATTGGAGCGTTGCAAGCGAAGAAGTCCTGAGGACGTGGACCGAATGTGATAATCTTCAAGCCCTTCAAACCGAGGATGACGCGAGCTACTGGTACGAAGTCTGCAATCATCTTAGCTACTTCCTCTGCTGTACCAACAGGGTACTCAGGGATGTAACCCTTCAAATGACGCATACCGAGGTTGTAAGAGCAGTTGAGCATACCGCAGTATGCATCACCACGACCATTGATCATATCGCCGTCACCTTCAGCAGCTGCTACGAACATAACAGGACCGTCGAAGTTCTTTGCAATCAAAGTTTCAGGGGTCTCAGGACCGAAGTTACCAAGGAATACAACCAAGGCGTTGCAGCCCTGCTCCTTTACTTCGGCCACAGCCTTGAGCATATCTTTCTCGTTCTCAACTGTAGTCTGACAGTTGAAAATTTCACCCTTGTACTCTTTTACGATGTTCTCACGGCGCTGAGTAGAAAGCGCGATTGGAAAACAGTCACGGCTAACGGCAATAATACCGAGCTTTACTTGTGGAATGTTGTTGCTTACCATAATTTTAGTTTATTACTTAAGTTTTTGTATAAATTGCTTATATTTATTGATTCTTTTCTAATTTGTTTGGCTGACAATTATTCATTGTTCCGAGCACAAAGGTACAAATATATTTTGTATCACCAAGCGTTTTAAGGAATTTTTTATTCAAAAAAATGGCGCAAAACCGAAATTCTGCGCCAAATGTAACATATGATAAAGTTCTTGATACATTTTATACGTATCTCTTTTATCATCTGATACCCTTTTTCTGTCTTTCTCTGCTTTAATATCTTCTTTAATATCTTCGCAGCGGGCGGTACCGGATAGTGTAAATCTGATTGAAGTACTCCTTCCAGCTGTTCGGCTCCTTGTCGTCATCACGCACGATGCGGATGCCGTAGAATCGGGTACCCGTCTCCTTGTATTCCCTGAATCGGGACAGCAGCTGCTGTGGCGGATCTGGAATCAGGAAGTCGGTAATCCAAAGCACATCGGCATTCACGTAATGGAGTCCGTCGTTGTCGAGAAGGTCGAACATCTGGGTCATCATCTTCTTTGCCGATGTTCCGCCTCCGATAAATGGAAGGTGGGTTGTGGTAGGCTGCCGCCGGATGCCTCGCCCGGTATGCGCCTGTCCATCTCCGTCGGACGGAGATGCATCTGCTTCGGCTGATTCCATCATAGTGATTCCAATTCTCTTCAGGCGCTCTGCCTTGCGCTTCGCCATTAGGTCGATGGCACGGGTACTGACGGAGAAATCTATCAGGAAGCAGTCTCGCTCCAGATCTTCTGCCGTTTCTTCCAGCAGAGAGATGAGTGTAGAGGATATCCTTTCGGGCGTGCCATACATACTGGCTGAGGTGTCCAAACAGACGATCATCGGACCCTTGCGGGAGGCATGGGTAAAGCCCAGTTTGCGGGATGGTTTCGACATTTCGCTCTTATAACGGAAGGTCTGGAGTCTTCGCGTGCGATACTTATAGATAAAGAGGCCCTCCATATCTTCATCGCTGTACTGTGCCAGTTCGAGCGGGAGAAGGGAGTTGAGATCATCGCCCACGGTAATGCCCTCGATATCGCTACCCGCAGAATGCTCCATCTTCATCTCTACGCCCGATGCGATGGTGAGCCGGTCTTTGCCGTTGGCATCGGCTACTCGTCCCATCTTTGCCACAATTTCCTTGATTTCGGGATATTTGTCCTGAATCTTCACCTGGTTCAGACGGCGTTCAAACTCCGTTTCAGTCCATCCGTTCGTCATCAGTTCCCAGGCTTGTACGGCTCGCTGCTCCGAAACGCCCTTCGTCTTCATGTTGCGGGTTATCTGGTCCATCATGCGCACCAGTCCTGTTTCGAAGTTGTTCTGACGGAGCGAGATGAAGTCCTTCAGCTTGTTCAATATCTGATGGTCGATGCAGACCTTCCAGTCTCTTACCAGCCTTTCCCAGTTTTCGGGTTTCGAAGCCCCGTCTCCAGTCATCAGCTTGAGGAAGAAAGGCTTATCAAACCCATCTTCAGCATGTTCCTGTTCCAGCTGGTCGAGCAAGGGGAGCCACACCTGTTCATCCCTTCTCTTAAAGGGAGCCCAATCGAGCACATCATCTGCCCGATGACTCTCGGTCCAGGCACGCTGGCGCTGGAACCGCATGTGATGGACGCATTCCACGATGAATTTTCCTACGCTATCATAGAACACCTTGCTCTTAATCTTGCTGTTCACCACCTGTCGCACGAATTTCTGCACCTCTTCGCCAGTTTCTTCTATGGTTACTTTCAGGGTAAAGAGATGAATAAGATAATCCTTCAGCGGGTCTTCCTTCAAATTCCAAGGCATGGCGGTGCCTGTCGGATCAGGAATCTTCACCTGTCCCGACTTGCAGAAGTCATCCAGCATCTTCAAGTAATACTGTGCCTCCGCCAAGTCCTTGTTATTCTGGTATTTCATAGGAGTAAATCCTTATTTTTTCTCCATCAGATATTCTGCGAAGATTCTTGCAGCACTCTCTACTTTGGCTGCGCAAGGGCGAGACTTGTAATATTCTGCCGTTCTTGCCGAAGCCACATAGCTGGACTGCGCTTTCTCGTGGCCCTTCAAGCCGAGGATTTCGGCACAGATGATACTGCCGTTCTGCTCCTTCGATTTGGCGAGCAAATCCTGCACCACCTTATAGCATGCCGACTTGCCCTCGCGGTCATCCCCCTCGGTCTGTCCGCAATCCAAGCCAACGAGCACCACGATGCCCGAAACGGCACCGCACATCATTCTCATTCTGCCTACTCCACCACCGAAGCCGGCACCAATGCGCTTCGCCATCTCATCATCAAGACCATATAAATCGGCAAAGGCAGCCACTACCGACTGGCAGCAGCCATAGCCCTGCATAAAGTTATCCACAGCCTGGTGAACACGCGCCTCCAACTCTGGAGTCAATATTTTCTGTTCATTCATCATGTTTAGATTCTTCTATATATAATAATGTAATAGGAGGCGATTAAACCTCATAGAGTTTCATCGTATCCTGACGGGTAAATGCCAACTCCTTATAGAAATCGCGGAGATAAGCCGATATTTCCGCCTTATCATCAGCAGATGCGAAGAGATTCTCGCCCAACTGCCTTTCCAGCGAGCTCAAGCCATCCGAAAGGTTTTCTATCTCTCCCTCGTAATCCCTTCCATCCTCCGGATTCCTGCGTACACGATGATATTTGATGTCCTCAGCAAGCGCATTCTTCATCTCCACGAGTTTATCTGCAAAAGGAGAAAAGAGGGCACGGATCACGATGTTTCGGATAGCATCCCGCTCTTCCGGTTCCTGCCACAGACAATGGTAGATAGGCAGCAAATCGCAGATATCCACCTCTTCCCTATCCTGCATAAAGGCTGAAGTGCGAAGCAGGCGGACGATATTCTTCCATCTTCGGTCACTCACATAAATGTTTCTGCGCTCGGCAGCCTCATCCACATTCACGGCTCTCAGAGATTTACGAATGGCAGAAATTGCATCAAGCACCTCCTCCTTCACGCCAATCTTACAGATTTTCTCCGCCCATTCAGCATACTCCTCAGCAGTAATCTTCAAATCAGAAAAATCTGCGTTATCTGCGAAATCTGCGTGACCTAAAACCCCTGTAGAACCAGAGAAATCTGCGTGAGATTCCAGCAGCATCGCCCGGAAATTCTTCTCCAGCTTAATCGGTCGGCTTTCTATTCTGATAACGAATCGGTCCCAGAGCGCCTCCAGTCCTTCTCCCTTAGCCGGCAACTCATTGCTTGCAGCCACGAGAAGTTTCAGAGGAAGATGCATTTCCCGATTGCCGTTTCTGAAGATTTTCTCGTTAATCACCGTAAGGAGCGTGTTCTGGATAGCAGGTCCCGCCTTCCAGATTTCATCCAGGAAAACCACATCGGCAGTAGGCAGATAACCCTCCACCGCACGTTCGTAAGTATCCGAAGTCTTCAGTTTCTGAATGCTCACCGGACCGAAAATTTCATCGGGAGTAGAGAATCGCGACATCAGATACTCAAAGCTCTGAGCCTCCCTGAATGCCGTCTTCAACTGTCTGGCCACCATACTCTTTGCCACACCCGGAGGTCCCAGCAGGATGATACTCTCACCTGCCAGAGCAGCCAGGAGCGAGAGCGATATCTCCGTCTCCTTCTCATAAATGCCCCGGTTCATCTCACCGAGTAATTGTTTGAATCTTTCAAGCATATTCTTACTTTTCTATTCAGAATCGTATAAAGACGAAAAGAAGTTAAGAGATAAAATTCATTATCCCTTAACTT
Organism: Segatella copri DSM 18205; assembly: GCF_025151535.1. Taxonomy (NCBI): domain Bacteria; kingdom Pseudomonadati; phylum Bacteroidota; class Bacteroidia; order Bacteroidales; family Prevotellaceae; genus Segatella; species Segatella copri. Next base: position 2,036,520 of record NZ_CP102288.1, read on the forward strand.
CCTCATATTCTTTTATATAAATAAGGTATGGCTTACTTTACGTTGCCCACCTTAATCAAGTACTCAGCAATCTGAACAGCGTTCAGGGCAGCACCCTTACGAATCTGGTCGCCAGTCAACCACAATGTGTTACCATTGTCATCAGCCAGATCCTTGCGGATACGACCTACATATACATCGTCCTTACCGGCGCTCTCCAATGGCATTGGATAAACGTAGTTCTGGGCATCATCCTTTACAGTTACGCCTGGAGCAGCCTCCAAAGCCTTGCGGATGTCCTCTACTGCCAATGGCTTCTCAGTCTCGAACCAAACACTCTCTGAGTGAGAACGGAGTGAAGAAACGCGAACGCAGGTAGCACTGGTGCGAACATCAGAGTGCATAATCTTGCGGGTCTCGTTATACATCTTCATCTCCTCCTTGGTATAATCGTTAGGAGTCATCTTGTCAATCTGTGGGATGACATTATATGCCAACTGATGAGGGAACTTATTGATATGCTCAGTCTTACCAGTCTCGATGATATCCTTATACTGCTGCTCAAGTTCAGCCATGGCAGCAGCACCAGCACCTGAAGCACTCTGGTAAGAAGAGATATGAATCTTCTTGATATGGCTCAAGTTATCGATAGGCTTCAACACTACAACCATCATGATGGTGGTACAGTTAGGGTTGGCGATGATGTTGCGAGGGCGGTTCAGGGCATCCTCAGCATTTACCTCAGGCACAACCAGAGGCACGTCGTCGCACATACGGAATGCGCTAGAGTTATCAATCATCACGGCACCATACTTGGTGATAGTCTCGGCAAACTCCTCTGAAGTGCCGCCACCAGCAGATGTGAAAGCAATATCGACATCTTTAAAGTCATCGTTATGCTGCAAAAGTTTGACCTCATAGTCCTTTCCCTTGAAGTTGTATTTTCGTCCGGCAGAACGCTCAGAACCAAACAACACCAAATCATCCATAGGGAAATTTCTCTCAGCAAGGATACGCAGGAATTCCTGTCCAACTGCGCCACTTGCACCAACAATTGCTACTTTCATAATCGAATCTTTTAATTTATAAAGTTGTTATAAGTGTAAACTGTGGAAGAGAAAGCCAGCCTCCTTATCATCTTCATGATTCCTCATTTTCTGATAGCTTCATGATTTCTCATCTTCTGATAGCCGGAAACTGCTTATTTTCTCAAATCCGCTGCAAAGTTAAGACTTTTTCTACAATATCAAGCATAAATTCCCAAAAATTATTGCTTTTTGCTGCAAATTTATCATTTCTGCTTACTTTTCTGCAAGAATATGCAGAAAATTGGAGAAAAATAGTTGCTTATCGTATTCATCAATCAATACGACAGCCCTCATTTCTGTCTTCTGATAAGCTTTCCCCAACACTGCCTTAAAGCGACTACCTAAAGTCTCGGCCAACTCCTCACGTCCATAGATACGTTCTACTCTTGTATTCCTATAGGATATTTCATATTGCTGCCGTTTTTAAAATCTTTCGACAAAGTTACAAAAAATAATGATACAAGCAAAGGAATAGCCCGAAAAAATAGTGAGATAGTAGAATCTATTACATTTTTATGAGAGACTTTTTCCAGACCACACATACATTTTTATTAGGATACACAAATGGGGAAACTAAATATTTTTAATGTTTTTCGAAGTTTTTAACTAAAACGTTTGGCGATTACAGATTTTTTATCTACCTTTGCAGCGATTCTTAAATACTCTTGTAAAAGAGAGTTGAAGTTCGCGCCGATTGTAAAGGACAAGATTATCTGTCGTAACGATGACGATTGGTTTGGGGACTAAAGGATCAAGACATAAGGGAAAGGCGTTTACTTACGCTTTGTTTTGGCTCTTCGAAACTTCGCAACTTTCAAAGTCAAATCAAAAACGAAAGCAACAGTAGATGTCCAAGTGGGTAGATTGTACACCTTAACATCCTATTTTTTGATAGGATGCAGGGATTGTTATATACTATCGGCGTGGGCTTCTGCGTTGCTCGTTCAGACTTGATGAGCAGTGCGAAGGCCTCGAAGAGCGGGATGAGTGACGAGTACAGACTCCCGCGCTTTTTTTATGTCCTACTTTCAAATGTTATATCACAAGCTTTGGAGAGTCGGCTTGTATATATAATAATGTATATGAGCACTAGAAAATTAAATGCTTTGCTATTACTTTTAGGTCTCTCATTGCCTGCTATGGCTCAATCTGTAGACTACTCTATTGTTGCCGTTGGCGAAGAAAGCGGACTTGATTTCAAGAAAATCACTTCAGACAACGATTGCTTGTGCATGCCGGAAGTTAAAAGAAGAGGCAAGAAAATAACATGGTGGTCTGGCAGAGTTATCGCCATGTCACCTACTGAAGAAAAATTAGCTTTCTTATCCTATAAGACCAACAATTCAAACATCTATCTGAAAAATCTGACAGGTGCTGGAACTACGCAGCAGCGCACCAATCGCCAGCAAGTAATAGATTTTTCTTATTCGCCTGACGGACAGAAAATCTGTTTCACCGAAAAGAATGGTTCTTCCAATCGCATTTTCATCACAGACGCAAACAAAGGATATGGTTGCCGACAGGTAACAGCAAACGAGTTTGACTTTTCTCCATCTTACAATGCCGACATGAGTCAAATCTTATTTTGCCGTAAAGAAAACTCTGGCAGCTTTGGCATTTGGAATTATCAATTCAACGACAACTCTTTCTCCAACTTTACGTCTGGATTCAATGCCATACCAGTTCCTAACACCACAGACATTCTCTGTGTAAGATCTTCAGGCATTGGAAACAATGAGATATGGAGAATCAATACAGAAACAGGAGTTGAAGAATGCATCGTATCAGAAGGGAACCGCAGCTTCACCTCTCCTACTATTTCGCCTGACGGAAAATGGATTTTGATGGTAGGCAGCAGTATGAAAGTTGTTGATGTAGCGGGACAGAATAACCCAAATAAGGTATACCCTAATACAGACATCTTCGTTTGCCATATAGACGGAAGTAATCTAACCCAGATTACCTACCATGCTGCAGATGATTTGAGCCCTGTATGGAGTAAAGACGGCAAATACATCTATTTTGTATCACAACGTGGCAGCAGCACTCAAACAGCCAATGTTTGGAGGATTCCATTTATGATAAAGAACTAAAGTAATTGTTTCATTTTTAAATAACAAACATCATGAAAATTAAATTTTTAGCATTAGTAGCAGCGATGATGATCAGTACCACATCGTTTGCACAGTTTTCACAGAGCAAAAGCTCTTCTAACAGCAGTAACGAAATCTCCAAGGGTTGGAACAGCCTGTATGTGCAGTACAACAGTATTGGCACCAGCTACAGTCTTTCATCATTCGACTATGGAGATGAAGATCAGAAAGCGATAGACAATAGCGGTTTGAGCGACAAACTCAATGCATTCTCTATCGGTTACAACCGCGCTATCAATGTGGCACCTTCCATTCCTCTGTATGTTGAGTTTGGTGCAGCCCTTCAGTATGCATTCTATTCAGATGAAGCATCAAATGAAGATAAAGGCAGCTATTATACTGATAAATATACCGTAAAATATACGGGCCATATACTTACAGCCAAAGTTCCTGTAAGTTTGCTTTACCACATTGCAATTCCAAATTCAGATTTTGCCTTTGAGCCTTTCGCTGGCGTGGACTTCAAATACAACATCTCTGGTTCTGGCAAACAGAAAGAGACTGAGGAGTATTCCTATAGAGGAGATGATCCTGAAATCGATGAAGAGACTACTAAGATAGACAATTTCTTCGATAAGAAGAAGTGCGATGGTCATCCAGCTAACAGATTCCAGGCAGGTTGGCACGTAGGTGCAAACTTTGTTTACAAGAAGGCATTTATCGGTATCTCATACGGTCAGGACTTCTCTAAGTTCCATGACGACATCGACTTGAAGTTCAATACATTGTCAGCAACATTAGGTTGCAGATTCTAATTTATATTTTACTCGTAGCATTCTCCAAACTTATTTTAGGAGGATGCTACGAACTTTTACGCTCTATGAGAAGATATACACTCCTTCTATTGTTTTCCTTTATGACTTTAGGGATAATGAATGCACAGAACCTAAAGGATAGTACTTACGAGAAAAGCCAGTCATTGAACGATGTCAACATCACCGCCAAGAAAATTTCTTCTTTCTTGAAAAGACAAGATGCGACTACCAAACTCGATATTACTTTCATCAATACCCTGCCTAAGATATTAGGCAATACAGACCCTATACATTACCTGCAGACCATGCCCGGCATCTCGACCAACAACGAATATGATGCGGGCATACATATCATGGGATGCAGCACAGGACACAACCTGGTGGGTATCAACGGCATACCTGTTTACAACGCTGGACACCTTCTTGGACTGTTCTCAACATTCAATCCTTCTCATTTCCAATCCCTCACAGTTGCCACATCGCCAACCAGTGCTGATTTCACAGAGAGAATCGGTGGTATGGTTTCTTTAAACTCCATTGATACAATTAGCCATAAGATACATGGCAATATAGCAGTAGGACCAATGTCATCGCAAGGCACATTACATTTGCCATTATCCACAAACAGCACCCTTATCCTGTCAGCCCGTATGGCATACCTCAACTTATTATATAGCAAATGGCTTACATTCGACGGAGACAAATTCAAATATGACTTTAACGACGTGAATCTAACCTATCTTTGGCAACCTAACACAAAAGACAAGGTTTCTATCGACTTTTATACAGGAGGCGACCATGTGAACCTCAATATGCCTTACTATCCAGCTGAACTGAAACTCGGCTGGAACAACCTCCTGTTATCTGCCCAATACGAACGGACGTACAATGCCAACGCTAAGACCAGACAGCAGATATACATCACCTCATATAGCAATGACACTAAGTTTGTACGTGGAAATGAACAGCTTCTTTTGCCAAGCAAGATAACAACAATAGGAGTTGTCAACCATAGCCAACTGCATCATTGGGGGCTTGGCTATGAACTGAGATATCATGACATTGAACCCCAATCACCTGCCGTTAGCAATTACTATACCAGCAGGAGCACCAATACGACAGAAAATGCAGCAGAACTATCTGCATACGCAGACTACAAGATAGGAAATGAAAGTCTTTATGCCATCATTGGTGGCAGAGAATGTATATACTGGGCATCAAGACAGAAAGCTGACTTTCATTTTTCACCCAACGTTTCCTTCCACTTTCAGGGAGTTTCTTCCAAAGTAGTGATGAACCTATATAGACGCTGGCAAAATCTACACCAAACAGGAATATCACAGATAGGATTGCCTTTTGAGTTTTGGGTAAGCTCAGATGATTTTATCAAACCAGAATACGCAGACGGTATAAACATCCTGGGAGAAAAAGCCATCGGCAAAAGTGGTTATACCATCAATCTGGAACTGTTTTACAAAAAGCTGTATAATCAAGTGGAATATACCGGCGACCTGCTAGATTTCAGCAAGTCAACTTATGACTTAAAAAATTATGTAAGACAAGGCAAAGGTTGCAATTATGGTTTTGGAATCATGATTAACAAGCGATTTGGAAGCATAAATGGGTGGATAGGCTATACTTACACTCATGCATCCCGTACAATAGAAGGATCAACAGGAAAAGAGACATTCCCGGCATCCAACGAACGTCCGCATGAGTTAAATATGGTCTTATCCTACAAGACCAGTAAGCACTTAGTACTCAGCAGCACATTCGTATATGCATCAGGCACACCATTCACAGCCTCAAAGTCATTTTATGCCATAGACGGCAACATTATATCCCAATACAACGGATACAACCAGAATCGACTTCCTGCATATTCCCGTCTAGACCTATCAGCAGATTATACATTTTGCAAAAAGAATCATTCGGAGTATGGAGTAAACTTTTCTTTATACAACGCCCTCAACCATAGAAATCCAATCTACTACAGGTTGCATTTCCATGAAGTTGACAAAGAAAAGACTTACAGTTACAAACCGCTGAGCTTTGCGGTCAAAGTTCTTCCATCCATCAATTTCTATTGCAAATTTTAAACAGACAAGTTATGAAAAAAATATTTGAAGTTCTAATTATAACACTTCTTTTTATGGTTAGCTGCACATCAGATACAATCCCAGACTACCAGCCTCAAATCGTAGTAGAAGGTTGGATAGAAAACGGACATGCCCCTGTAGTCCGCCTTTATTGTACAGTACCCGTAAACAACAACGAGAACAAACAGGAGGACCTATACAATAATACCATCGATGATGCCAACGTAGCCATAACTTGCGATGACCAAACATACGTATTGCATCATGAGATAAATAACAGCTATGAGTCTTCAAGTATTTATACCAGCAACGAACTTACAGGCATTGCAGGAAGAAGTTACAAACTCACCATTGAGACCAAGGACGGGAAAAAACTAGAAGCAACAACATCCATTCCTTATCCACCCGAGATTTTAGAGAAAGGTATCAGCCAAGATCTCGGCAAGGGAAAATATAATCTCTATGCCAAGATAGAAGACGATTTAGCTCAACACAGATTCTATAAGGTATTTGTCAATTTAGATAAGACACATCAAGAAGAGTTTCACAGCTCTTTCTTGGGAGAAAGCGACAATGAGCTTTTCGACAAGCCAAATCCTAAATTACCGATATATGGCTTTTCCAGAAACAAAAAGGAGAACAGCCACGTTTCCTTTCTGACAAACGAGCAAGTTTCCGTTAAATTATGCAGAGTGGATAATTTTGCTTACAACTATTGGAGCGAATATGCAAAGATGTTAGAACTATCAAGAAACCCAATATTCACCTACCAACATAACCTCCCCACAAACATAAAAGGAGGAATTGGTTACTGGCTGGGATATGGAGCTTCACGATTTTCAATCACCATTCCTTAGTTCATTTGATAGAGATTCTTTCAAACATACGTTTGTCTTTTTCGAAATGCAAAATTGCAAAAATATCACCATGATTGTAGGATAAGGGCAGAAAAGCTGACACCATATACATGATTCCCAGACCAATACCTGCCAAAACGACCAGGCTGCCTAAGGAAACCAAAGTATATTTTTAATCTTTTCTTCATTACATTTTATCTTTTAGTTGTTTTCAGGGGGACAAAGATAATGAATTTATCCGAAACAGCATAGAAAGTTGGGGGATAAATGTATGAAATGCCATTCTGTATGTACCAAATGACAAAGAGGAGGCGTCATAAGTCTAAATTACAGTTGGCGCATAACAGTTGACCTACGCATGCACATCACCTGTTGTGCAAGCGCATATCAGCTGCTATGCAAGCGCACAACAGCTGTTGTGCGACCGGAGATACTAACTAACTCAAAAACATATACTATCTTTTCTAACAACTTATACTATGTTTTCCAACAACATATCAGTAACATTCCAACAAACAAAAAAGGGTGAATCATTTACTTATGACACACCCTCTTTGCTAAATCAGACACACAACTGATCTTATCTTATAATATTATACTCAAACTCATAATCCCCATTCTTCAGCCATTAGGGAACATCTTCTCTATTTTTCACAAGGCCTTCAATATGAAACTCCAGACTTTCCTTTGCTTCTTTTTGCAAAGCTTCAAAGGTTGGTGCTGTAAAAACCACCGCTCCTGGTACATTACTACCAAGAGAACCGCCATAATTTCTGTCGCACCACGCAACGTCAACAATAATCTTTTCCATCATGTACTACTTTAGATTTTCCAAATCTCCCCCACAATACATCATAGCTAGACCCGCTCCGTACCAACTCCGTACCCTCTCCGTACCAACTCTTAGTCTCTGCATAGTTTGCAAGGTTTGCTGCAAACTTTGCAAAGAATTGGCATTAATCGTGTCTAGAGACAATGTTTCGACTACCATACTTCTATCCCAATAGGTTCTTTGCCTGTACGTTCAAGACAACTATTCCTTACCAAGGTTTCTAGCTTTTCAACCATCTTACGTTTGGTTTCCTTAGAAGCATTCCAACGACGCAACGCTTCTTCTCTTGTTAACTTTGTTGTATTCATTCTTTATTCCTCCTTTTTTTAGTTCAAATTACAATTGCAAAAATACCTCCCGTCAATATTTATAACCAAAATTCATATACCTACAAGTTGGGAATCTAGCGATAAAAACAAGAGGATTGAGAGGCCGGAATTCTCTGTTTTCTGCTCTATATTAAGAACAAGACCTATAGTTGTACGACTATAAAGTTACAGTTGTACGACTATACATGCTATGGTTGTACAACTATAGAGTTATGGTTGTACAACTATAGGGGTTATAGTCGTACAACTATAGATTTTCCTCAACGGCATCATCTTGTCAAGAAATCGCAAATACCTGATTATCAATAAGTTCTTATTTCTCTTCATATTTTCGATATTCTCAAAGAAACAATAAGCGTCTGAAAATACGAGAATCTCAGGCAAGCTAATGTAAAAAAGTTTCATTCTTAACAACACCACATCACTACATCTTCGGGATATTCTTACGGATTACTTACTTCATTTTCCACCCATCAATGGTTCCCGTCTTCGATGAGAAGTTGCAGCCTATCTGATAAATCTTTCTGCCATCTGCTGCATATTCCCTGGCATAGCCCATATTCTCTATCTGCTTCAGGGCTTCCTCTGCCGAACCATCACGCTTGAACTCGAAGATGTAGATATAGTTCTGGGTCTCTACCACACAATCTACCCTACCTTCGCTTTGCTGTTTTTCAATGAACACCGTGAAACAGCTGATCATTCTCAATACGAGATAGAAGGTGTATTGGAAGTAACGCTCCTTCTCGCGTTCATCGTCCTTACGACGCTGGTTATAAGGAATGCTGGCAAAGAAGGAAGTCATCAGATTCTCCAACTGATGGCAATCGCCCTTCGACATCACATCTATTACCTGAATGACCCAGGCATCCGTTGACTTCGATGGCTTCAGATAACTAGAAGCTACCAGCGTCAGGAACCCGCTTCGCACTTCATCATTCGGGAAATCCAGGAGATAGGAATCGGTATCCATATTCCAGTCCTTAATGGTAAGATAACCGCTCTGATAAATCATAGGCAACGGTGCTTCCACATCTGCCTTGTAGTCGATAAAACTACTCGTAGGATAAAACCTGTTCACCATCTCGTTGATGTTCTCATCAAAATGAGACAATAGGCGAACAAGATAGGTTGGCGAACCGGTGCGGAACCAATAATCTGCCAGAATCTTCTTGCTCAAAGCATTCAAGATACTGAAAGGATTATAGATATCAAGCATATTAGGACTGAAATGATAACCATCAAACTTCCTCTTCAGCTTGTATTTCATCCCATCCTCCGTCGTCTTGTATCTCACGGCCATCGCCTTGATTTGTTCATCAAAGGTAGAATACAATTCATCTTCCGTAATTCCACAAAGTGCCTCGTAATGCTCATCCATACTGATGTCGTTAGGCTGATTGAAACCACTGAACACGCTTACTTGTGAGAACTTGGTGACACCCGTGAGCAAGACAAACTGCAGGTCATCATCAGCTTCCTTAAACACAGAATATACGCCTTTGAGCAGATTGCGATTATAATCCTCCAAAGTCATCTTTCCATATTCATTCTGCACAGAAATATCCATATCCATCACATCAAGCAAAGGCTTGTCATATTCATCAATGAGTACGACAGCTCTCATTCCTGTTTTCTTATGAGCATTCCCTAACACAGCCTTAAAGCGACTCCCTAAAGTCTCAGCCAACTCCTCACGCCCATAGATACGTTCTGCCATGGCAACAAACTCCTCCAACACTTTGTCTAACGCATAAGGCTCTACAAAGTTTTGACCACCAAAAGAAAGATGAAACACAGGATATTGCTTCCATTCCTTCTCCAGCTTGTCGATGGCAAGCCCTTTAAAAAGTTCCTTCTTACCCTCGAAATAGCATTTCAAGGTAGATACGAGCAACGACTTTCCAAATCGTCGAGGACGACTCAGAAAGTATATTTTACCATTAGTCACTAAGTCATAGACCAATGCCGTCTTATCGAGATAAACATAATCATCTTCTATGATTTGTTCGAAACTCTGTATGCCGATAGGATATTTCATATTGCTGCCTTTTTAAATTCTTTCGGCAAAGTTACAAAAAATAATGATACAAGCAAAAGAATAGCCCGAAAAAAAATAACGAGATTGCAAAATACCATATTTGTGGGATTGTTGACAAGGAAAAAAAATAATACCTTTGCCTTTTGAAAATAATAGTTTAAAATCATGGTAGAAACAATGAATAATATTGGAAATAGACAGCCGGATAACAATGCTGGCTGCAGTAAGCAAAAAGGAGTGAAGAATAAGCAAACCCAGCAGCTGGTACTATGGATTGGCGCTTTGATAGTAGGCGCAGTCTTAGGTATATTCGGCATCAGCTGGCTGGATGGTCTGATGAACTTCATAGCCACGGTCTATACCCGCTTATTCCAGCTTCTGGCAGTACCAACCATAGCCTTGGCAGTTATCACAACCCTGGCATCCTTGGGCAACCAGGCAGATACCGGTAAGATATTCCGCCACGCCATCACCTACACCCTGCTCACGACGATAGCAGCTGCAGCAGTGGGACTGGTGCTCTACAACATCGTTTCTCCAGGCAATTTACCTACCGCCTTGGTACAGAGCGGTATGGCGGATGTTCCCCAAAAGCTGGGAGAAACCAGCTATTATGACCATATTCTTGGGGTAATACCCAACAACATCATCAAGCCGTTTGCCGAAGGAAATGTACTCTCTATATTGATTTTGGCGGCAGCAGCAGGTATTGCTTTAGCCAAGATGCCATCAAGCGATAAGAAAGAAGTCGTGATGAAGGGATTGTTTGGATTACAGGATCTGCTCTTCATGCTGATTCATGGATTAATCTGGGCTCTGCCTCTGGGTATCGTTGCCTTTGCAGCACAACTCTCAGCCCAATTCTCTGCGGGTATCGTGATGGCTTCTCTAGGAAAGTACGTAGCTGTTATCCTGGGAGGTAATGTCATTCAATTCTTCATCATCCTTCCGCTCTTCCTCTTGGCAAGAGGCTTGAATCCAGTGCGCACTTTGGGTAAGATGATGCCGGCAGTATTAATGGCTCTGTTTACAAAGAGTTCTGCTGCTACGTTGCCGGTGACGATGCAGACAGCAGAAGACAGACTGGGAGTTTCCAATCAGGTTTCCCGCTTCGTATTGCCTATCTGTACTACCATCAACATGAATGGTTGCGCTGCGTTTATCCTCGTAACCTCCTTATTCCTGATGCAGAATGGAGGAATGCCTTTACCTTGGACTACGATGATTCTCTGGCTCTTCATTTCAGTTATCTCAGCAGTGGGTAATGCAGGAGTACCGATGGGATGTTATTTTCTTACCCTATCTCTGATGTCCGGCATCAATGCTCCTATCGGCATCATGGGCATCATCCTGCCAATCTATACCATCATCGACATGATTGAAACGGCAGAAAACGTATGGTCTGATTCCTGTGTCTGTGCCATGGTGGATAGGGATTTGAAAAGACAGAAACAATAGTGAGCATGCAAAAATATCACCATGATTGTAGGATAAGGGCAGAAAAACTTTGTGCTTTCAAGATTTATTCGTACTTTTGCAGTCAAAAACAGAAAGGGAGGGATGAATGCTGATGCAGAAATCCCTCTTTAAGTATAACAAAAAAGAAGAAAGCCTATGTTCCATATCGCTCAATACTTCCCTATCACAGACCCTACGTTGATATTCTTCGTAGTGCTCCTCATCATCCTCTTTGCCCCTATCATCATGGGTAAACTCCGTATCCCGCACATCATCGGTATGGTGCTGGCAGGTGTGCTCATAGGCAAATACGGACTGAATATCCTAGAGCGCGACTCTTCGTTTGAACTCTTCGGAAAGGTGGGACTCTATTACATCATGTTCCTCGCTGCACTGGAGATGGATATGGAAGGCATGAAAAAGAACAAGTCGCGACTGCTTATCTATGGCCTGCTCACCTGTTTTATACCGTTCTTCCTCACATACGGCATGAGTATCTGGCTGCTCCACTACTCTGCCAAGGCTTCCTTCCTGCTGAGCTGCATCATGGCATCCAATACGCTGATTGCCTATCCTATCGTTTCGAGATACGGACTGCAACAGAAACCGAGCGTTACGCTGAGTGTGGGATCGAGCATGATTTCGCTGCTCATAGCCCTGATTATGCTTGCCGGACTGGTAGCATCGTTCAGCAAGCATGACGGCGTACTGTTCTGGGTATTCTTCACCCTCAAGTTTGCTGTCTATTGTGGCGTGATGATCATGCTGATTCCCCGACTTACAAGATGGTTTTTGCGAAGATACAGCGATGCGGTGATGCAGTTTATCTTCGTACTTTCGATGCTCTTTATGAGTGCGGCACTTTCGCAGATAGTGGGCATTGAGGGCGTTTTCGGTGCTTTCTTCGCCGGTCTGATATTAAACAGATATATTCCGCATGTTTCGCCACTGATGAACCGCCTCGAGTTTATCGGCAATGCCCTCTTCATTCCTTATTTCCTGATAGGTGTGGGCATGCTGATCAATATCAATCTGCTGTTTCAGGGCAGTCATATTCTGTGGGTAGTATTCTGCATCGCCTTCTTCGGAACCCTGGGCAAAGCCATCGCAGCCTATATCGCCTGTCTGGGTTTCCGATTACCACTTTCTTCGGGTCACATGATGTTCGGACTCACTTCGGCTCATGCTGCAGGAAGTATCGCCATGGTGATGGTGGGTATGCATCTGCTCGTAGCACCGGGCACTTATCTCGTAAACGATGATATGCTCAATGGTGTGGTTATGATGATTCTGATTACCTGCATCATCTCATCCATCCTTACCGACCGGTCTTCGCAGAAGATTATCCTGAGAGACAAGGAACTGCCTGATGCGGAAGACGACAAGAAGGTGAGCGATGAGAAGATTCTGGTTCCGGTGAAATATCCTGAATATGCCGACAACCTGATGAATCTGGCGTTTCTGGTGAGAAACCAGAAACTGAACAGGGGACTCATCTGCCTGAATGTGGTATATGAAGACAAGGATATGCGATACAACCAGGAACAGGGAAGACGGATTCTGGAACATTGCAGTCAGCTGGCTGCAGCTACCGATGTGATGACGCAGACCCAGGTTCGTATTGCCGCCAACATCGCCAACGGCATCAAGCATGCCTTCAACGAGTTCCAATGTTCTGAGATTATCATCGGAATGCACATGCATCCTGAGGTTTCGCCGAAGTTCTGGGGAGAATTCCACCAGAGTCTCTTCAACGGATTGAGCCGACAGATTATCATGGCACGCATCAGACAGCCGTTGAATACATTGAGAAGAATACAGGTAGCCGTACCTTCGAGAGCAGAGTTTGAGCCGGGTTTCTACCGCTGGCTGGAACGACTAGCCCGACTTGCCGGCAACCTAGACTGCCGCATCCAGTTTCATGGCAGAGAAGAGAGTCTGGCGCTCATCAATGAATATATCAAGAACCGGCATCCGGAAGTGCGTGCCGATTATACCCAGATGATTCACTGGAACGAGTTGCCGCAGCTGGCTTCGCAGATATCTCCAGACCACCTGTTCGTGATAGTAACCGCCCGTAAGGGAACCGTATCTTACAAGACAGCACTGGAGCGTCTGCCGGAGGAAATCACGAAATACTTCTCAGGTACCAACCTGATGATTATCTTCCCCGACCAGCATGGTGATTCCTACGGTGACCAGCTTACCTTCGCTGAGCCTCAGCATCAGGAAGAGATCAGTGCTTACGAATCATTCCTGCAATGGTTTAAGAAGAAATGCAACTTTAAAAAAATGTAAAGACAGCTTCGTTTCTTAAAATATGTTTAAGAGAAACCGAAAACACCCTTCACCTTTAATAAATTGATCTACAGAATGTTAAATAAAAAGGTGAAGGGTGAAGGTTTGAAAACTCTATTTATATATGTACGCGTGGGTAAAGGAAAAAAGGGTAAAATCAAAAAGTACCCTAGGGTCAAAAATCGAAAAAGCCCTAAAAAGAATATAATATAAAGATTTAAAATATACCCTTCACCCTTCACCTCGTCACCCAACACAGCTTCCAAGTCTTCTTTATCGAAGATATTTTCTTATCCTTCGGAGATATTCTGCTATCTTTCGGAGATAATTTCTTATCTATCGGAGTTATCTTTTTATCCTTCGGAGATATTTTCAGAATGATTTCATGGTATTTTCTGTACTTTATTTCCCGAATCCACGCAAATCGCACAAATCGCATAGGTAGGAAACGGAAATGTTGTATCTTTGCAACGTCAATCAGAAGTAATGCTGGATTCCTGAAAAAAACGACATAAAAATTTGGAAGTTAGAATTATCCAGCGTAATTTTGCAGATGAAAATCATAAAACAGAAACAATATGCAAACAAGTAAATACCTATTAGCAACAAAAAGAGATGCCGAATGGGGACTCACCATCAGCACCGTGGGACGAGAAGAAATCGCCCCAGGAGAAGCCTATCCAACAAAAGGACATGCTGACGGATATTACTTCGATCTTCAGAAGGGAAGAATACTCGACGAATACCAACTGCTTTACCAGCCAGAAGGTGAAGGAGTGTTCTGTTCTGCCCATCTCCCGGAAACAAAGATCAAGGCTGGAGACATCTTCCTGCTCTTTCCCGGTGAATGGCATAGCTATCATCCATCAGGCACCAAGGGTTGGAAAAGCTATTGGATCGGCTTCAAGGGCAAGAACATCGACGACCGCGTGAAAGCAGGGTTTCTTTCTCCTGAAAAGCCAATCTACCATGTAGGTTACAGTAACGAGATTATCGCTCTCTACGAAGAGGCTTACAAAACCGCACAGGAAGAGGTTGCTTTTGCACAACAGACTATGGCGGGTATCGTAAACCATCTGATAGGCAAAATGTATTCTCTGGAGAGAAATATCGTGTTGAGCAAGGATACCAAGCATGTTGACATGATCAATAAAGCCCGTTTGCGTATCCGAGAATCGCTTGAAGATACGCTCACCATCCAGGAGATTGCGCAGGAACTGGGCATCAGCTACTCTTCTTTCCGCAAGCTCTTCAAGGAGCATACCGGATTCGCTCCCGCCCTCTATCAGCAGAATCTGAAACTGCAGAGAGCCAAAGAACTGCTGTCTACCACCGACGAGAGCATCAAGGAGATTGCATACCGGCTCAATTTCGAATCGCCTGACTATTTCTCTGCCAAATTCAAAATTCAGACGGGCATGAAGCCATCAGATTTCAGAAATATGACGAGATAGTCAAAAAATAAGGCTCTAAAATCAATTTCTCTTGTTCCATATCCCTTTTTTGGTCTACCTTTGCAAACGTGAACAAATAACAGCAACTTAAAGACAAAATTCATAATGGAACAAAAGAAATACTTCTTCGCGGTAGACTTAGGTGCTACCAGCGGAAGAACCATAGTAGGAAGCTTGTCAGACGGCAAGTTTGACTTAGAGGAGCTGACCCGTTTCGACAACAACCTGATCGAAACAGGCGGTCACTTCTATTGGGATATCTACGCCCTCTACTTTGAGATTATCAAAGGATTGAAACTCGTAGCACAGCGTGGCATCCACATCCAGAGCATCGGTATTGATACCTGGGGATGCGACTTTGTATATGTAGACAAGAACGGAGATATCCTACGCAACCCGATGGCGTATCGCGACCCTCATACCATGGGCATCATGGAGAAATACTTTGATGAGAAAATCAGCAAGGAGAAGGTTTACGAAAAGACCGGCATCCAGTTTATGAATTTCAACTCATTGTTCCAGATGTATGCCATGCGCAAGGCAGGAAACGTGGCTCTGGAGAATGCCGACAAGATTCTCTTCATCCCTGATGCACTGAGCTATATGCTCACCGGCAACGCCATCTGCGAATATACCGTAGCATCTACTTCTCAGATTCTGAATCCGATGACCGGCGATTTCGACATCGACCTCGTGGAAAGTATCGGATTGAAGAGAGAACAGTTTGGCAAGATGACCCATCCTGCTACCATCATCGGCACACTGACCGAAGAGGTACAGAAGATAACAGGACTGAATGCCGTTCCCGTCATCGCAGTAGCAGGTCATGATACAGCCAGTGCCGTAGCAGCCGTTCCTGCCAAGAACGAGGAGTTTGCCTATTTGAGTTCAGGAACCTGGAGCCTGATGGGCATCGAGACCAAGAACGCCATCATCAACGAGAAGAGCTATGAGCTCAACTTCACCAACGAGGGCGGCATTGAGGGCACTACCCGATTCCTGAAGAACATCTGCGGCATGTGGATTTACGAGCGTTGCCGCAAGGAATGGAAAGACGAGGCTGCTGCCAACCAGAAAGATATGACTTGCCTGGGTCATGCAGAACTTATAGCTGAAGCCATGAAGCAGCCAGCCTTCCAAAGCATCATCAACCCGGATGATACCTGTTTTGCCAACCCATCGAGCATGGTAGAAGCCATCAAGCAGTATTGCGAAAAGACCGGTCAGCATGTTCCTCAGAGCTATGGCGAATTCTGCCGCTGCATCTTCGAGAGTCTTGCCCTCCGCTATCGCCAGGTATTCACATGGTTCAAGGATTTCGCCGACATCGACCTCAATGTGCTCCACATCATCGGTGGAGGTTCGCTCAACCAATATCTCAACCAGTTTACTGCCAACAGTTGTGGTGTAACCGTATTGGCAGGTCCTCAGGAAGGCACCGCCATCGGCAACATCATGCTCCAGGCAAAGGCATCGGGCTTGGTAAAGGATATTTGGGAAATGCGCCAGATTATCGCCAACTCGCTGGAGCTTAAGACATTCGAGCCACAGAACAAGGAAGCATGGGATGCGGCTTACGAGAAGTTTTTAAAGGTAAAAAAGTAAAAGGGTAAAAAGGTAAAAATAAACAATAATAACAAAATACATAAAAACAATGAAAGCAGATTTGATTTTAAAGAATTACGAGATTGCAAAGGAGCGCTATGCTGCTCTGGGTGTAGATACAGACAAGGCTATTGAGACTTTGGAGAAAACTCCTATCTCTCTGCACTGCTGGCAGGCTGACGATGTAGTTGGCTTCGAGCGCGGCGAGGCTGCTTCTGGTGGTATCCAGAGCACTGGTAACTATCCTGGCAAGGCTCGCAACATCGACGAACTCCGTCAGGACATCGAGAAGGTGAACTCTCTCCTGGCTGGTACTTTCCGTCTCAACCTTCATGAGATTTACGGTGAGTTCGGTGGCAAGCAGATTGACCGTAACGAGGTAACCGTAGAC
Organism: Segatella copri DSM 18205; assembly: GCF_025151535.1. Lineage (NCBI taxonomy): Bacteria > Pseudomonadati > Bacteroidota > Bacteroidia > Bacteroidales > Prevotellaceae > Segatella > Segatella copri. The sequence continues at coordinate 2,053,859 of NZ_CP102288.1, forward strand.
CAGTTTACAGGCTGGATGCAGTGGGCTAAGGAGCAGAACATGAAGCTCGACTTCAACTCTACTTCTTTCTCTCACCCTAAGAGTGGCAGCCTCTCATTGTCAAATCCTGCCCCAGCTATCCGCGAGTTCTGGATTGAGCACACCAAGCGTTGCCGCCGCATTGCAGACGCTATGGGTAAGTTCCAGAACGACCCATGTATCATGAACATCTGGGTACACGATGGTTCTAAGGACATCACTGTAGAGAAGGGACGCTATCGTGAGATTTTGAAGAACTCTCTCGATGAGATCTTAGCAGAGGAGTTGCCTAACATGAAGTCTTGTCTCGAAGCTAAGCTCTTCGGTATTGGCTTGGAGGCTTACACCGTAGGTTCTCACGACTTCTACGCTGGCTACTGCGCTAAGAACAACGTGATGTACACTCTCGATACAGGTCACTATGAGCCAACAGAGAACGTATCTGATGCAGTTTCTGCACTCCTGCTCTTCGTTCCTGAGCTGATGCTCCACGTATCTCGCCCAATGCACTGGGATTCAGACCACGTAACCCTCTTCGATGACAACACACGCAACCTCTTCTCAGAGTTGGTTCGTGCCAACGCACTCGACCGTGCTCACATCGGTCTCGACTACTTCGACGGTTCTATCAACCGCATCGGTGCTTACATCATCGGTGTTCGTGCTGCCCAGAAGTCATTGTTGCAGGCATTCCTTGAGCCACTTGATACCCTCCGCAAGTACGAGGACGAGGGCAAGCTCTTCCAGCGCCTGGCTCTCCTCGAAGAAGAGAAGACATTGCCATTCGGTGCAGTATATGATTACTTCAACTTGAAGAACAACATCCCTGTTGGCGAAGAGTACATCGCAGACATCGAGAAGTACGAGGCTGAGGTACTCGCAAAGCGAGTTTAAGAACGATTTAACTGAAGAGTGAAGAACGAAGAACGAAGAATTCAATAGTCTTATGGCTAAAAAAACACATGAATTCTTCACTCTTCGTTCTTCACTCAAAATCGCTCTTCACTTAATTACTAAACAATATGGAAATATTAATAGGACTTTTAATCATAGCCATCGGCGCATTCTGCCAGTCCAGCTGTTACGTTCCAATCAACAAGATTAAGGATTGGAGTTGGGAATCCTACTGGGTAGTTCAGGGTGTGTTCGCATGGCTTATTTTGCCTTTCTTAGGCGCAATGCTCGCTGTTCCAAGCGGCCATTCCTTCTTTGAATTATTCGACGGTTATGGCTTCAACGTAGCAATGACCATGCTCTTCGGTGTACTCTGGGGCATAGGTGGACTGACCTTCGGTCTTTCCATGCGCTATCTGGGAGTAGCATTGGGACAGAGCATCGCCTTGGGAACCTGTGCAGGTCTCGGCACCATCATGGGACCTGTATTGCTCAACATCTTCTTCCCGGAGATGGACGCCCTCTCATCGCTTACTTTCAGCGTAATTCTCGGCGTGGTAGTCACTCTTCTCGGTATCGCCATCATCGGTGTGGCAGGTAGTATGAAGGCGGCATCGCTCTCAGAAGAAGAGAAGAAGGCGGCAGTAAAGGACTTCAACTTCCCTAAGGGACTTGCCATCGCCTTGCTGGCTGGTTTCATGAGCGGCTGCTTCAATGTGGGTCTCGCCTTCGGTTCCGATATCCATTTCGGCAGTTTCACTCCTGATATGTACAAGACCTTGCCAGCCACCTTCCTGGTTACCCTAGGTGGTTTCATCACCAATGCCATCTACTGTTTCTATCAGAACACCAAGAATCATACTTGGAGCGATTACAAGAACCAGGAGGTTTGGAGCAATAACATTCTCTATTGTGCCTTGGCTGGTGCCTTGTGGTACAGCCAGTTCTTCGGACTGTCACTGGGCAAGGGGTTCCTCACCGAATCTCCTACCCTCATGACCCTATCGTTCTGCATTCTGATGGCGCTCAACGTAGTATTCTCGAATGTATGGGGCATCATCCTAAAGGAATGGAAAGGCTGCTCAAAGAAGACCATCTCCGTATTAATTGTCGGCATCATCGTCTTGATTATCTCAAGCTTCTTGCCACAACTTATATAACAAAAAAGGAACCCCGAGTATTTCACAATGCTCGGGGTCTTTTTACTAAACTTAATTATCTAAACCAAAAATTCTTATAGAAAACAATCTTTAAAACTTATTTCTTTATCTAAAGCCTATATTATCTTGGCAAATTAAATGCCTTGGTCATCTCAGCCATTTCCTCCTGGCTCATACCATCAGGCTCGAATCCCATGCACTTGGAATCGATGTAAATCTTGGCGCTCTTAGAGAGTACGTCAATCTGGTCGAAGGCATCCATCACGTCCAAGCCCTTGGCAAAGACACCATGCTTCTCCCACATCACTACATCATAATCCTCCAACTCCTTCAAGGTCTCCTCAGCAAGCTTCAAACTGCCTGGCAACTGATAAGGAACGATACCCAAACCGAGTGGACAGAAAGCCTTGGTCTCTGGAATCATGCTCCAGAGCAGGTTGCTCAACACATCCCTGCCCATGAACTTCTTGTTGTGGCTCATGGCGATAAGCTCGATAGGGTGAGTATGAACAGTAGCCTTATAGTTGGAACCCTTCTCGATGAGACGGGCATGAACGCTCAAGTGACTAGGCAACTCAGATGTTGGCATTACAGGATTATTTGCGATGATAACATAGCTGGCGCAATCGTCGAGGATGCGGATGATAGAACCGTTCTCCATAGGCCAGCGAGCCAAGTCGCGCATACGCTTACCTGTACCCTTGCAGAAGAAATAGCAACCTTTTAAGGCTGGCAATGCTGTACCAATCTGCTTTACTTCGCTGATGGCAGGCAAAGCCTTGATTTCGTCATCAACCAAGTCGGTAACGTTTACAGTGATGTTACCACCATTACGCTCAGCCCAACCATTCTGCCAGAGGTATCCAGCAACTTCAGCTATCTTCTCGACCTCCTTTTTCAAGGCAGGACGACCTTCTAAAACACTATTCATATTAATCTTGTTATTAGCTTATTTAAAATTTCTGCTGCAAAAGTAATCATTTCCGCCCATATCCAACCTATTCTTTTGATATTTGGGCTATGACATTTGGCATAACCCTCAAAATCGTGAAAAATGCAGAAAGCGGCTTCTTGCATCACGCAAGAAAACCGCCCTTTTCATTCTACATGTCAATAGAGAATACATACCCTATCGCTGAGATGAGATTTATGCTCTTTTTCATTGAGTTGAGATATATGCTCTTATTATAACCTGAGATTGATATTCTACTTTACTTCTTTTTCCCTGGGGTTGCATCTTTCCAAAGAGAGAATTTTACAGGGACCATATATCTTACACTTACAGGTTTACCATTCTGTGTACCCGGAGTCCACTTAGGCATTCCCTTCACGACTCTCAATGCCTCAGCATCAAGTTCCGGATCTATAGATTTGGCTATCTTGGCATGCGTAACGCTGCCATCCTTCTAGACGATAAAGGTTACGATCACACGACCCTGCTTTTTGGCCTTGACTGCGGAAGCAGGATATTTGATGTTATCAGCCAGATACTTCATCAACATTAACTGACCACCAGGAAAAAACGGCATCGTCTCTGGTATATCATACACTACGCTCTTAGTCGTATCGGCAGGAGCTGTCGCATCAGAAGTCTTTGCTTCCGCCTTCAGTTCAGCTTCCGCCTTTGCCAATTCTGCAGCCTCGGCAGCTTTCATTTCAGCCGTCTCTGATGGGTTCATCATCTCGACAGCATCCTTTGCCATCGGATTCGCCACAGCCACATCAGCATTCAGAGCCTGCTCAGTCTTCTGCTGAACCTCAGCTACTACTGGAATCTGCTCGCCAATCTCACGAGCCACACTCTCGATGTTGCTCACCATGAGCAACACTCCTGCCAAAGGTGCGAAAAGGAGGTACTTCGCCTTGCCTATTTCACTTGTTCTACGTTTGTTCATCATTTTAATTCTTTTTTTAAGAGGTAATAAATTAAAATTATTGGCAATCTTGGTCGATTCATTCGGCTGTCGATATGCCAAACCTAGAAGGTGATACTGATAGGATTTGCGCGCGTTGCCATCAGATAAAACACTTTCATCGGCTAAATATTCCAAATTCATTCTTACTTCCTGCTTCATCAGCCAGGCAAACGGATTAAACCAGCAGGCGATGGAGAAAAGCTCAGAGAAGAGGGTATCCAGGGAATGGAGAACCGAAACATGGGTGCATTCATGAACCATCACTTCATGCAACTGCCTACCCTCCAGGGTAGATGGATACAAAAACACCCAGCGGAAGAAGGAGAACGGACTCCCCTCGCCCTTGAGCAGATGTACCGTGATGCCTTCCACCTCTTGTTTCCGGGAAATAACCACAAGGCGGATGATGCTGAAGAGCTGCCATACCAACCGCAATGAGAGGACGGCTACTCCTACCCAATAGATGCCCAGCAGCATATCCATCCAGGTTATGCCGGAAGCCTGAGCCTTTACAACCACCACGGGATAAAACGTGTCGGCATATACATTCGCCATACTCACCATCGTAGGGGTATCGCGTACCCAATATTCCAGATTGAGCGCCGGAACCATCAGGGCGACGGCATAGATGAGCCAGAGGGTAAGGCGGCGAAGACCGAAGAAGGTATCGCGGCTCACCGTGAGGCGATAAAACCCATAAAGGAGCATCAGGGCTACATTGATTTTTATAAGATATATTGCCATACAGTTTCGATTTTTGTTTGAAATGAACTTAATAATTATTCTTCCGAAAGCTTGATTTATTCAGCAAAGTTCTCGAGTTATTCTTCCGAATTCTCGATTTCACGGATGATATCCTTGAGGTCCTCAGGACTGATTTTCTCGTCCTTGGCAAAGAAGGAAACCATTTCCTTGAAGGAATTCTTGAAGTAATTGTTCACGAAACCCGACAGGAACTTCCGCTTGTAATCGCTCTCGGCTATGAGTGGAGAATAGACATAACCCTTACCATCCCGCTCCGCCTTGACATATTCCTTGCGCTTCAGATTGTTCACAATAGAAGCCACTGTAGTATAAGGTGGACGAGGTTCTGGCAACAGTTCCATAATCTGTTTCACGGCACATCGTCCCAATTGCCATATCCGAAGCATAATATCTTCTTCCTGATTCGTCAGCTTTTCCATATTTCTATCTTTATTCTTTTAAATTCAACATTCTTGTTTCTAAATCACGCTGCAAATCTACGAACTTTTCGTATAAGTAAAAAACAACCTACGTTAAAAAACATAAATTCAACTACATTTTAACGTTTTACGAGCTTTTCGTAATACTAAAACATAGAAAATTACGAGTTTATCGTAGATTACATATAAAAAGAACCAATATATAATAATACACGATCAGTGCCAGTGCAACAACATCTCCATCAAGAACATCCAGATGGATTGCGACAACTTCTTCGATGTGGGTAAGAGCGATAAATACCGCCTAGTAGATTTCACCTTCCAGGATATCACCTGCACCGACAAGAAGATGGCATTCGATGCCAACCTTATCGAGAACACCATAGCGAAGAAAGTGAATATCACTCCTCGCGAAAAGAGCAACGGATTGAAGACCACCGGCGATGCCGACGGGTTGAAATAACACATACATTTTATAGAAAGTAATACAGAATTGAGTACTGAAACGAGCTTAATTTGCAAGAATAAGGCGCGTTTTGTTTTTTTATATCCCTCCTTATTTCTTTTTATCTCTTAAAATTAGGCATTTCCAAATATTTTGCTTAATTTTGCCTGCAAAATAATTTTGAGTAAGAAAATGATAGATATAAAAGGTATAACCAAGAGCTTCGGCTCCCTGCAGGTGCTTAAGGGCATCGACCTGCATATTGACAAGGGCGAGGTGGTAAGTATCGTCGGACCTAGTGGTGCCGGGAAGACTACACTTCTCCAGATTATCGGTACCCTCGACAAGCCTGATAGTGGCAGCATCATGGTTGATGGCATCGATGTAAGAAGCCTCAGCATCAAGAAACTGAGCGATTTCCGCAACCAGCATCTCGGTTTCGTATTCCAGTTCCACCAACTTCTCCCTGAGTTCACCGCCTTGGAGAACATCATGATTCCTGCCTTCATTGCAGGCAAGAGCCGAAAAGAAGCCAAGGAGCGTGCCGAGGAGTTACTGGCGTTCATGGGCTTGAGCGATAGAGCCAGTCACAAGCCTGCCGAGTTATCTGGTGGTGAGAAACAGCGTGTAGCCGTGGCGAGAGCTTTGGTCAATAATCCTGCCGTCATCCTTGCCGATGAGCCATCAGGAAGTCTCGACACCAAGAACAAGGCTGAGCTTCACCAGCTCTTCTTCGACCTCAGAGACAAGTTCGGCCAGACTTTCGTCATCGTAACTCATGATGAGGGCCTTGCTGCCATCACCGACCGCACCATCCATCTCAAGGATGGAATGATTGAGAAGACGGTGGAAGCAGGAGCTGCTGATAGCCAGGAAGAAACTGCAGAAGTTGCAGAAGCCCCAACAACAGAAGAAAAAACTGAAGATAATATTATATGGCAAAAAAGATAAAACTCGGCGATTACAATCGCCTTCGCATCGTAAAGAAAGTTGATTTCGGTCTGTATCTCGATGGTGGCGACGAGGGAGAAATCCTCCTTCCATCCCGCTACGTACCTGAAGACGCAGGCATCGGCGACGAGTTGGATGTCTTCATCTATCTCGATCAGGAAGAGCGCCTCATAGCAACCACCGAAACTCCTTTGGCAAAGGTGGGCGATTTCGCCTATCTCGAAGTGAAATGGGTCAACGAATACGGAGCCTTCCTGGGCTGGGGGCTGATGAAGGACATCTTCTGCCCATTCCGCGAGCAGAAGAAACGTATGTTGCTCGGCAACTCCTACATCGTGCATATCCACATCGATGAGGAGAGCTACCGCATCGTTGCCTCTGCCAAGATTGAGCGTTATCTCAACGAAGACCATCCTCACTACAAGCATGGTGACGAGGTGGATCTCCTCATCTGGCAGAAGACCGACCTGGGCTTCAAGGTTATCATCGACAACCAGTATCCGGGTCTGCTCTATCAGGACCAGATTTTCCAGTACATCCATACGGGTGACAAGATGAAGGGCTACATCGGAAGAGTTCGTCCTGACGGAAAGATAGACGTCACCCTGCAGAAAACCGGCATCCAGCAGACTGCCGATTTCGCCGAAACCCTCTACCAGTATCTCCTGGACAACGATGGCGAGTGTAACCTTGGCGACAAGAGCGAGGCCGACGACATCTACGAGCGTTTCCACGTGAGCAAGAAGGTTTACAAGCGTGCCGTGGGCGACCTCTACAAGAAGCGCCTCATCACCGTAAGCCCGATGAGCATCCGATTGGCAGAATAAAGCAGATTAGAAGTATATATAATTAAGGTGGACAATGCTTTTTAAAAATAGCAATGTCCACCTTAATTATATAGAAAGCAATAAGCTAATTGAATTATTCATACGCTTATGTTACAAATCAGTGAGAAAGATACGACTTTTTAGTATTACTTTATAGACAGATATGTTAAAACAAGCAGAACATAAAAAATAGTTTATGTAATGTTTGGTTATTAAAAGAGTTTTATGTACCTTTGCATCGTGATCAGCTAACATGATATACTACAATTAAAAATTCAACAAATGAATGAAGAAGAGTTAGAAAAGCAGATTAGAATAAAGAAAAAACTGCTTAGTGATTACATCAGATTGAGAGATGCATACAACATTGATGACGAAACTTATTGGAAGTTTACAGACAGCGTTTTAGACCAGCTTTCAGATCTGATTAAGAAAAGAAAAAAGAATTAAGAAATCCCATCCTTCGGGATTTGGGAGAGGATTAAAAAACAAGATAAGATATGAATAATAACACAGATTTACTTAAAGAATACGCTTCTCTTGCAGGTAAGGAAGACGAAAAGAGCGAAACTCGAAAAACTGAGATTTTAAACTACATCAAATTACATGCTGATGATAGTGACAGAGAGGAGGCTAAGGCTTTCATAAACCAAAAGATGGAACAGCTTCAGAGTGAAGTTCTAACATTGCGTGACCAACTTGCAGAGGATGATTACAAGTTGCTGCCACTTAGATACATCGCACAAAAATACTTCGGCAAAAGTGCTGCATGGCTCTCTCAGCGTCTCAACGGCTCAGAGGTTCGTGGTCATGTTTACACGCTCAATGCAGAGCAGAAAAGCATTTTCAATCGTGCCGTTCAGGAAATAGGACAACGCATCAGCTCTTTGCAGTTGGCATAGGGTTAACTTTATCACACAAACGTCTCCGACACGATTCCGTGCTGGGGACTTCTTATGCTTTTTGTCTTGCTTCCAAGCCTCCAGTTTACTGATGATATTTCGTCTAAACATACGCATTTGTTTCAAATCAGGGGCAAAGATACTACTTTTTTGTCGTAAATCAGCGGCAATAGCGTTAAAGTTTGTTGTAAATCAGGGGCAACTAGGCATATCATTTAAAAAGGTGGCGCATCAAATGAGATGCGTCACCTTTATTTTCTTATACGGTTTACCACCCAAACCAAGGGCAGCCATCGTATGATCCTTGATAATCAACTCGCCTTTCTGCAAACCAGCTATCGCCGACTTGATTTCCTGGAAGTCTTTACCCGACACACCAAAGAGATCCTTGATGATACTGTCAGAAATCGTCTGCTGCTTCATAATGAGCGGATACTGTGCATTGGCATAGAAATCGAAAAACTTACTCTTGTAACTATCCATGTTTTGAGTGGCAAAGATGATGCTCAATCCCTTGTTTCTACCCACTGCTATCAGATTGCGAAGCGGCTGATTATCGAAGTCCAGCATATAGTGAGCCTCATCGATAATCGTGAAGTGGCGAATCTGTACATAATCCTCATTAACCGCCTGCTTCGGCAACAGCTCATAGATATTATTGAGCTTAGAAATGATGAAATACACGATAGCCCTGGCTATCGGACCATCTTTCGGGAAAGCATCCATCTTCACGACAAAACACTCATCTATCAGATTCGCCTTATCTTCCGATGCAAACAGATGATTGCGAATCAACTGCTTCAAAACCGAAGTGATGCTGTCATCCTTATCCGGATTCTGCATTCTTTGCTGATACTTCATCAGCATCAGCTCAAAAGTGATAGGCTTGCCTGCCGTCTGCTTATAAGCCTCAACAATAGCTTCACTCAGTCGATTACTCATGGATGCGCTCACCGTTGCACGATCTACAGCGCAGAGTGCACCAGCCATCTCCGTGGAATAGAGATTGATTTCGTTGATGGTCCTGCCCGTAAAATCCTTGAACGGCGTGAAAGGCAATGGCGCAACCACAGGATCGAGAATGCAACTCCTATCTACATCGAAGTGAACAAGCCAACTAGCATTCGACGGGTCTGAGAATTCACCCTTATAATCGAACAAAAGGAAGTTGACGGGATAAGGCGTTTCCGTGGAGAGATTACGAAACTGCTGAATCAACACAGCCAGAAGATTGGTCTTACCTGAACCCGTGGTACCAGCCACCAGAATCTGTGCATTCGATACCGAACGCCCGTTGATATTCAGTTTCGCTTCCATATCCTCTGCATACTCGCCTATCAGCAACTCCAGGGCAGGAATGCCACTTCCGCCATGTCGCCTGTCGCTGGCAGCAAAGAGGAAAGCATTCAGATTCTCATCTTCCGAAAGATAAGCGATACCCCGATAGATTTCCTTCGCCACGATGCGACCCACGATACTGGCATTCTGCCAATCCACCTCACAATCTCTATATCTCAACTTCAACAAAGCCGAAAAAAGCGACTTCTTATTGTCCTTGGTAAAGAAACTAGGCATGATGCGCTGAGAAGATTTCGACAATACGATTTCTCCCAAACCATCCACACTTCTCTTCTCCGTTAAGCTCAAACTGGCTATCAGGCAGATTCGCATCACCTTATTCAGGGTTAGCATGGCATCCCTCTCCCCTTCCACTTGCCGCGAAAGGTTCAAACGCTTCTCCAGTTTCTCCTTCAAAGGCATGATGGCTTCTACCATACCTTCTGCCTGTCGTATATTCTCTAATGCTACTTCCATATTTATATTGCTCCGTCAATATGAAACATTATTCATTACACATTACTCCAAAGTATCCTTCCTCCACGTGGGTGCTCTGACTTTCCACATCTCTTACCAGTGTATAAGAACGGGAAAGGAATGGTTCCAGCTTCATGTAATCCTTATCCTTTCTGATTTCCGAAGTGGTGCAGAGCAGGATGGTTTGCTCGGCAAGTCCCGGGAAGTATTCTTCCATCAGCACATCACGGCTCTCCTCATCCAATACGCCCATCACCGTGTCTATCATCACAGGTGGATTATAGTCGCCCAGATTTCGAAGCACCTTCAGCAACACCTGGATAAAGATTTGCTTGGATGCCGCATTCAATTGGTTGAGCGAGATTTCATTTCCTGCCTTGTGATAGAGACGGATGGTGAAATTCTCCATACTGTCTGATAGCTCCACCTTGGCGATGCAGCCCTTGTAGGAAATGAGGAGTTTGTTGAGTTGCTCCTTCATATCCTCCTCAATCTTTTCCTTCTTGCGCTTGAGCAGAGTGTCGGCAACATCCTCAAAGAAAGGCTTAAGTTTCACCAACATGTCATATTTTACATCTGGTTCCTGCTGTATCTGCACATCAAACTGGTGAATCTTCCGCTCCAGTTTCTCAATGCTCATCTTTCTGTCATCCGCCTCCTTCTTCAAGATTTCAAGTTCACGGCTAGCCTCCTCGTATGCCTTGATGATTTCGGTATTGCCGCTTACCATGCTACGACGGAGCAGAGCTATCTGACTCTGCTGATTATCATAGTTCTCCAACCGCTTTTCCAAATCATAACGACTGTCATTAAGGGCGATAAACTCATTCACAGCATTGGCACCCAGCAGATTCTTGAGCGCATCAAACTCGCTTTCATCCAGAAAAGCATAGTCATCCTTGCGCTGCAAAGCTTCCTGCTGACTCTTCAGGTAAGCCACCACATCGTCATCCTCCACGGAATCCGGACAGAGGCACTTTGATTTCAGATAACCAAGAATCTTGGTAGTTACCTCACGCATCTGCTCCAGGGAGAGCACCCCTTCACGTTCCTGCTTCAAGGCTTCTTTCTGTCGGATGATGTCATTCACCTCGTTTGTGATTCCCTGTGCAAGTTTCGGAAAGAACACGTTGATTTCCAAGGTCTCCACCACCTGCTTCAATTGGGCATTATATCGCTTTGACAACTCCTGCGTATCTTTCACGCTGGCCTCCAGATCCTGAATCTTTCGTGCAGTCTCGGCAGAATCCTTAGCACCTTCCTTGGCAGCATCATATTCAGCCTGAATGGAAACCAGATATTTGTACTTATCATCCTGGTGCTTGGTATTCTCCTCCTGCAAAGCCACCAGTTGGTTGCGCTGCTCGCAAAGACCATTATATTCCTCAGCCTCCTTTTGTGCCTCCAGTCTCCTTGCCGCCCATTCCTGCTGCTGATGCTCGGCAGCATTTTTCAATTGCAGATACTTGTTGAATCCCATCACATTCTGGATATTATCCTTGATGATTTGGGCAAAAACATTCTCCTTCAAGAGCTCGCTCGACTGCATAGCATCGAATAGGAAATACTTACTGAGTTCCTGTGGCAGGTTTGCCTTGATGATTTTATTCACCTGCTGCTCGTTGATGGCACGCTGCTGCGGAGGCGTAGCCGTACCATAGGAGAAAAGCGTGCCATCCATATTGAGCAGCACATTCTCCACAGGCTTGTTGGCAGGATTAAGCTTATAAGTGCGACGCAGCAGATACTGCTGCTTGCGTCCGAGCACCATACCTTCGAAAGAGAGTTCAAGCACGATGGTAGGCTCCACCTTTCCCAAGGCACCATTGTTCAGGAGTTCCTGAAAATGCGCCTTGTTCTGAATTTTGAGTCCATATAGAGCCCCACAGATAGCCTCGAACAGCGTGGTCTTACCACCACCATTCATACCACCTATCAGGATGATGGGCTGATCGGGGTTCACCGACAAATCCAAGTCAAGACTCAGATAAGTCTTATAGTTCTTGATTTTGATTCTTTTGATAATCATAATCTATTCTTCACTCTTCGTTCTTCATTCTTGGTTCTTTACTTGATCTGAGAAATCGCCTCGGCGATAATCTTCTCAGTATCCTCGTCATTCATTTCTATCTTATCCACCTTGGCTGCATGATATTTGCGCAGGATTTCCTCGCTCATCCAGTCGAAGTCAATCTCATGCTTCTCGCATAGCGTCCTGATCAGGTCGAGGTCTTCCTTTCGGATGCCATAGTGCAAGAATTTTCCATCTAGTCCCTTTGCCATCGTTATTACACCTTATTATAAATGTAGCGTTTATGACTTATTTATATTCTTTCGGATAGAAGCTATCCCACTCCACAATGTCTGTAGTGTTTTCTATCTTCAGCGGACAATACTTCCAGTTGTTATTTCTCTCGATAATGATGCCACCTTTCAGATGCTTGTCCTTGTTCTCTTCGCTCGCCATATAGTCGATGAGGGCATTATGCTTTTCTACGGCATCCACATCACTTCCAGCACTCTTGGTATCGAAGAGGAAGATCTGACCATTCTTCATACGAATCACGAAATCTACATAGAATAGGGCTTTGTGCCCCTCCTTGTTCTCGTAACTGATGGCATAATGTTGCCTGCCGGCATCACCATTTTTATACCACCAGTCAATATACTCCCTGTTGGCTTCCAGGAAAGCTTCGAAACGCTCTTCAGGCTTAGAGGCATTCTTCAATTCTACGAATGGCAAAAGAGCATGATCTCGTACCTCATCCTTGATGTGATGGCTTTCTTCCTTATAGAGTCGTTCCACTGGAACCTCCCAGTCATAAGTTTTATAAAACTTTGCATTCTGCAGATTCTGCCGCTCCTCAAGTATTTTCTGATAACGATTCAAGGCACGGTCTATCAAATCTGCAAATACCTCCTTATTACCATGATAAAGAATCACCTTCACGGCATCCGTCTCAAAGAGTTCAAACAAGTCTTCCATCAGTTCCTTCAAGGCAAAAGCCAATGTCGTGACACTCACCTTCTCAAACTTCGAACCAATACACTTGGCACAGAAAGCATTGAATGAATTGTTCAATTCCTGCATCGTGCGGACATATCTTGCCTTCTTATCCACATGAGTCTCACCAGTCTCGCCCGTGATACTGACATCCTCTATCAAATCGATTCCAATGCTTCTTACCTTAAAGGTAATCTTATCCTCACATGCCTTTCTGTTTTTGGCATAAATGCTCTCTGCAGCCTCAACATCTTCGGAATCTTCTTCATCCACATTGCCCTCCAAGTCATCTATCGTGAAAAGAGATAACTGGCGGTTCTTAACCAGAAGAATATCTTCAAAGACTTTTGCAAGTACCTTCTTGAAATCTGGTCCCAGTCGCTTACGTGCAATGGCAGGACGCTCACAATATTCAGAACGCAGCACCACATTGCATAGATTCTCTCGACGAACAGCATGAATATTCGACATATAGTCCATATCATCTTGCACAATCTTGATGATGTCTTTGCTGAGATTGGTATATACATAGCCCCAATTCAGTCGGTCGTCCTCATAGAAATGCTGCTCAGGCATACGAAGAATGCGTCCCACGGTCTGAGCGGTGAAAGTAAAACTCTCTATCTTTCGGAAGATGAGGAGCACAGCGGCACGAGGGCAGTCCCATCCCAGAGCGATGGCCTGCTTGAAGAGTAACACCTCGGTCAGATTATCCGGTTTCTCTATACCATCCAGATTCTCCTTTTCGTTGCTGAGCCATATCGCCAACTTGCCATTGTCAACATTGATATTCTTGATGGTGTCCAGATATTGCATCACCTCTTCCTTGATACTTTCATCATCCTTATCCATCTTATCTTTATCATTAGGCAACTGAATAAGCAGCAGAGGATTGATATGAACACCTATCTTGCGATAAGCCTCAGCCAACTCTTCCCGCTTCTTGAACGCAAGGCTCACCAGATGCTGGTTCAAAGAGCCATTCGGATCCGTAAAGTTCAAGGCAGGATTCAATACCACACCCTGTTTAATCATACCTTCTCTAACAACAGCCTCTCTAGGTATTTTCACATCCAAATCGCCTTTTGTCTCAGGGGTTGCCGAGATACGGAGCTCAACTTTTGGATTGATGTTCTTCAACACCTTCTCTGTCTTGTTGGCGAGTTTGCTGGCAAACATGTGCTCTTCGTCGATGATAACGACGATAGGAATATTCTGTTCTTCCTGGGTTCTGCGAGTAAGATCATAGAGCGAAGCACTCTGCTCCGTATCACGTATCATCACGGCATTATCCTTATTGATACTCTCCCAATTGACGAAAAGGATTTCTCCCGGATGAATGTAGCCTTCGGCAGAATGGTCGAGGTCGTCATAGATGACCGGATGCAACTCCTGTCCTTCCGTAAAGAAGGATTTCATCTTAAAGTAGCTCTGCTCATGAAGCTTGTTGGGAGCAATCCAAATATACGCCAACTCTTTATAAGGTACATCCGTACGGTCTCTCAACTCTGCATTCAGTCGGAGCAACATTTCTGATGCCATCACCGTCTTGCCGGCACCTGTTGGAGCCTTAAATACGAGTGTATGGCGCATACCTGAATAGGTAAGCAAATCAATGGTCTTATCTACCAATTCCTTGACTGCTTTCTGCTGATATTGTATCTGTTTCATTCGTCGCCTCCTTCCCTGTTATCTTTGATTTCACTTGCTGCCATCGTATATGTTTGATTTTGAAATAAATCCGATTCTTCGACTGTTCTCGCTTCTGAATCCGTTTCTTCTGCAACATCATCCAGGAGTTGCGCTTGACGCTTCTTTGGCAAAACCCTGCGATAAGCATTCAATACGGCATCAGGCATGGCACAAAGCGAGACACAATCTGCCACATCCTCAAACTCATCATCATAAGCATAGCCGTTTGGCGAGAAGACATAGACCATGAGTTTGCCGTTCTCCTTACTTTCGGCATTCTTGAATTCCTCCTTCATCAACTCTACCAGGGCTTGAATAGCCTCAGCGCGATAAATCACCAACATTCGTTTAGTTCCATCATTGCTCTCGAAATAGCGAGCAATCTTGTTGTTGATGTTCTTGCCAGCAAATGGCTTCTCGATATATGTATCGTTGTGGATGCAAAGCATATCTGTAGAGAGTGCCATCAAATTACGCAGATTCTTCGGACTCTTATCACGAGGCACAAACTTCGTCTTGTAATAACGAAGGTTGTTGCGGGTTAAGCCAGGAACCTGAGTATGTCCCTTAATAGTTGTATAACCATTAATAACTTTATAGATGCGTGGATGAGCAACTTCTTCACAAATGTTATTCTCATTATTAGTAGCAAGAATACCTTTTCGATGTCCTCCATCACCATCATTCATTTTCATAATAGCGTCTAATGTTGTGGCACTACCTGCAAAGAAATCTAGCACAGTAATATCAGATGGCTTCTCTGTTATAGCAATCAAATATGCTATCAATTCCCATGGCTTACTAAATGGGAAATCAATTCCCATATTATTTAAATATGTAGTGGCAGAAGAGTTTAAATAATCATAGATTACATCATCTGGTAGGTTATAATCAATATCACCATCAGTTTCTTCATCCTCATATTTTTTCTCATAAACGTTCCAATCCGTATGATTTCCATATGAATCAATCAAAGGAGATTTTTTTGATTCAGAGAACATTATGCGATCTTTCTTTGCAAGATAAGATTGATAAGACCAACGCCAAACTTTATCTGCTCTTGTCGCAGGAGCTATATGAGCAGCATCTTCATTTTCTAAAGGCATAGTATGACCAGGAGGCAATATTAATGTGCCATCAGGAGCCTCTATATAATAACGTTGATTCTTACAACCTCTCAAAGGATCTAAAGAAGCTTGAAATAAAGAATGTGCTTTACGAAAGTTTCTTCCATTTTCATCAACTAAAGGATATTCTTTCACTTGAAATTCCTTTGTATGAAATCCTTTTACCATTTCTGTATTTTTGCAATACACCAAGATATAATCTTTTGTAGGTCTAAAATAAGTACCTTGCTTTGAGCCAGATTTAGCAATTCGTGGTAAAAAGCCTAAGCATTGACGTGAAAATATTTCATCACAAAGAATTTTCAATTGTGATACCTCATCATCTCCAATAGAGATAAAGATAACACCATCTTCTTTCAATAAAGATTTAGCTATCTTCAATCGCTTATTCATAAATGACAGCCACTTACTATTATAATAGGCATCTTCTTTATCTACATAAGCATCATTATATTTAAAATCCTTATTGCCAGTATTATAAGGTGGATCGATATAAATGACATCAATCTTTCCTGCATGGGTATAGCTAAGGGCTGTAAGGGCTTCGAGGTTATCACCTTCAATAAGAATATGGTTTGGAGCCTCAGCGTCATCGCTGAGGATGGCACGTTCAGGTACTTCAACAAGCACAGGCTGGTCATCAAGCATTCTTTGCTCTATATCCTCAGGTTTGTCTTCCCAAACCAAACCATACTTTTTCTTCGAACGAAGAAGCTGAAACAACTCCGATTTCTCATCATTTGTAAGACCTTCCAGCTCATTTATCTTCTTTGCGAGTTCGTATTTGTTCATAAAGATAGCTACATTATTTTGTATGCTCACCCCTATTAGCAAATACATAATAATTTTATTCTGTTTTCATTTCTCTGCAAACCTACAATCTTCCCATAAGCCGACAGAAACTATCTTAAAAGAAATTGGCGCAGGGGTGTCATTACTCCTTTAACGTTCTTGCAAAACTGGAGGTTTAGGAGACCCGTGACTTAACAAGAACAAGAAGCAAGAGGACACACCTACGCCAACATGGTATATATGTATGTAGCACAAGGCACACCCTTCCTATACGAAAGGGCGCACTTGTGCCGTGTATATATACACGTTATGTAGGCGTCCACTGCCATCTCTCTCCGATAAGTCACTTGAAGTTCCTAATTTCCAGTTTATCAGAAGCGAAACGTAGTAAACGTCTAATTCTAAAAGATATAGCCAATCCCCAGACTTTTCAGCCAGCATCCCTTTGCCAGCCATCTCGGAAATGACGCTACAAAATTAACGAAAAGAATTGGAAATGCCAAAGAAAAGAACGACTTTCTTTAGTTTAAGATACAAAAAAGCCTTTCAGCATCTGAAATACTAAAAGGCAAATTTTATTCTAAGACAGTTTGAAGTTCTAATATTATAGCACTGTCAGAACTATTCCTCCTCTTCTCTAAGTCTTTTCAAAAATTCATCAGCATCCATCGGCTTAGTCCCATTCTTCTTATGAGCTTCCAGTTCATCAAGAGCACGGTTGAGGCTTTCTGCCACATAGGCTTCCTGCTCTGCCTGGCTCATATAAGTTTCCTGGTAACTGTTTCCTGATTTGGAGATAGAACTGGCTAATTTATCAGCATAGTCTTTGAGCTTGGCGACAAATTCGTCAAGCGTATATTGACCTGTAGAAGGTACTTGAAACTGAATATTAATCGTTTCCATCTTATTCCTTTCTTTTAAATTAACGCCACAAAATTAACGAAAAGATTTGGAAATGCCAAAGAAAAGAACGACTTTCTTTAGTTTAAGATACGAAAAACATTCAACAACAGATTTTGAATGTAGCAAGCTACATGATACAAATAAAATATGTAATCTGCAAGATGCATCATTTTTTCCTTTTCAACCCAGCCTAATAAAACAAGGGAACGAACTGCATCGCAACGCAGCCCGCTCCCTTATCTATACAGATGATTGAATTTAATCAACCTTTTCGATAATCTTCATTCCCTCTTCCACTGCCTGCATGTTCAGCGGAATCAAACCATGATGGCGCTCTGGCAATGACTTGTAAAGCGCCTTGTTCAAACCATCGGTGCTCACAACAGGACAAACCTTCAGCAGACCGCCCAAAACAATCATATTGAACACCTTGGAGTTTTTCATCTCGGCAGCCTTGTCCATCGCATCAATGCGATAAATGGTGATGTCCTTGCGCTGTGGAGGATTCATCACACCATAGCCATCATAAATCAGGATGCCGCCTGGCTTAATCTTCGGCTCAAACTTGTCGAGCGACGGCTGGTTGAGCACGATGGCTACATCATAATGGCTCAGGATAGGCGAAGAGATGCGACTGTCGCTCACAATGACCGTTACATTAGCTGTACCGCCACGCTGCTCTGGTCCGTAAGCAGGCATCCAGGTTACCTCCTTATCCTCCATCAGTCCTGAATAAGCCAGAATCTTTCCCATAGAGAGAACACCCTGACCGCCAAAACCGGATATAATGATTTCTGTCTTCATTGTTCTAATCTTTTGTAAATGCCAAATTCAACATTCAACATTCAACATTCAACATTACATGTTCGTTGTATCCTTCAGGTCACCCTTAGGATACTGCTTAAACATGTTCTCTTCCATCCACTTGTTAGCCTCAACAGGTGAGAGTTTCCAACCGCTGTTGCAGGTAGAAACAATCTCTACCAGGCTGGAGCCCTTGCCCTGCATGCTTGCCTCGAACGCCTTGCGGATAGCCTTCTTTGCCTTCTTGATGCTTGCCACGGTCTCCACACTCTGGCGGGTTACATAACAAGTACCCTGCAGATGGCTTGCCAACTCGGTAATATTGAGTGGATAACCATGAAGATCAGCCTCTCTACCATAAGGACAGGTAGCAGTCTTCTGACCCAAAAGCGTGGTTGGAGCCATCTGACCGCCGGTCATACCATAGATGGCATTATTGATGAAGATGATGGCGATATGCTCACCACGGTTCAGGGCGTGGATAGTTTCGCAGGTACCGATGCACGCCAAATCGCCATCGCCCTGATAAGTGAAGACAAGACGATCAGGCCACAAGCGCTTGATACCCGTAGCTACAGCAGGTGCACGACCATGAGCAGCCTCCTGCCAGTCAATATCCAAATAGCGATAAGCAAAGACAGCGCAGCCCACCGGACATACGCCTACCGTCTTATCCTCCATGCCCATCTCCTCGATAACCTCGGCAACGAGCTTATGAACTACGCCATGCGAACACCCCGGGCAATAGTGCATCGGGGTATCGTTCATCAGCGTAGGCTTCTTATATACCAGATTCTCTGGTGAAATAATATCATTCATTTTATTTAATTTATAGTTAATAGTTTACAGTTTATAGGAGGCTATACCCTATCAACTGTTAACTATTAACTGTTAACTGTTTTAATGCTTCAACGATTTCCTCCGGCTCCGGTACGATACCGCCCAGACGACCAAAGTGCTCCACAGGAGTCTGACCATTCACAGCCAGTCGCACATCCTGAACCATCTGACCGGCATTGATTTCTACAACCAGAATGCCCTTCTTGGTCTTGGCGAGTTCATGAATCTCCTTTTCAGGGAAAGGCCAGAGGGTGATAGGACGGAACAATCCTACCTTGATGCCCTGCTCACGCGCACTCTCGATGCTCTTCTCGGCAATACGTGCCGCACTACCGAAGGCTACAATAACATAGTCGGCATCATCCATCTGCTCGGTTTCATAACGAACCTCGGTTTCACGGATTTTTCTGTATTTCTCCTGAAGAGCAATATTGCGCTCCTCCATCACCTCAGGCTTGAGTTCCAGAGAGGTCATGATGTTGACTGGACGATTCTTCGGACGGCCGATGGTAGCCCAAGGACATTCCTTCGCAATCTCCTCCTCGGTACGTCGAGGCTTGACAGGAGGCAGAACCACCTTCTCCATCATCTGACCAATGACACCATCGCTCAGAATCATCGCAGGATTGCGATACTTAAAGGCAAGCGTAAAGGCGAGATCAACGAAATCAGCCATCTCCTGAACAGATGCAGGAGCCAGCACAATCACATTATAGTCGCCATTACCACCACCGCGGGTAGCCTGGAAATAATCACTCTGGGATGGCTGGATGGTACCCAGACCCGGACCGCCACGCTGCACATTGACGATAACGCCCGGAATCTCAGCACCTGCCATGTAAGAGATACCCTCTTGCATCAAAGCCACACCCGGACTTGAAGAAGTGGTAATGACACGCTTACCGGCACCGGCGCCACCATAAACCATGTTGATAGCCGCCACCTCACTTTCAGCCTGCAGAACCACCATACCTGATGTTTCCCATGGCTTGAGCAGAGCCAGCGTCTCTATAATCTCACTTTGAGGTGTGATAGGATAGCCGAAGAAACCATCCACACCACATCTGATACAGGCATGGGCTATCGCCTCATTGCCTTTCATTAATGTAACTTCCTGATTTGCCATTATTTAGTCCTCCTTCTTACGATAAACAGTGATACAGCCGTCCGGACACACGATGGCGCACGAAGTGCAACCAACACACGCATCAGGTACAGCTGCCTCTACATAACGGTAACCATGCACATTGACTTTTTTCTCTGCCAATGCGATGACATGCTGAGGACAAGCCTCCACACAGAGCGAGCATCCCTTGCAACGCCCGGTGTCGACTACAATAGCCCCTTTAATCTTACTCATATTCTAATTTCTTACTAATTATCTTTACCATTGGAGTAAACAAAGCTCCTGCTGTCCACATGTCGGTTGTTATGGATTGTAGTAGTCTTTGCAATAAAAGCTCATGATATCATCCAGCATCTCCTTGGCTGCTACGGCAGGGCTCTCCGGATCGAGGGCAATGGCCTCCATATAGCAGTCGAGGGCACGCTTAAAGTCACCCTGCTTGCGCCAGGCGTTACCTTGCTGATAATATTCTTCTGCTGTCATTTACTCTTTTCTTTTTAAGTTTTGCTCTGCGAAATTACTAATTTTCGGCTAAGAAAAAGAATATAAGCCTAAGATTTAAACTATATTAATGTAGTTTTTCACAAAAATGCGCACACTAGAATTCAGTGTGCAATTTTTATGAAAGATGTACATTATTTCTACTAAAATATTCTATAAAAACACAATTTGCCATTTACCGCAGTTTTTTACGATAAATGACAAGCAGTACGATTCCCCTCAACAGAAGGTAGAGAATGAAGGCCAACCACAGGGCATGATTGCCCAGAAAAGGATGCAAGCCAAAGAACAGACCGAAGAACGAAGCCGAGGCTACGGCGGTAGAACAGAGCATCGACTTAGACTGAGTGATGCCTACAAAGATGCCATCGAAGACGAATGCTGACATGCCAGACAGCGGAATCAGCACAGCCCACCAGAAATATTCGCCCGATGCAGCTATCACCTGCTTATCGCTCGTGAGCAAAGAGAGGAAATTCTCGCCACCCACTATATATAATAAGGTGAAACCTACAGCCACGACAGCTCCAAAACCCATCGTTCTTCTAACCACCTCGCGAAATGCCCCCATGTTGCGGGCTCCATAATACTTGCCGCTCAACGCCTCTGCCGCATAGGCAAAACCATCCATAAAATAAGAGAAGATGGTAAAGAGCGTCATCAGCAGCGTATTCACAGCCAGCACGATGGTACTCTCCCTGGAACCTGCCGCCGTAAAGAAGAGGTTGACCGCCACCAGACAGAGGGTGCGGAGAAAGATATCCTTATTGAGCGAGAAAAACTGCTTCAGCGGTTCGGCAGCAAAGAGATGCCGGCGATAGTCATACTTGCTTAACCGGCGATAACAGATGCGATAGAACAGACATGCCATCAGGAATCCCCACCATTGGGCTATGACTGTTCCGAGCGCCACACCTTCTACCGTCATACCGCCGACAAAGACCAGCAGCAGAGAGGCTATGATGTTCACCACATTCTGCGTCAGCGATACCATCATCGGAATGCGCGTGTTCTGCATACCGATAAACCAGCCCGTAAATCCGTAGAGTCCGAGCACTGCCGGGGCTCCCCAGATACATACATAACAGTATCTTCGTGCCAGTTCCACGACATCCGCTTCCGGCGACATCGCCCACAGTCCGCAGCCTATCAGCCATTTCTGGAGAACGAAGAACAGCACTCCTATCCCCACACCGATACTGAGAGAGCGCACCAGGAGCCTCAGCACCTCAGCCAAATCTCTCCTTCCCAAAGCCTGCGAAGTCATTCCGCTGGTTCCCATTCTCAGGAATCCGAAAAGCCAGTAGATGACATTGAACAGCATCGACCCCACGGCAATGGCTCCGATGTAAGCCGCATCGCCGATATGCCCGACGATAGCGACATCAACCAAACCCAAAAGCGGTACCGTGATATTGGATATTATCGACGGCACCGCTAATTGTAATATTCGTTTATTCAACATTAAATTTTATATTTCGCAGCCTGCTCCTCAATATAGGCAGCATCGCTGAAATAGTCGATACGCATAGCCTTGCGAACCTCATCCATGGTCTGGGCTGCAAACTCGCGGGCATCCTCGCTACCCTTCTTCAGGATATTGAATACCTCAGGAATATCCTGCTCAAACTCATGACGGCGGGCACGGATTGGGTCGAGCATCTTGTTGATGACGCTGTTCAGGAACTTCTTGCAGGTGCCGTCACCGATACCACCCTTCACATACTGCTCCTTCAACTCATCCAAAGTCTTGAACTCAGGCCAGAATTCAGCGAAGTCCTCAGGAGTAGAGAATGCCTCGAGATAGGTGAACACGGCATTGCCCTCCAGATGTCCCGGCTCTTCCATGCTCATACGTGGCTCACCATTAGACATCTTCTTCACCTTCTTCCAAACGGTCTTCTCGTCATCGCTCATATAGATGCAGTTGCCGAGACTCTTACTCATCTTCTCCTTACCGTCAGTTCCAGGAAGACGACGGCAGCAGGCAATCTCTGGAAGCAGAATCTCCGGCTCTACCAAAACAGGTGCATAAGTCTGGTTGAAGCGGCGAACCAACTCGCGGGTTACCTCCAGCATAGGCTCCTGGTCCTCACCGGCAGGCACGGTTGTAGCCTTGAAAGCGGTGATGTCGGCAGCCTGACTCACAGGATAGCAGAAGAAACCGAGCGGAATGTTTGCTTCGAAGTTACGCATCTTGATCTCAGTCTTCACGGTTGGGTTACGCTGAACACGAGATACGCTGATGAGGTTCATCAGATAGGTAGTCAACTCAGCCAACTCTGGAATCATACTCTGGATATAGAGTGTACACTTCTGTGGGTCAAGGCCCGCAGAGAGATAGTCAAGAGCCACCTCTGTAATGTTCTGGCGAATTTTCTCAGGATTGTCGGCATTATCAGTCAAAGCCTGAACATCTGCCATGAAAACGAACATTCTGTCGAAGTCGCCAGCGTTCTGAAGTTGTACTCGGCGCTGCAGAGAGCCGATGTAATGACCCAGGTGAAGTTTACCTGTAGGACGGTCGCCCGTCAATATAATCTTTCCCATTTTCTTGCAATTTATTATTATTTTTGTGCAAAGGTACAACAAAATATTGAGAAACTGCAAGAAATGGTAAAAAAATAACAAAATGAGCGGGAGAAGGAAGGGATATCAGAACGAAAAACGGGGCACCCCTTTGGATGCCCCGCCACCAATTAAAATAATTGATTGTCGCATTATAAACTTACCGTACTACTTAGCGATCATGATCGTTACACGGTTCTCTGCGTTTTCTGCAAAAGGCTGCACACGTGCACCCTTAGATTCTTCTGTAATGCGCTCTGAAGGTATATTATATTTCTTTGTCAGCATCCAAACCACAGCTGCAGCTCGCTTTGCAGCGATGCGGTCGTTGATGACGTCATTGCCTGTACCCTTGTCTGCATAGCCGGTTACTACAACCTTTGCCTCTGGGTTCTTGTTCAGGAAGTCAACCACCCCACGGATCTTAGCATCCTCAGCAGGAGCAATCTTGTAAGAATTGATGGTGAAGAAGATGTCACGGCGAATCTCCTCTACCTTCTTCTCTACAGGAGCTGGCTTAGGCTCTGGCTTAGGAGCTACATATTCCTGCTTAGGAGCTGGTGCCGGAGCAGGTTCCTCTACCGGCTTAGCCTTCTTGGTATAGCTCTTGCCCAGGTTGATGCGTACACCTGCCAGTGCATTGAAGTACCAGTCAGGGTTATCTGCCTTCTTAGAGTTGTACTTGTCTGAAATCATGTTGGCATTGCCTTCGAGCATGATGCTCACAGCCTTGCTTACCTTGAATTCCAGATCGATACCGGCTCTGCCGTATGGGCGAACCTTCTTTCCCTGCCAGAGATATTCCAGCAGATAGTTGCTCTGATTCTTGATGTTGGCAGCCAGGTCGTTTACCTCCTGGTTAGCTCCTGCCCAGTTGATACCACCACCAACGAAGGCAGTAGCGCTAAACACGCGGTTCGGGTTCCAACCACAGAAGAGGTTAGAGAGGTTGAACATGAAGTCCAAACCCGGAGCTACATATTTCCATTTGTAGCTGGCGGTATACGGAGTACCGTCCTTGGTAGCCTTGTATCCGTTCCATCCGCCCTTGCTCCAGATACCGTTAATCTGACCACGGAGTCCGAAAACAGGAGAGAACTGGTAGCCGATGGCACCCTGGAAGTTAGGAGAAAGCAGGTCTGAGAAGCTTGCCTCACCCACAGTATATTGCCCACCAGCCTGAATATCCAGGAACCAGTGGCGCTTAAACTGATATTCGTTTCCGTCCTTGTCTGTGTAGGATGCTTGCGCCATAGCGGCTGTAGAGCCGATGGCTAACATGGCTGATACCATGAATATCTTGACGGTTTTCATATAGCTTATTGTTTTAGTTTTTTCTCACGCATCTCTTTGTTGAATTCTTGTGTCATGGAGTCTTTCTTGACACCATTGATAATAGTTCTGTCACCACTGTTCGTGTCAACTATGCATAATTTCCAAGAGTCGAAGTATTTGATAGGTTTGAAGTAGAATACAGTTTTTATTTCTGGCACATTGTCATGTGCAGGTTCTATGATAGCTGTACATTTTACCTCATTGTTTTCCGCCTCACTGAACTTTATGTAGTCGATGTTATGACTTCGTATCGGCAAAGAGTTGAGGAGAACTTTCATTTTCTCCATTGCTTTGTTGTCTATCGGTTGTGGTTCTTCACCATCTGCTTCATCGTTATTTTCATAAAGCATTCCTGCAGCTTCCCCAATCTGTCCATTTTCTGCATAATTGAAGAATTGATCTACCAGTCTGATTACTTCCATGGAATCAGTATTGGTCATTTCTTTTTCGAATGCAGTAAATTTCTCAGGTTTTTCTTTAGACTTGCTTTTACAGCCAGAGATGGAAAATGAAATAAACAATAATAGCAAAACTCCTAAGAGTACTTTCTGATTCTTTTTCATGTTATGTTCTACTTTAAGAGAAAAGGCAGGCATGCTTTAAGTCATGCCTGCCTAAACTAATACTGAAAGCTTATTATTTTAAACCAGGCCTTATATTAGTGCTTTCTTGCACCTACAGATGTGGCCTTGATTGTAGCTTCTACCTCTGTCTTGATGGTACCCCACTCGTAAGTGATAGTAACAGGGAACCATGCATGGAAGGTACCTACTGTCAAACCGTTGTTGATGTAAGTGATAGTACCATACTTACCTTCGGTGATATTTTGGCCATTTACGTTTACATCATTATATACGAATTTAACCTCAGATGTGATATCGCTGAGAAGCTTTCTTTCACCATTCAAGTCTGTTTCAACCTTCTTGGTATCAATTTCAATCTTGCTAACCTTATAGTAATCGAAATAGTCAACACCCTTTGTAGCCTTGTCTACATTAAACTTATAACCACGCCAGTCAACAAAGTTCAAATTGAGCTTCTTCACGTTACCATCAGTCTCTGCATCATTGAATGCCTCGATAGAGCCATCCTTAACAGTGATTGGACGGAGGAACTTCACATTGAATGTGTTGTTCTCTACAGGTACGTTGATATTATCACAGAGGGTAGCCTTTACTGCAACTTTGGCAGTCAATGTATTAGCCAAGTCTGTTGGGGCATACTTATTCAAGAGTTCCTTAGCTACAGCTGTAGTGGCTAAAGTAACAACTCCATTCTCGATAGATGCTACCATATTTGTTGCGTTCTGTGAAGCCTTTCCTGCAACTGAATACAACTTATGGGCATCTTCCTCACCAGCATAGAGCTTATAACCATCAACAAATACGATATCTGCCTTAAGGTTGTCATTCAAGTCTTTATAAGCACCTGTCAACTTAGCTACTGCAAGCTTGTTGCCATTGAGACCCTTCTTGATGTCGAATTCATACTTGTCTGTATTGTCAGCAGCTACAAGCTGAACATTGCCATGGATTTCATCATAACCAGAACCTGCCTCTGCGTTATTTGCAGCATACCAGTTACCCTTAATCTTGTTCTCTGTGTTAGAGAAAGATGTCTTTGGATCATTATTGATAGCATCTGGGTTCCATGTGAATGTAATCAAGATGTGCTCATACTTAGCGGTATTATCACTCTTCAAGCTATAACGAATCTTCGTAGTAGCAGACTTGGTCTTGCCATCCTTGAACAGATCGTATGCTTTGTTGGCTGCGATAGTCCAAGAGAGAATCTCAGTCTCTTCGTCAGCACCATCTGTTTTAGTCTGAGAAATCTTTCCGATGTACTTGTCTGCAGGAAGAGCTTCGTCCTTTTCGCCACCATATTGGGTAGCATCGGCTTCACCACCATCAAGCTCATACTTTGCCTCGAAGTCGGCCTTTGACATACCGAGTTTAGCGATAATCTGCTCCTCTACGTCGTGCCACTTAAGCTCCTGGATTGTTTGGTTGCCAGTACACTTGATAGTATAAGTCTCAGTGCTAGGCTTTAAATCGATGCTTAAAGGTGTGTCGATAGTCTCACCTGATGTGATGTTTACCTTAACATAGCCTACAGCAACAATCTTGTTGTTTACAGCATCCTTCAAGGTAACACGAACCAATGGCTTACGACCGATAGTAGCCTCGCTCTGAGTATACTCTTCCTTAACCTGCTTGCCATCCTTTGGCATCTGAGGGCGAAGAACGGTACCATTAATCCATGCGTGAGCACTCTGAGATGTAGAATTTTCACCTTCTTCGTAACCAACCAATTCGAATGAATACTCGAAACCTGCATCTTTCTTCAACTGACCATCGGCAGCATTGCCATCCCAACTAATGCATTTATCATCAGAGTTGATTCTTACAGTATTAATCTTCTCTGCAAGGTTCACAGAAGAGTTCCATGGAACATCAATCTGAGCACCTGCATCGATAGCTGCTTGAGCTGAAGTGTAGAGATGTGTCACACTTGCAACGCTTGAAGCGTGCTCGTGATTGTCAGTTGATACGAGGTTAAGAGCCAAGCCTTTATAGATATTTGCTCTTACAGCAGCGAAGTCTGATGTTACACCATCATTGTTAGTACCTTTGTACTTCAATGCAAGAACTGTAACCTGCTCGTCGTTATTAATATCCTTGATAGCATCGCCATTGTACTTAGCTTTGACAACCAATTCTCCCTCGTTATTAGTTGCACTAGATATAACGAAGTTTCTTGTAGTGTTGGTTTCGTCAGCACGAGTGTACTTCTTGTCATACCATACAAACTCGAAGTTCTCTGTCTTGGTTTCAATCTTAGAGTTCTTAGGATTCAAGAAATATGTAGCAGCCATTTCTGGAGCATAACGGAACACATTATCAGCATTAATAGCCTCAGCCTTGTCGGTACTCATGTCTTTGTCAGCGTCTGCTGCTGCAGGAACCTTAAGAGGAATGTACTCCATTGTCTGAAGCTCCAATGCCTCAATGCCCTGATAGTAGAACTCTGGACTGAATACCAAAGACTTCAAGTCAGTAGTCAGGTTAATTACCACCTGCTCACCAGCTTCATTCTTAACACCATTCAATGTAAGAGCATCCTTAGTCCAAGTTGCGGTAATGATACCAGGAGTCATATAAGTAACACCTGAATCATATGCAGCCTTATCACCATCTCCATAAACGAAGAATGTACCGGTTTGTGGGTTTGGAACATAGTACTTACCATCCTTACCAGGAGTTCCAGCTGTGCCTGCAGCACCATTAGTACCTACAGCCTTCCACTCTTGCTTTGTGTCATTCTTGTACCAATAGCCATCGTCACCGATCTTCCAAACGTCAGCGTCCTTACCTGGAGTACCTGGGGCACCTGCAGCACCAGCTTCACCTTTGGCTCCGTCCTTACCATTTGTGATAGTGTACTCTTTACCATTACTCAAGGTAAGTTTAACACCATTCTCTACAGGGTTAACACCTGTCAGAATTGCACCATTGTCAATTTGACCCTGGATCTTACTTACCATCTCATTCAACTTGTCAATCTGAGACTGCAAGCTGCTGATGTCATCGTCGTAATCTTTACAAGAAGTAAATGTGCTTACCGAGGCAATTGTCAATGCACCCACAAGCAGCGCGCTAAAATACTTTCTTTTCATACGGTAATAATTTATAAAGTTATACGATTTTCCTAGCCTTTCGGCAGGAAGTTATTAATTAATTCTCTATATCGAATCAAGAGTTCCGTTTGATGAAAAGAGTCTGCACTCTTAGAAAAGTTCTTTTTTTCAGTTTCAAAGGTCCTCTTAGAAAAGTTATTTTATCGTTCTTAAATATCGTGGCTTTTATCACCACTTAGTGTTTATCGTTCTTAAATATTGTGGCTTTTTATCGCCACTCAGTTCTTATTGTTTTTATCATATCTCCAGCCGGGAGATTTTTCATGTTGCAAATATAAGTATATTTTTCGAAACTTGCAAGTTTTTGAGCATTTTTTTTCAAAAAAAGGCTATTTTTCTTATGTTTTTTATAAAATAGCCCCCATGTTGGGCTTCTAATCCGTCCATTTTCCCTGTTTTCCTCCATTTTTCCGATATAAAACCTACACCTTATTATATATAGGGGTGATTAACGACCCTACACCTTATTATATATAGGAGCTTCATACAATTCGGAGGTTGGGTGCTAAAGAATAGGAAAGAGATAAAAAACAAAGCGATATTTTTAGAAACTTTTCTCCACTGACAAAACGTGATTCTATGATCAGATTTGGCATTATTAAATATAAATATGTTAAAGAATCCACTTTAGAATGATTTTTCTTGCTAAAAAGTTTGTATTGTCAATGATTATTCGTATCTTTGCAGCAACAGAATCCGCCACGCTTCCCATTAGAACAGCGAACCAGGGCGGGTCTTTTGCTTTTTATGAGTACATTAAGATTATACACTAAGCAGGCTCTTTCTATTTCTGAACAAATAGAACTACTAAAAAGTAGAGGCTTAAATATTGCTGATTCATCCAAGACTGCAAAATTTCTTGGAGAGGTCAGTTATTTTCGTTTTGTTCAATACCTTCGTCCAATGGAGGCAGATAAAACTTCACATCAATTTAAGCCTAATAGTAGATTTGAAGATGCCGTAGCTCTCTACAACTTTGATATGGAGTTGAGAGACTTGATGTTCAAAGCTATCCAACGATTAGAGATAGCTTTGCGCACAAAAATTATACAAGAGTTCTCATTGGAACATGGACCATTTTGGTTCTTTGATACAAGCCTTGCTGATGACGAACATAAGTTTATTGAGAATATGAACTCCATAGACAGAGAGCTTCAACGTAGTAAAGAGGACTTTATCAAGGAGCATAGGCGCAACTATGACAAGCCAATTTTCCCACCAGCATGGAAAACTCTTGAACTGGCATCTTTCGGTACGCTTTCAAAACTCTATTACAATTTCTGTGACAAGAAATTGAAGAAGCGTGTAGCTCGTCAGTTCAATCTTCCTCAGCATGAGGTATTGGAAAGCTGGATGCGTAGCGTAACTGTCTTGAGAAACTGTTGCGCTCACCACTCACGCCTCTGGAACCGTTATCTTTCTACAGCTCCTCAAATGAGCGCTTCTTTACGTGGTGCATGGGTGAACATAGAAGGTGTAGATGCAAACAAAGTATATGCTATAGCCTGTTGTATTGCATATTGGCTTGATTCCATGGGATACGGATTGGACTTCAAGAACAAGCTCAAATCCTTACTCGCTTCTTATTCACAGGTAGATCCGACCGCTATGGGTTTTCCTGAAAATTGGATTTCCGAGCCCCTATGGAGATAACTTTACAGACTCAAAAACAAGTTAGTCTGTCGGCAGTGAACTTTTCACTATCGACTGCTTTTTAATTAACGGCCCTACACCTTATTATATATAGGAGCTTCATACAATTTGGAGGTTGGGTGCTTAAGAATAGGAAAGAAGTATAATATTTCAAAGAGGGTGTGTCATCAGTCCATGACGCACTTTCTTTTACCTTTAATAAAGGCTGGACAGTAAGCCCCGAACGCCTAACAGACTAGCGAATCGTATTATACCAAGCCGTCTCATTCTGATAACTCAAGTGCTTCATTCTGATAACTCAAGTACTTCATTCAGCTAACAGAGCTATTTCGTTCAGCCAACGCAGCCATATTATTCAGCCAACGAAATTGACTCTTCCACCCAACGCAGTCGAATCTTTAACCCAGCGCAGTCGAATCTTCCGCCCAGCGCAGTCGTATCTTTAACCCAACGCAGTCATATCTATCGACTCAATGAAACGTATAAACTTGTTAAATGACGTACATGATTTCATCTACTTACTTAAACTGGCTGCACATTACACCTTATCATATATACTGTCATTGATGTGAATATCGGAAAAGTATCTATGACGATGTGATAGACAGATACAACGATATGCTTATCGAAGCTATCAGTATATGAGAGGGAGGTAGAGTTTTTCCGCCAACGATGCAGGAGAAATTACGTCGTGACGCAGTTTCAGGAGCATCCTACCCATTATCAAGTAAGGCTCTTTTGAAGTTCGAAAGAGCCTTTTTGGGATTTCAAATAAGCCTTTTTTGAATCTAAAGTAAGCCTCACTTCCATTTTTGGTGATAAAAAGACGAAAAAAGGGGCTATATTGAACGCAAAAACCCTTGTTTTGTTCAGTCGTTGCACCAAGCGTTCCAATGAATAGAAAAACAAAAAGTAAGCAAGAAGCACCTGAATATCAGCCAATTACGCCGGTTTTTGTACACCTAGGGTGTGGCAATAGGTGACAATAAGGTGACAATAGAAATAGGGCATATTGCCACTATTAAACCATTGTATGCCAGTAAGTTAATATGCGTGTGGCAAATGTGGCAATAAAATCGAGAAAAAACTTTTTCTCATGCAGATATTCAACCTCTATAACCTCTTTTGTGGCTGGAACCCGAACCGTTTAATTGGTGGCGGGGCACCCAAAGGGGTGCCCTGTTTTTCGCTCACCATATATCCATAAGCTGACGCAAGTACTTGCGAAGAGCAATGAAGCCTGTTTCGAAGGACATCGAAACAGGCTTCATTTTTTTATTCTAGAATTCTGCGTTCTTGGGTGTACGTGGGAATGGAATCACGTCGCGGATATTCTGCATACCGGTTACGAAGAGAATCAGACGCTCGAAACCGAGACCG
This sequence comes from Segatella copri DSM 18205, assembly GCF_025151535.1. NCBI lineage: Bacteria > Pseudomonadati > Bacteroidota > Bacteroidia > Bacteroidales > Prevotellaceae > Segatella > Segatella copri. The sequence continues at coordinate 2,085,396 of NZ_CP102288.1, forward strand.
AAACCTGCGTGTGGGCATGAACCATACTTACGGGTATCGAGATACCAGTTCATATCCTTCATAGGGATGTTGCGAGCCTCTATCTCACCCATCAGCTTGTCATAGCTCTCCTCACGGACAGAACCACCGATAATCTCACCAATCTGTGGGAACAGTACGTCGGTACCCTGAACGGTCTGACCGCTCTTGCCACCGAAACCACTCTCCTCCTCGTCTATCTTCATATAGAATGCCTTGATAGCCTTAGGATAGTTGGTCATGATAACCGGGCGCTTGAAGTGCTCCTCTACGAGGAAACGCTCATGCTCTGAAGCCAGGTCATCACCCCACTCGCATGGGAACTCAAACTTCTTACCGTTGGCAATAGCCTCCTGAAGGATACGGATACCCTCGGTATATGGAAGATGAACGAAGTCGGAATTCAATACGCCTTCCAGACGGGCAATCAGACCCTTGTCAATCATCTTGTTCAAGAAAGCAAGATCGTCCTTGCAATGCTCCAGTGCCCAACGGATACAATACTTGATGAAGTCTTCCTCCAACTCCATCAAACCGTCCATATCCAGGAAAGCAACCTCAGGCTCTACCATCCAGAACTCAGCCAGGTGGCGAGGAGTATTACTGTTCTCTGCACGGAAGGTTGGACCGAAGGTATAGATGGCGCCGAGTGCTGTAGCACCGAGCTCACCCTCCAACTGACCGGAAACGGTCAATGAAGTCTGCTTGCCGAAGAAATCATCAGAATAGTCAATCTTGCCATCCTCGGTCTTCTTCAGGTTGTAGAGGTTCTTGGTTGTAACCTGGAACATCTGACCAGCACCCTCGCAGTCGCTGGCTGTGATGAGCGGAGTATTGAAATAGAAATATCCATGCTCATGGAAGTAGGTGTGGATAGCCATCGCCATGTTGTGGCGGATACGCATTACGGCACCAAAGGTATTGGTACGGAGACGGAGGTGAGCATACTGACGCATGTACTCGAAGCTCTGTCCCTTCTTCTGCATAGGATAGTCGCTGCCGCAGAGACCGTAAATCTCGATGCTCTCGCACTGGATCTCAACACTCTGTCCGGCACCCTGGCTTTCTACCAGCGTACCTACGGCGCTGATACAAGCACCAGTAGTAACCTGACGGAGCTGATTCTCATCGACCTTTGATGGGTCGACTACTATCTGAATATTATTAATAGTAGAACCATCGTTAAGAGCGATAAAATCGACTGCTTTGCTACTACGATGGGTACGAACCCATCCCTTGACATTCACGATTGAGCCGTAGGCTGTACTCTTGAGCAAGTCTACAACTTTAGTTCTTTTTACTTTTTCCATTGTTAATATTAATGCTTCAAGGAGTTAAAGAAATTAAGGAGTTAAGGAGTTAAGACAATTGTTACAAACCAAGAATCCTTACCATATAAAAACTCCCAGCTAATAAAGCACTTGTCTTAACTCCTTTCAACTCCTTAACTCCATATTATTGTTTTTTATTCAAAAGCACCCATGCGGAGCATGTCTACCTCCTTCTCAGTAAGGAAGCGCCAGTCACCGCGACGGAGATTTTTCTTAGTCAAACCTGCGAACTGTACACGGTCGAGCTTGGTAACACGATAGCCGAGGCTCTCGAAGATACGGCGCACGATACGGTTCTTGCCACTATGAATCTCGATGCCAACCTGTGCCTTGTCGCGATCATCAGCATACTCTACAGCATCTGCCTTGATCTCACCATCTTCCAAGGTGATACCCTCACGGATCTGATCCATATCGTGAGCTGTCAGGTTCTTATCGAGGTGAACGTGATAAACCTTCTTCTTCAAGAACTTAGGGTGAGTAAGCTTAGAAGCCAGGTCACCATCGTTGGTCAAGAGAAGTACACCTGTTGTATTACGGTCGAGACGGCCTACAGGATAGATACGTTCAGGACAAACATCCTTTACGAGGTCCATCACAGTCTTGCGCTGCTGAGGATCATCGCTGGTTGTAACATAATCCTTTGGCTTGTTGAGCAATACGTATACCTTCTTCTCCAAAGTTACAGGAGCGTCGTGGAACTTCACCTCATCGGTACGAAGGATCTTGGTACCCAACTCGGTAACTACCTCACCATTGACAGTTACCAGACCAGCCTGGATGAACTCATCAGCCTCACGGCGAGAGCATACACCAGCATTGGCGAGGAACTTGTTCAAGCGCAATGGCTCTGTTGGGTCGATGTTCTCCTCCTTATATTCGATACGCTTCTTCATGCTATACTTAGCATTTGGATCGTAACCAGGAGTGTGCTGACGGAAACCGCCACCACGGTTGTTGCCATAGCCACCACCCTGTGGACGGCCATAACCGCCACGGTTGTTGCCATAACCACCCTGCTGAGGACGACCATAGCCGCCACCACGGTTGTTGCCATAGCCGCCACCCTGTGGACGACCATAACCACCACGGTTGTTATTACCATAACCACCCTGCTGAGAACGAGACTGGTAGCCGCCCTGCTGGCGTGGCTGATAGCCACCCTGCTGACGAGGCTGATAACCACCCTGCTCATCATTATTGTTGTAACGAGGACGATAGCCACCCTGCTGAGGACGAGACTGATAGCCTCCCTGCTGACGTGGCTGGTAGCCACCACGGTTGCTGTTACCATAACCACCACGGCTCTGATAGCTGCTGCGCTGTGGACGCTCGCTGCTGCCTGTACTCTGCAAGACAGCACCGAAACCTTCAGGACGGAAACCGCCTTCGCTGTTACTGCTACTTCTGTCGCTGCTGTATGCGCGATGTGAATTGATACGAGGACGCTGTGTGCGACCTACTGGTCGATAACTCTTCTGATAACCACCTGCTGGGTTGTAGCCCTCACGGGTTCTCTCATTCTCAGAAGACTGACCTTGAGGTTTGTTTTCAAATTCTGAATCCATTTTCTTAAAATACTTAATAGCCTCACGGCTGGGTTAATAAATCTAATTTTTACTTATATATATGTACTAAAACTACAAAATTCCTTTGTGTATATTAGATACCTGTATAATTGCTTGGTGTGATTGCCATCAGTTCAGCCTTAACACTATCACTCACATTCAATCCCTGGATAAACTCATGAATAGTTTCCTCAGTCATGTGCTGGTTGGTACGTGTCAACGCCTTCAATGCCTCGTAAGGATGTGGATATGCCTCACGGCGAAGGATAGTCTGGATAGCCTCAGCTACAACTGCCCATGTATTATTCAAATCTTCCTGCAGTTTCTCCTCGTGAAGAATCAGTTTACGCAAGCCCTTCAATGTACTCTGGATAGCAATGACGCTATGACCGAGAGGCACACCGATGTTACGGAGTACGGTACTGTCAGTAAGGTCGCGCTGCAAGCGGCTAACCGGAAGTTTCTGTGCCAAGAACTGAAGAATGGCATTGGCTATGCCCAGGTTACCTTCACTGTTCTCATAATCGATAGGGTTCACCTTGTGAGGCATCGCACTTGAGCCTACCTCACCTGCCTTGATCTTCTGCTTGAAGTAATCCATAGAGATATACATCCAGAAGTCACGGTCTAAGTCGATGATAATGGTGTTGATACGACGGATGGCGTCAAAGATAGCGCCAAGGTAGTCATAGTTACTGATCTGTGTGGTATACTGCTCGCGTTCCAAACCGAGTTTTTCGCTGACAAACTTGTTACCGAATGCTTTCCAGTCATACTGTGGATAAGCTACATGGTGAGCATTGTAGTTACCGGTAGCACCACCGAACTTAGCTGTAATCTTGCAAGCCTTGAGAGAATTGAGCTGCTCGGTAAGACGGTAAACATAAACCATGATTTCCTTGCCCAGGCGGGTAGGTGAAGCAGGCTGTCCGTGAGTCTTAGCCAACATAGGCACATCCTTCCACTCATCAGCATAAGTCTGGAGCTGTGCTATCAGCTCTTCAACCTGCGGATTGAAGCACTCTTCCAAAGCCTCTTTTACAGAGAGAGGCACACTTGTGTTGTTGATATCCTGAGATGTCAAACCAAAATGGATAAACTCCTTGTAAGCATCCAAGCCTCCGATCTTATCGAGTTCTTCCTTGATAAAATACTCAACAGCCTTTACATCGTGATTGGTAATCTTCTCGATGTCTTTTACGCGCTGTGCTTCATTTTCGTCAAAATTACGATAAATGTCACGCAGACGTTCGAACAGCGACTTGTCGAAAGAAGCAAGCTGTGGCAAAGGTAACTCGCATAGAGTAATGAAGTATTCAATCTCTACGCGTACACGATAACGAATGAGAGCATACTCTGAGAAGTAGTTAGCGAGCTGCTCTGTTTTTCCCCTATAACGACCATCAATTGGTGATATGGCAGTCAATAAATCTAAATTCATAACAATACGTATTATATATAGGGTGCAAAATTAATAAATTATCGTGAGAAAACAGAGAAAATAGTGATAAAATAATTTAAAAGCAAAAAAAAGGTCTCTCAACGTTTGTTGAAAGACCTTCACCATTGTGGGCGTTGACGGATTCGAACCGCCGACCCTCTGCTTGTAAGGCAGATGCTCTAAACCAGCTGAGCTAAACGCCCTCTAAAAAAAGTCCCTGCAACCACAAAAGTGAATCACAGGGAACACCCCCGTGGGCGCTGACGGATTCGAACCGCCGACCCTCTGCTTGTAAGGCAGATGCTCTAAACCAGCTGAGCTAAGCGCCCTTACTTTTCGTAAGCGGTTGCAAAGGTACGACTTTTTTTTGGTTCCACCAAATTTTTCAGAAACTTTTTTCGTTTTTTCTTCAAAAAAGTGCATTTTCTGGTGTTTTTCCTCAATATTCAGGGTAAAAACGGTCAGTTTTTGCATTTCAATTGCCAAAAACAGCCAACCAAGAGAAAGTACCTACGATGGGACAGCAAAACCTCTTTCAACTCCAAAAGGTACTTATTGAGAAAGAAAAGTTCTTTTAAGAAATTCAAAGAAACAAAAAAGGCATTCTTCACGAGGAAGAATGCCCTATTCTATTTTTATACCTTATATTATATATACTGTATAATTACTCACCAACCTGAACAGTTGCACGACGGTTGTAAGAAGCAGGAGTCAAATCCTTAACACCACCGTTAGCCTTAACTACGATGTTCTCCTTAGCAACACCCAACTTAACGAGCTCTTCAGCTACCTTCTCAGCACGAGCCTTAGAAATCTTCTGGTTAACAGCTGCAGAACCAGTAGCGCTGTCAGCATAACCGTTAACTACCAACTTAGCGTTGTTGTCCTTAGCATACTGAGCGAGAGCCTGTACGTTTACGAGATCCTTCTTAGAAGCAACCTTAGACTTGCCGATGTTGAAGAATACAGAAACTGGAGTAGCAACATACTCCTTAACTGCCTTTTCCTCTACAGGCTTCTGGTTGTTCAAGAGATTCTTCAAACGGTCGTTCTCTGCATTAGCATCGTTCAACTTAGCATTGAGAGCGTCGAGTTCTGACTGATGAAGAGCGTTGATAGCATCAACATCTGGAACCTTGTTCCAAGTAGCCTTACCCAAGTTGTATGTAACACCGACCTCAACATTCAAAGAACGGTCGTGACTTGCAATCACATTGTCGATAGAGCGAGATGTGCTAGGCTTAGCACCTGCCAATACACCTGTGTAACCATCATAGTCGTTAGCACCTACTGCATAGTTTACATCAAGGTTGACAGCCCACTTGTTATTGATCTTGAACTCGTTCAAGATACCAACACCAACTACAGGAGCATAGCAGTTAGCGCTCATGTTACGGTTAATACCAAAACCTGCGTAAGGGATGCAATCCCAAACACGAGCCTCGTTGTAACCACACAACATATTGCTAACATTGAACAAAACCTGCTCATTCAAAGTCCAATACTTATTTGCATTTGTTGACTTATTCTCAGAAACTACTGTACGGCCCCAAACGCCATTGAACTTGGTACGGAGACCGAGACCTGGTGTGAACCACTTACCTACAGCAACAGAGAAACCGAGATTGTTTCTGAAGCCCTTGAGTGGGCTCTTAGAGAAACCATTGCCCTCTTCCTGGTTGCCCCAGAATGCAGAACCAGCAACGTTTGCCTGAACAAACCAATTGCTCCAGAAAGAATTTGTTGCAACGCTATACTTCTCAGTAGTTGCTGCATCCTGAGCCATACAGCCCATTGTTACGCTAGCCAATGCTAGCACTGCTAATAACTTTTTCATAACTTTACAATTTAAAAATCAATTTATATATATATATACCTTCTGAATGATGGAGCAAAGATAATACTATTTTTTGAAATAACCTTCATTTTCTAAAAAAAATAGCAATTTTCGTTAACTTTTTTAAGTAAAACGGGATTTTTCCCTGCTTTTAACCTAAAAGATGCTCTATTTCCTGCTGACGGAGGATACAAAGTACCGACTTTCCGTCGGGCGTATAATTGACATTCTGGCAGGCAAAAAGATCATTCACCAGCCCCTCCATCTCTTCATTACTCAATATCTGCCCCTGAGGTATTGCAGCCTGGCGAGCCAGACTCAAAGCCAAAGTCTGATTGATTTCATCAATGGCTGATACGCCCTTTTCTACTGCAGAAGAAACCATGTCCTGTACCAGTTTAAGAGGATTCAATCCTTCAAGTCCGCCAGGAACTGAATTTACGGCATAGCTTCCGCCTCCAAGATCTTCCAGTTCAAAGCCCATCGATTCCATTTCAGGCAGGATCTTTTCAAAGATTACCTTCTCAGACATCGGGAACTGCACAACCTCAGGAAAGAGGACTTTCTGTGAATGAAAGGTCCGGTCAGCCAACTGGCGCAAATACTGTTCGAACAAGACACGCACATGGGCACGATGCTGGTCGATAATCATCAATCCCGATTTTACCGCAGTCATGATATACTTACCTTTATACTGATAATGGGCTGGCGATTTCTCTGCAATGATACTGTCTGGCGTATTATCCCGACTAGAATCATCGGAAAACACCATGGTCTGTTCCATCCCCTGCACATCATCCTGATTTTTGAGTCCTTCATAAAGCTGTTCCCATTTTTCATCCACCTGCGGTTTCGACTTAGGAACAGAGAAGCCTGATCCCATAGGGACTGCTCCCGTGGAAGAGGAAGACTTGAACGGATTATAACCAGGATTCAAACTGATCTTCGGTGCAGCAGCCGTACTCATCTCAGGATTGTAAACAGGGATGTCCGGTTTATCCTCGGTATCGAAATCAATGGTAGGTACATCATTGAACATACCGATGGACTCCTTGACTGAAGCCGAGAGGATTTGCCAGATAGCCTGCTCATTCTCGAATTTGATTTCAGTCTTCGTAGGATGGATATTCACATCAATATCCTTCGGATCTACATCAAAATACAGAAAGTAAGGCACCTGTTCACCCTGAGGAACCAGACGGTCATAAGCAGCCATCACAGCCTTATTGAAATAAGGATGTTTCATGTATCTCCCGTTGACAAAGAAGAACTGATGCACACCTTTCTTTCTGGCAGATTCAGGTTTGCCCACAAATCCAGACACCTTACACATAGTGGTTTCTACATTTACCGGCAGGAGTTCCTGATTGAAACGCTTGCCGAAGACATCGAGAATGCGCTGACGCAAATTAGCGGCACGCAAATTGAATACTTCGGTACCATTGCTATGTAAAGTAAAGGTGATTTGAGGATTTACCAATGCAATCCGCTCGAAAGCCGTCAGAATATTGTTCAACTCTGTAGAATTGGACTTCAGGAACTTCCTTCGCGCGGGTACATTATAAAAGATATTGCTGACAGAGAAGAGGCTTCCCACAGCACAGGAGCATGGCTCCTGTTTCTCATATCGGGAACCAGAAATCCGTATCAGGGTTCCTATCTCGTCGGTAGCCTGTCTTGACTTCAGTTCTACCTGAGCCACAGCAGCTATAGACGCCAAAGCTTCGCCACGGAAGCCCATGGTGCGAAGTGCAAACAAATCATCAGCCTTACGGATTTTGGAAGTAGAATGACGTTCGAAAGCCAAACGAGCATCTGTTTCAGACATACCTTTTCCATCATCTATCACCTGGATGTTGGTACGGCCAGCATCGGTAACTGTGACATGGATATTCCTGGCACCCGCATCGACTGCATTTTCGACCAGCTCCTTGATAACTGAAGCCGGACGCTGTATAACCTCACCTGCTGCTATCTGATTGGCAACAGAATCGGGTAAAAGTTGAATAATATCACTCATCTCTAAATATTTATCATATAAGAAAATGATGCTTCATTATAATCAGTCAGTCAGTTTCTGAAGTGGAGCTTCATGACGCTTAATGTTCTTGAGTTCGGAGCCCTTGGATTTACCACGCCATACAAAGATATCATTCTTATCTTTAGGACGCAAGTCCTCGAACCAGGCAAAATTGTTAAGTTTATATTTTGCCGGCGGAATCTGCGTCATAGGATACATGGTAGACGTAAACTTATTGGTCCAGATTTTCTCCATCTTCCTGCCAGGTGCCATATACATGCGCATGGTATCGGTCTCCAGATAATTCAAGCCAATGAGCGAACTGTCCTTATCATCCGTCATGTAATAGATGGTCTGCACATTACCGATAGACTCTCCTTGTTTAATCTCACCTTTTTCAAAGTAAGATTTCATCTCAGAAGAACTGATCTGATTGAAATGAACACTATCCGGCATCTGCTCTACAGACAGCGCCTGTCCGATGACATGGGCAAAACGAACGGTAGAGTCGTTCATGAAGACCAGAATCTTCTCGCCCAGCAACTGACGGTTACCATTCCAGACGATAGGATCCTTATACATGGTCATACAGGAATCCTGAGAATTGAAAACCAGGGAATCGCAGATGGCCTGCATATCCAGGCGATAGGCACGGACCTTAGGATAAGCATGCACCTTACGGTATACCGAATCGGTATTGATATGGAAGGTATTGATACGCATGGTATCAGAATGAACCCAAAGGGTATCTTTCTGCGAATAGTCGATCGCTACAGGATTGCGGGTGGCAAAGCCATTACCGGTTTTCTCGTTGTAACGCAGATAATTGCAAGTAAGGGAATTCTTGTTCTTCTTATCTACATAAACCACATTACCATATCCGGTACTCTCTCCATCCTTTACATAATAGAGCGTATCACCCGTAAGCGTCTTGTCTTTATCCATAACCGTAGAGCGTCCGTAAAGCTGTGCTCTATCGGTCTTAGTATCATAATATCCGTCTTCGGTCTTGACAACACTTGCACCGGAAACAATCTTAGAAGGTCCTACCATGTGAGCCTTTGACTTACGGACATCGTAATACAAAGTATCGGTGGTAACAACATCCTTGCCGCTGCGCAACTTGACATTATAGACAAACTTAGCCTCGCGCGTTTCGGTATGATACTCACCCCAATCGGCAACCAGCTTATCCTTACCATCAATCAGCGTTCCGCCGTCAAAGAAGTTTGCCATATTATACAAGCGGTCGAAATCCAAGCTATCAGTACGCAAAGTCTGCCGACGATGATGCAAGACCACATTCTTGCGTGCTCTCATCATCTGCATCTGCCCATCATACTCTGCTCTATTACAAGTGAGTGACAAGGTGTCTCCCTGCCGGTAATGAACATGTCCGAAAGCTTTCACGGAATTAGAAGCCTGATAGAAATACGCGCTGTCACAGGTAAGATGACTGCCCTGATGCAAGAAAGAGACCTTACCTTTCAATATCTGGGCATCAGGATTATTTCCGAACATATCATAGTACAATTCATCTGCATGCAAAAGATATACGCGGTCACCATGAGGGCGTTTTCTGGCATGCTTCTTTGGAGCCTGCATGGCTTGCATCAGACAAAACCCAAACAGGCATAGAACCATAACCGATATGATTCTATGCCCTCTGATATGATTATTTAATCTTTTATTTATCATTTAATCCAACCTTGATATTCAAACTTACAATCCTTATAGCGATCGTTCATACGAACATAAGTCTGCTTGATTTTATTGACTACCCAATCGTGCAAGGTCTGGGCACGCTCCTTAGCCAACACTACATCCTTCATCACCTGAAAATCTTCGGTAATAGTAGCTCTATGTCCGTCAACACGGCTTACCAGTTTTACCAAAGCACAAGTGGTTTTACCCTTGGAATTCACCATCGTGAAAGGTGCAGAAACCTCACCTACCTTCATTGTATCTACCGTACGGGCAACCTCGGTAGGCAGATCCTTCATCTGGAAGCGGGAAGTTCTTGACTGGTCAGGAGTAACATTGGCCATCAAACCCTTGTTGTTGCGGGTATCCTTATCATCAGACAATGCTTCAACAGCCTGCTCAAAGGTAAACTTAGCGGCACGGATATCATTACCGATAGAATCCAGACGGCCGATAGACTTATCAATAGCATCTTGAGAAACCTGAGGCTTGAGCAGGATATGGCGACACTTAATCTTATCACCACGCTTATCAATCAACTGGATGATATGATAACCAAACTCAGACTCAACAATCTTTGAGATTTTCTTAGGGTCGGTAAGATTGAATGCTACATTTGCAAACGCAGGATCCAACATACCTCTACCGATATAATCCATCTCGCCACCCATACGGGCTGAACCCGGATCCTCAGAATAAAGACGAGCCAAAGTAGCAAAAGAAGTCTCACCCTTATTCACACGGTCAGTAAACTCACGCAACTGATTTTTCACACGGTTAATCTCCTCAAGAGGAATACGTGGCTGCATGGTAAGAATCTCAACCTCTACCTCTGTAGGAACAAAAGGGATACTGTCGGCAGGTAAATCCTTAAAGTATTTACGTACCTGAGCTGGAGACACCTTGATATCCTTCACCAGTTCCTGCTTCATCTTCTGAATCAGCTGTTGGTTTTTGAAATCATCATGCATCTGCTGGCGCATCTGGGTGATACTTTGCTTGCGATACTCCTCCAGTTTTTCACGAGAACCAATCATGGAAACCCAACTGTTGATCTGTTCGTCGATACCATTCATGACTTCTGACTCAGATACTTCGATACTATCGATAGCTGCCTGATGGAGAAACAGTTTCTGAACGGCAATCTGCTCAGGAATAGAACAGTCTGGGTCACCAGTATATTTAATACCTTCAGCCTCAGCCTGCAAACGGGTTACCTCGACGTCTGACTTCAAGATAGCCTCATCGCCGACAACCCAAATTACCTCATCAACCACACTACCCTCATTGATTTTCTGAGAATCGGCAGCAGCTTGTTGCTTGATATTTGCAGAATCAGCCTCATGAGCCAAAGCACTACGGCTTGCTCTAGTTGCACTAGCACTTATTCCTACTATCATCAGCAGGGCTATAAATGCCATTGTCATTTTATATCCAGTATTCATGTATTGTTTCTATAATATATTAATGTATATTGAGAGTGGTCAACATGCTATGGAAAACCACCACCTTATATTTCTTCTTCAATTGTGCGACCCATTGTTTCTCTAACGAGTCTTGATAGTCAGCAAGTACCACATCCGAGTATTCGCCATTCCGGGGCAGATTAACCTTCATCTTCTTCAGGCGCTTCATTTCCCATTTGTATTTTTTCTTATTCTTGGCATAGAAGGCAGCCAGACCTTTTTTATCAGCAGCAGCCTTATCCCAAATATTACGCTGGCAGATTTCATTCAGCAAAAGGTTTTCTACTTCCTCCTGCTGCTGGTAGGTTCCCCGCCAATTTTCTACCTTAGCATCAGCAACATATTTTTTCTGATTACCATCATCATGTTTATCCAGCAACTTGACGATATGATAACCAAACTCAGACATAAACGGTCTACTAATCTCACCCTTTCGCAGAGAGAAAGCTACTTTTTCAAAAGCCTGCACAGTCTGACCTTTTGTAAACCATGCCAAAGTTCCCCCATTGACCGCAGACCCTTTATCATCAGAACACTTTTTTGCCAGGTCTGCAAAATCTGCACCTTTACAAAGAGCCTGATAAATAGAATCGATTCTTCTTTCCACCACCTCCTGTTCCCGGTAAGATGCTTTCTGTCCCAATCTCAAGAGGATATGTGCAACATGAACACTGCCTTTATCGGGCATCAACTCGCATGGCTCGACATCATCATATCGTTTCAACACACGTCTGATATTAGGCAAAGTATCGAGATGAGCATCCTTAGCAGCTTGCACTTTCAGCTTATAATCAACAAAGCCATCGGTAAACACCTTGACACTTTTAGAATCAACCGTATTTCCCAAATGATTTTTCTGATAAAAGTACTCAAATTCCGACTTCTTGACAGATTGACCATCAATAATCATAACAATTGGGTCGGTATGAGCAAAAGCAATGCTCCCCGAAAGGAGCATTGCCGCTATAAGTGCATAAAACTTCATATTTCCTAATTATATTATTCAGGACGGCTATAGTTAGGAGCCTCACTAGTGATAGTGATATCATGTGGATGACTCTCCAACACACCTGCATTTGTGATACGAGCGAACTTGGCATTGTGCAAGTTCTCGATGGTAGCAGCACCACAATATCCCATACCAGAACGCAAACCACCAATCAGCTGGTAGATGACCTCCTGGACAGTTCCCTTGTAAGGCACACGACCAGCGATACCCTCTGGAACCAATTTCTTGACATCCTTGGTATCACCCTGGAAGTAACGGTCCTTAGAACCATTCTTCTGTTCCATAGCCTCCAAAGAACCCATACCACGATAGCTCTTAAACTTACGGCCATTGAAGATAATGGTATCACCAGGGCTCTCCTCGGTACCAGCAACCAAAGAACCGATCATGACGCAGCTACCACCGGCAGCCAAAGCCTTCACAACATCACCTGAGTAACGAAGACCGCCATCAGCTATCAAAGGTACACCTGTGCCCTTCAGAGCAGAATATACATCATAAACAGCACTCAACTGTGGAACGCCAACACCGGCAACCACACGAGTAGTACAGATAGAACCAGGACCGATACCTACCTTAACACCATCAGCACCATTCTCTACCAAATACTTGGCAGCCTCACCAGTAGCCACATTACCTACCACAACATCTACCTGTGGGAAGGCAGCCTTAACTTGCTTGAGCTTCTCAACTACACCCTTAGAGTGACCATGAGCAGTATCGATAACGATAGCATCAGCACCTGCCTCAACCAAAGCCTTGGCACGATCCAATGTATCTACAGTAACACCCACACCGGCAGCCACACGAAGACGTCCCTTGGCATCCTTGCAAGCCATAGGTTTGTCCTTAGCCTTTGTGATGTCCTTGTAAGTAATCAAACCTACCAGGTGATTCTCGCTGTCAACTACAGGGAGTTTCTCAATCTTATTCTCCTGCAGGATGGCAGCAGCAGCAACCAAGTCGGTCTGGATGTGAGTGGTAACCAAATTCTCGCTAGTCATTACCTCATCAATCTTCTTGTCCATGTGGCGCTCAAAACGAAGATCACGGTTGGTAACAATACCTACAAGATGATTTTCATCATCTACCACAGGAATACCACCGATATGATAATCATGCATCATATCAAGAGCATCCTTCACTGTACTGCCACGACGGATGGTGACAGGGTCATAAATCATACCATTCTCAGCACGCTTCACAATAGCAACCTGACGAGCTTGCTCCTCAATGGTCATGTTCTTGTGAATTACACCGATACCACCTTCACGAGCGATAGCTATCGCCATTGAAGCCTCGGTAACGGTGTCCATCGCTGCTGTAACGAATGGAACGTTCAACTCGATGTTACGAGAGAACTTGGTTTTCAACTCTACCTGTTTTGGTAGTACCTCTGAATACGCAGGGATAAGAAGGACGTCGTCGTAAGTGAGACCGTCCATTACAATTTTATCTGCAACAAATGATGACATATTGTAACCTTTAAAAATTTATTGCGTGCAAATTTAGCAATAATTTCTCAGATAGAGTTCGCTTTTCACGAAAATCTTACCTTATTAATGCTATTTAACGTGATTAGTTGGCTTGTTCGGACAAAAACTTGATTCTGACGAGTCGAATTTCGTCTTCATTGTAGTCTTCACCCAATTCATCTTGAGCCGCATTCAAATCATCAGTATCGCTCTCCATGAAGTAATCGTAGATGTCATCTACATGGTCATCATCCACAACTTCCTCTATGAAATAATCGATATTCAGCTTGGTACCGCTGTAAACGATAGCCTCTATTTCGTCAAGCAATTCTGAGAAATCCAAACCTTTTGCTTCTGCCAAATCATCAAGATCTATCTGGCGGTCTATGCTCTGAATGATGCTTACCTTCAAGACTGATTTCTTGGCAACTGTCCTGACACGTAATTCCTCAGGACGCTCTATCAGATTCTCTTCACAATACTGATTGATCAATTTACAGAACTCCTTACCATACCTCTTTGCCTTACCGGCTCCAACTCCCTGTATGTTCTGCAATTCCTGCATATCTACAGGATACATCGTTGCCATCTGTTCCAGAGAAATATCCTGGAAAATAACATAAGGCGGCAATTTATGCTTCTTTGCTACTGTCTTACGCAAGTCTTTCAACATGGAGAAAAGTGTCTGATCCAAAGCACCTGTATTATGCTCGCTCAGAGGCGCTCCATCAAAATCATCAGAGAATTCCTTATCCGCAACGATCATGAATGATTCAGGATTCTTAATGAAACGCTTACCCGCAGCTGTCAACTTCAAAAGGCCATAGTTCTCTACATCTTTCTTGAGATAACCGGCTATCAACGCCTGACGGATAACAGGATTCCAAACTTTGGCATCCATATCTTCTCCTGCTCCAAACTCCTCCAGTTCATCATGCCTGTGAGAAACGATATCATCAGTAGCACGTCCCTTTACAAAATCGATGATATATTCCTGGCGGAAATTCTCCTTCACCGCAGCAACAGACTCCAAAACAACGAGCAGCGCATCCTTAGCCTCGAATTTTTCTGTAGGATGCAGGCAGTTGTCGCAGTTATGGCAGTTTTCTTCATGATATTCCTCACCAAAATAATGAAGCAACATTTTTCTGCGACAGACAGACGATTCTGCATAGGCAGCCGTTTCCTGCAACAACTGTCTGCCGATATCCTGTTCTGCTACAGGTTTGTTCTCCATAAACTTTTCCAGTTTTCTGAGGTCTTTACGGGCATAGAAGGCGATACATATACCCTCGCCTCCATCACGTCCGGCTCTACCTGTTTCCTGATAATAACCTTCCAAGCTCTTGGGTATATCATAATGAATAACAAAACGGACATCAGGTTTATCGATACCCATTCCGAAGGCGATAGTAGCAACAATGACATCAATACGCTCCATCAGAAAATCATCCTGGGTTTGAGAACGGGTAGCCGAATCAAGACCGGCATGATAAGGAGCCGCTTTGATTTCATTGGCTTTCAATACCTCTGCCAATTCCTCTACTTTCTTACGGGAGAGACAATAGATAATACCACTCTTTCCTTTGTGTTGACGAATAAACATGATGATCTGACGATCGATATCCTTGTTCTTCGGGCGCACCTCATAATACAAGTTAGGACGGTTAAAAGAACTCTTGAATTCTTTGGCATCCATGATGCCTAAGTTTTTCTTGATATCAGTACGTACCTTATCTGTTGCAGTAGCTGTAAGCGCTATCACAGGTGCAACACCTATTTCGTTAATAATAGGGCGAATACGACGATACTCCGGTCTGAAATCGTGTCCCCACTCAGAGATACAGTGAGCCTCATCAATGGCATAGAACGAAATCTTTACTGTTTTAAGGAACTCAACATTATCTTCTTTCGTCAAAGATTCAGGTGCAACATACAGGAGTTTGGTCGTACCATTGAGAATATCATTCTTCACCTTCTCAATAGCCGACTTATTCAATGATGAATTGAGATAATGAGCCACGCCATCACTTTCACTCAAACTATTAATAACATCTACCTGGTTCTTCATCAAAGCAATCAGAGGAGAAATCACAATAGCTGTGCCCTCCATAATGAGCGAAGGCAACTGGTAACACAAACTCTTACCGCCACCTGTAGGCATCAATACAAAAGTATCATTGCCACTCATCAAATTTCTGATGATTGCCTCTTGATCACCCTTAAACGAATCGAAGCCGAAATAATGCTTCAACTGTCCTGTAAGATTAACCTGTTCTGTCATATCCACCTATTATTATATTATATATGTCTATATATACGATTAAATAGCATTCAATTGGGCGAAAAGCCCAACTGATTTATGCTGTTTCCAACTGTCCGAGATGAGATTTATCCAACTGCTGCTTGGCATACTCCAGCGTAACAGTGAATGATTTAACCTTCTCTGATGGAATCTCAAACATAGCATCCATCATCACAGCTTCAACAATAGAACGAAGTCCGCGAGCACCCAATTTATACTCTACCGCCTTATCTACGATATAATCGAGTGCTTCCTCATCAAACTTCAACTTGATGCCATCCATCTCAAACAATTTCTGATACTGCTTGACAATTGAATTCTTAGGTTCAACCAAGATTTTGCGCAAAGCCTCCCTATCCAACGGATTGAGATAAGTAAGCACAGGCAAACGACCGATAATTTCAGGTATCAAGCCAAAAGACTTCAAATCCTGTGGAAGGATATACTGCATCAAATCCTTCTTATCTATCTTAGCTACATTCTGAACCGAATTATAGCCTACTACGTGCGTATTCATACGCTGAGCTATTTTACGCTCAATACCGTCAAAAGCACCACCACAGATAAACAGGATATTCTTGGTATCTACATGGATATAATCCTGATCAGGATGCTTGCGTCCACCCTTAGGCGGAACATTAACCATGGTACCTTCCAAGAGTTTCAACAATCCCTGCTGTACACCTTCGCCACTCACATCACGCGTGATAGAAGGATTATCGCTCTTGCGGGCTATCTTATCAATCTCATCAATGAACACAATTCCCCTTTCTGCTGCAGCCACATCGTAATCAGCAACCTGCAACAGACGCGACAAGATGCTTTCAACGTCTTCACCCACATAACCTGCTTCAGTAAATACAGTGGCATCAACAATGGTGAAAGGAACATCCAACATCTTAGCTATTGTACGCGCCAACAAGGTTTTACCTGTACCGGTACTACCAACCATGATGATATTACTCTTTTCGATTTCTACACCATCTTCATCCTTTGGCTGCTGCAAACGCTTGTAGTGGTTATATACAGCGACAGCCAAATTGCGCTTAGCCTGATCCTGACCGATGATATATTCATCCAGGTATTTTTTGATCTCTACAGGCTTTGGCACCTCTTTGAGAACAAACTTACCCTCCCCAGCTTTAGGAGCTAAGACCCCTGTAGACTGTATAATTTCATAAGCCTGCTTAGCACAATCTTCGCAAATGAAGCCATTGATACCCGTAATGAGTAATCTGACTTCATTTTCTGATCTTCCACAGAAGCTACATACTTTCTTTGGCATATTATAATTATTATCTCTTCTTGCGCACCTTATTATATATACGCATATTTACTTAAAACAATTCGTTATTTACGAACCAACACATTATCTATCATTCCATATTCCTTGGCTTCTTCAGCTGTCATCCAATAGTTACGGTCGCTATCAGCATAAACCTTATCATAAGGAGTATGAGAATGGTCTGAAATGATAGTATACAATTCCTTCTTCATCTTCAAGATTTCGCGAGCCTCAATCTCAATATCAGAAGCCTGACCCTGAACGCCTCCTAATGGCTGGTGAATCATGACACGGCTATGAGGCAAAGCAGAACGCTTACCCTCCTGACCAGAAACGAGCAGCACGGCAGCCATAGAAGCAGCCATACCTGTACAGATAGTAGCAACATCGCTAGAGATAAACTGCATGGTATCATAAATACCCAAACCGGCAGTAACGCTACCACCAGGACTATTCAAATAGATAGAAATATCCTTGCCACTATCTACAGAATCCAGATACAGCAATTGCGCCTGCAATGTATTTGCGGTGTAGTCATCAATCTGTGTACCCAGGAAGATGATACGGTCCATCATTAAGCGAGAGAATACATCCATCTGAGTAACGTTCAGCTGACGCTCCTCCAAGATGTAAGGGTTCATATACTGAGCCTGTGCCTTAATAACATCATCAAGCACCATACCATTCATACCAAGATGCTTGGTTGCATATTTTCTAAAATCGTTCATATCTATATAGTATTTTACGTTTTAAACCATACGAAAAAAGAGGTTATCGACCCTTATTTCTCGTTCGGTGGAACAAAGATAATAAAAAAAGTCGATAACCTCGTATTTATTTGAAGTTTTTTTTCAAAAAAATGTTATTCCTGCATCATCTTGTTGAAATCTTCTACAGAAATCTCCTTTTCGTTGAGTTTTACAGCTGTTTTCAGAGCTGCAGCCAACTTACGATCGATAGAGCGATCTACAAGTGCATCTGTAGCGTCACCCTTCTTGAGGATTTCCTTAGCATAGTTCTCAATGTACTCCTCAGGAATGTTGTTCATACCATACTGAGCGAACTGAGCACGAGCTGCCTCCTTAGCTGTCTCCATCAGGTCATTGTCATCAACCTTGATATCCTGAGCCTTGATAAGCTGCTCCTTGATAAGATGCCATGTCAACTCCTTGATGCTCTCAGCATAGTTCTTCTCGACGAACTCCTCGCCCTTATCCTTGTTGTTAGCCAACATGATACGCTTCAAGAGTGCATCTGGGAACTGCAATTCACCTACCTTCTTCTCGCAGTGCTCGCGAACGTCGAGAATGAACTTATAATCTGAGTCGTTAACGAGCTGTGCCTGCAAGCCCTCTGCAATCTTTGCACGGAAAGCAGCCTCGTCCTTCACGTCAGTATCCTCACCGAGAACCTGCTTAAAGAGTTCTTCATTGATCTCATGCTTCTTGAAACGCTGGATTTCTGTAATCTGGAAGCTGAACTCTGACTCCAAGTCCTTAACAGCTTCACGCTCAATCTTCAGGAGTGAAGAAACCTCAGTATCGTTCTCTGGATAAGCCTTCTTAGGGTTGAATGTGATTACATCACCGAGCTTAGCATCGTTGAAGAGATTCTTCTGCTCGTCAACCTTGATGTAGCTAGGCATCAGGATAGCACCCTCTACAGTGATACCACCTTCCTTGGTATTGCCATTTTCATCAAGCTCACGCAAGTCACCCTTCAAAAGGTCATTCTCCTCGTACTTCTCAGCCTTCTCGTAGCTACCTGCACGCTGAGCGTACATATCAATCTGCTGATCGAGAATCTTATCATCAACTGTGATGTTATAATAATCAACCTTGTCGCGACCATTGAGAGTTACCTTGAACTCTGGAGCAACAGCGATATCAAACATAAATGTGAAAGAAGTACCATTCTCCAAGTCAGCTGGCTCCTGCTTCTCTGATGGGAGAGGCTCACCGAGCATCTGGATATTGTTGTCCTGTACATACTTGTAAATCTGCTGACCAACGAGCTTGTTGATAGCTTCCATTTTTACAGATGGACCGAACTGACGCTTAATCATACCCATAGGAGCCTGACCAGGACGGAAACCTGGAACATTAGCCTTCTTACGATAATCTTTCAATGTCTTCTCGACATCATTCTTGTAATCTTCCTCTTCGACAACGAGGGTCAAAAGACCATTAATCTTGTCAGGATTTTCAAATGAAATTTTCATCTTGATATTTGTTATTTTATTATTGTTAATATTTTCTTTAATTCTACAGTTTTCGTGTATAACCGCAATTGGCTTGCAAAATTACACATTTTTAATGGATATACCTAATATATAAGAGAAAAAAATGATTTTTTAACCATCAGACGCTGTTTCTTTGGCTCTTTTTTGCTCATCTATGAGCTGAAAGTCCTTCTTTCTGAGCACAAAACTGTTACTCAGATACTTTTCGCGCACAATCTTATTCTCTGCCAATTCCTCTGGTTTGCCCTGAAAAAGAATCTTACCTTCGAACAGCAGATAGGCTCTGTCTGTAATGGTCAGAGTCTCCTGTACATTATGGTCGGTAATCAAAATACCGATATTGCGATACTTCAACTGCCATACAATATGCTGAATATCTTCTACCGCAATAGGGTCAACACCAGCAAATGGCTCATCGAGCATGATAAACTTTGGGTCAATAGCCAGGCAACGGGCAATCTCTGTACGGCGGCGCTCACCTCCGGAAAGCTGGTCACCCTTATTCTTACGAACCTTATTGAGACGAAACTCGCTAATAAGACTCTCTAATTTCTGCAACTGATAACTACGTGGTTTTCCTGTCATTTCCAAGACTGAAAGTATATTGTCCTCAACACTCATCTTGCGGAAAACACTGGCCTCCTGAGGCAGGTATCCGATTCCCGCACGGGCACGTTTGTATACAGGGAAATCAGTAATTTCCTGATCTCCCAGAAAGACATGTCCCTCATTAGGCACAACAAGTCCAGTTGTCATATAGAAAGAAGTTGTCTTACCAGCACCATTAGGTCCCAGTAATCCCACAATTTCTCCTTGCTTCACATTGATAGAAACCCCATTGGCAACCGTTCGTTTACCATAGCGCTTCACCAATCCCTCTGTTCGCAAAACCAGAGAATTCTGATTTTGCTGTTCGTTATTGTTAATTTCGTCCATAATTAGCTAATTTGGCTGCAAAAATACTAAAAATAAAGGAAATATCGCTTATAAAATCAAAAACTATTCATAATATTGCAGTTTTTTAGAGGATTTTGGTTAATTTTGCAGCAAAATTCAGTTTTATAATAGCATGTTAATAGAAAAATGGCTTACCACCTTCGGTAAATATCTTATATTGATGGGACGTTCTTTTTCCCGTCCTGAGCGCATGCGCATGTTCTTGAAACAATACATCAAGGAGATGTCGCAATTGGGTATTGACTCTATTGGTATCGTTTTACTGATATCCTTCTTCATTGGAGCAGTTATCTGCATCCAGATGAAATTGAACATTCAGAGTCCATGGATGCCACGATGGGTTTCAGGTTACACCACCCGAGAAATCATGCTTCTGGAGTTCTCATCAAGTATCATGTGTCTGATTCTCGCAGGCAAAGTGGGCTCTAATATCGCTTCGGAGTTGGGAACAATGCGTGTCACCCAACAGATTGATGCCCTTGATATCATGGGAGTGAACTCTGCATGTTACCTCATTCTGCCTAAAATTCTCGGTTTGGTTACCATCATGCCATTCCTGGTTATCTTCAGTTCTGGCATGGGTATTATCGGTGCCTACGGAACAGCGTATATTGGGCATATCCTACCACCAGATGATCTGACACTCGGCTTGCAACATTCATTTAACCAATGGTTTGTATGGATGAGCATTATCAAGAGCCTTTTCTTTGCATTCATCATTTCCAGCGTATCTTCTTATTTCGGTTATACCGTAGAAGGTGGATCTGTTGAGGTTGGAAAATCGTCAACCGATGCTGTTGTCTGTTCTAGTGTTTTGATTCTGTTTTCAGATGTTTTCCTCACTCAAATTCTCTCGTAAACTATGATAGAAGTTAGAAATCTCACCAAGTCGTTTGGCGACAAGGTTGTATTAGACAATATAAACGTCACCTTTGAAACAGGAAAGACTAATTTGATAATCGGACAGAGCGGTTCCGGAAAGACCGTACTCATGAAGAATCTCGTAGGATTACTTCAGCCTACAAGTGGTGAAGTTCTCTACGATGACCGTGACTTCACCCGGATGTCGAAAAAAGAAAAAGTTCTGATGCGCCGCGAGATGGGAATGATTTTCCAAAGCGCAGCCCTGTTCGACTCTTTGAATGTACTTGAGAATGTCATGTTCCCTCTTGATATGTTCTCTACCTTGAATTACAGGGAACGCGTAAAACGGGCTCAGGAATGTCTTGACCGCGTCAATCTGATAGAAGCTCAGCAGAAATATCCTGGAGAAATCTCGGGTGGTATGCAGAAACGAGTAGCTATTGCACGTGCCATCGTAATGAATCCGAAATACTTGTTCTGCGATGAACCAAACTCAGGTTTGGATCCAAAGACCTCACTTGTGATAGACGAACTTCTTTCAGGCATCACCAAAGACTATAATATGACTACCATCATCAACACCCACGACATGAATTCGGTGATGGGCATTGGTGAAAACATCTGCTTTATCTACCAAGGTCATAAAGAATGGCAAGGCAACAAAGATGAAGTGATGACCTCAACAAACGAGAAACTCAACGATTTAGTCTTTGCTTCCGATCTCTTCCGCAAAGTAAAGGAGGTGGAGCTGGAAGAAGCTAAAAACAAATAAAACAGTATCGTTCAAAAAAAGCCATCAGACCAGAAACTGGCTGATGGCTTTTTTATTACAAAATAAATACTATCTCATTTTCCAGGCATCCTTGACCTCTACCATAGGTACCACAATCTGTTCTTTAGTACTGTCACCATACACCACTTGCAAAAAAACATCAGCAACATGATGCGCTGTATCAGCCTTTGCACTCAGTACAATCACCTTAACCATACCTTTATGTTCATCTTGCTGCTGCTCAACAAACATTTTGGCATTCATCAGCAATTGATCCTGATAGCCCTTTGGCAACCGATAAGGTTGATTGTAACCATCTACAAACTCCTTATACTTACCCTCTAAAAGCAAATCATAATATCCCTTGGCAGCAATACCTGCAAGATAGCCAGGATCAGGTTTCTCCTCCTTACAGGAAGAAAATACCAATCCCATCATGAATATCATAAAAATCAAAAGTTTCTTCATTTTTATACACTTTGATTCTGCATTCTTCGCTTCATTTATTTACTTCTGACGAATGAAGACGTTGATAGGACAGCCATGTAATGACCAGTTCTCACGAATCTTATTCTCCAGGAAACGGCGATAGTTCTCCTTGACATACTGAGGCAAGTTTGCATAGAACACAAACGAAGGAATCGTTGTATTAGGCAACTGGGTGCAATACTTAATTTTGATATACTTACCCTTTACGCTCTGTGGAGGATATGCCTCAATAATAGGCAACATCACCTCATTCAACTTAGAAGTTCCAATATGAGCCTTACGGTTCTGGTAAACATCCTTGGCAGTTTCCAATACTCGGAAAATACGCTGCTTAGTCAAGGCCGAAGCAAAGATGATAGGAAAGTCTACGAATGGAGCCATACGCTTGCGGATTGCATTTTCAAAAGTATCAATTACCTTCTGATTCTTCTCCTCAACCAAATCCCATTTGTTTACTACAACCACCAGACTCTTGTTGTTCTTCTGAATCAACTGAAAGATGTTCATATCCTGGGTTTCGATACCACGGGTAGCATCAAGCATCAGGATGCAGACATCACTATTCTCGATGGCACGGATAGAACGCATCACAGAATAGAATTCCAAGTCTTCGCTTACCTTATTCTTACGACGGATACCAGCTGTATCAACCAGGTAAAAATCGAAACCAAACTTATCGTATCTGGTATAGATACTATCACGTGTAGTACCAGCAATTTCTGTCACGATATTACGATCCTCACCGATAAAAGCATTGATAATGCTACTCTTACCAGCATTCGGACGACCTACTACCGCAAAACGAGGAATATCTTCTTCGATTGCCTCCTCAGGATTGTCCTGAAGTTTGTCCAAAATCATATCAAGCAAATCACCAGTACCACCACCTGTAGCAGCACTGATACACTGAGGATCACCCAAGCCCAACTTGTAGAACTCAGCAGCCTGATAATACTCAGCACTGTTATCAACCTTGTTAGCAACAAGGATAACAGGCAATTTGGCACGACGCAAAATAAGCGCCACGTCCTCATCCCAATCAGTAAGGCCCGTGTTAACGTCTACCAGGAAGAGAACCAGGTCAGCCTCTTCGGTAGCAACAAGTACCTGCTTGCGGATAGCATCTTCAAAAATATCATCAGATTTTACAACCCAACCACCGGTATCAACAACCGAAAATTCTCTACCATTCCAACTGCATTTACCATACTGGCGGTCACGAGTAGTACCGGCAGTATCACTAACGATAGCGCGACGTGATTGAGTCAAACGATTAAATAAAGTAGACTTACCCACATTAGGGCGTCCTACAATAGCTACTAAATTTGCCATAAACAGTCATTATCCTCCTTCCTTTTAGGAGGTATTCAAGGATGTGGTCTCTGCATCCAAGTTAATAATTTGCCGAAGCTGACCTTGCTCCGGCCCTCGCTCTTTTGGCGAGAGTCACTCCCTCGATTACATTCAGGGAGGAGTTATTTTAGTTGATAGTTTATAGTTATTAAGGGCGTCTTTAAACTATTAACTCTTAACTATCAATTATTCCGGATTATATCCAAAGGCATCAAGTTCTCGCTGAGAGCTGCGCCAATCCTTATCAACTTTTACGAAAGTCTCCAAGAAGATTTTCTTGTCGAAGAACTTTTCCAAAGCCTTACGACTCTCGGTATTCACCTTTTTCAATGCGATACCCTGGTGCCCGATGATGATACCCTTTTGGGAATCACGTTCAACATAAATCACCGCATTAATGTGGATACGTTTTTCATCTTCCTTAAATCGCTCCACTCTTACCTCTACAGAATAAGGTATCTCCTTATCATAATAGAGCAAAATCTTTTCTCGGATAATCTCTGAAACGAAGAAACGGGCAGGCTTGTCTGTCAGCTGATCCTTATCAAAGAAAGCAGGAGATTCCGGCAAGAGTTCCTTAATGCGCTTCAAGAGCATATCCGTTCCGAATTTATTCTTCGCTGAGATAGGAAGAATCTCTGCATTAGGCAACAAAGAGTGCCATTTTTCAACAATATCACCCAACTTTTTCGGATCACTCTGATCAATCTTGTTGATGAGCAAGAGTACAGGAATCTGCATTTTCTTAACCTTTTCCAAGAATTCCATGTTCTTTTCAGGATTTTCTATCACATCAGTCACATAAAGCAGCACATCAGCATCCGCCAATGCACTCTCAGAGAAGGCAAGCATCATCTCCTGCATCTTGTAATTAGGCTTCAAAACACCAGGAGTATCAGAAAATACAATCTGCATATCATCAGTATTCACAATACCCATGATACGATGACGGGTTGTCTGAGCCTTAAAAGTTGCAATACTAATACGTTCACCCACCAATTGATTCATCAAGGTACTTTTTCCCACATTAGGGTTACCTACTATATTTACGAAACCAGCTTTATGCATAAAAAATTGAATTTAGCAAAATTTACTATCAAGAAGTTAAGCTCTATTGTTTTAAAGCTAAAGAAACGCATCCTTACTTATTTATAGAGAAATAAGAAAGATGCGTTTCCTTATATAGATAATTATTCTATCCTATTTTTATAGATTACTTTCCGTAAGCAGCGCCATCATACGCCCACTTATAGAAAGAAGCGCCATGTACAAATCCTGCACCAAATGCTGTGAAGATGACGTTATCGCCCTTCTTCAATTGGCTTTCAGCATCCCAGAGTGCCAATGGAATTGTTGCTGCACTAGTATTTCCATAATGATCGATGTTTACAACCACCTTATCAAGTGGAATTCCAGCACGCTTGGTTACTGCCTCAATAATACGGAGATTAGCCTCGTGAGGAATTACCCAGTTCACATCATCAGCCTTCAGATTGTTCATTTCCATGATCTTCATCACGTCGTTGCTCATATCTGTTACTGCGTAACGGAATACAGTACGACCTTCCTGATAAAGATAGTGCAGGCGATGATCAACTGTAAAATGTGATGGAGGGCAAACAGAACCACCAGCCTTCATGTGAAGGAAAGGCAAACCTTGTCCATCTGTACGAAGGTATGAGTTCTGAACACCAACGTTCTCCTCTTCAGTTGCCTCCACCAAAACCGCACCTGCTCCATCTCCGAAGAGAACACAAGTAGCACGGTCTGTGTAATCTACCAATGAAGACATCTTGTCAGCACCAATCACAATAATCTTCTTGTATCTACCACTCTGAATCATGCTTGCAGCAACATCAAGGGTATACAAGAATCCACAGCAAGCTGCAGAGAAGTCAAATGCGAAAGCATTCTTCAAGCCCAGCTTACCGAGGACGATAGATGCTGTAGAAGGGAACTTGTAGTCAGGTGTCGTGGTTGTTACAATCAGTGCATCGATTGTATCTGGATCAACGCCAGTCTTCTGAATCAACTGCTTGGCAGCTTTACGCGCCAGATAGCTGGTTCCGAGACCTTCCTCTGTAAGGATGCGGCGCTCTTTGATACCCACACGGGTGGTAATCCACTCATCTGTAGTATCTACCATGCGAGACAATTCCTCATTGTTGAGGATATAGTCTGGCACGTAGCCACCGACACCTGTAATTACAGCATTAATTTTACCCATTATTCAGCTGCTTCCTTAACGATTGCAACCTTACCACGATAGTAACCGCAAGTAGGGCAAACAGTGTGGTATACATAGTATGCACCACAGTTAGGGCAAACTGCCAATGTAGGAGCTACTGCCTTATCATGAGTTCTTCTCTTAAGTGTACGTGTCTTTGACTGTCTTCTTTTAGGATGTGCCATAATTTTTAAATGTTTAAAATTTTAATTTTGATTTTTTCAATTTCAATAGAGCTTCCCAGCGTGGATCTACAGTTTCCTCTTCTTCCTCACCGCTTCGGGCGGCAGAATGCTCATTGAGCTTTTCAATCATAGCAGAGTTGCATTTTCCAGGTGCATGCACATGCTTGATGGGAATATTGAGAACTATAAATTCATAGATAAACCAGGCGACATCGAGTATTCCTTCGTTCTCGGCCACAGTCACCAGATCATCATCCTCTGAGTACTCTTCTCCGAATTTTACGACTAGCCTGTCATTAGTCTCAATGGTTTGAACCATATCGTCCAGACAGATGTCGCATGGTATGTGAACCACTCCCTCAGTATGGAAATTGAGTTCGAAGAAGTCGTCCGTCCTATTGACAGACAGACTACTTGACAACTCGCCTCTCTGAACATCAGGAGCATCGATTGCCTCAAAATATTCATTGGTAAGCTTAAATTCCTTTTCGGTTATCCCTTGAGGTAAAGCTTTCAAATCAATCTTAAAAGAATCTATGTTACACATATTCAATATA